>ONHI01000162.1 GCA_900317565.1 uncultured Eubacteriales bacterium
CTCAATTATATCCTCAAAATTGCGGATTGTAAAGTTTGAATATACACAAACTGAGGAAAATCATTTCACCAACCGCAAAATAATTGACAGTCCATCCTGTTAATGTTAGTATTTTATCAGCGGAATTGCACAAACCGGTGCAATCATCAAATGCGTGAAAATGCGGAACCGGCACAAATGCACACCATCGACAAGGGAGGAATCACAACATGCTGACGGCAAAAGAGAACATGCGCGAGGTCATTCGCGGCGGCAATCCCGATCGCTTCGTCAACCAGTACGAGGCCGTTTCCCTGCTGATGCACCCCTACATGCTGTCCCAGCCCCTGCTGAAGCGGGGCCAGGAGAACGTGGTCAACGGCTGGGGCGTCACCAACTCCTTCCCGGCCAACGTGCCCGGCGCGTTCCCGGTGCACACGCCGGAGAAGATCGTGGTCAAGGACATCGAGCACTGGCAGGACTACGTCCACGCGCCGTCGCTGAAGTTCCCGGACGAGCTGTGGGACGTGTGTAAGGGCATGTACGCCGCGGTGGACGGCACGAAGGCCTACAAGGCCTCCTTCATCGCCCCCGGCCTGTTCGAGCAGTGCCATCACCTGTGCTCCATCGAGGAAGCGCTGATGAATTACATGGAGTACCCGGATGAGATGCACGATCTGATCAAGTATCTGACCGACTGGGAGCTGGAGCTGGCCGAGGGCATCTGTTCCAACCTGCATCCCGACGCCATCTTCCACCACGACGACTTCGGCAGCGAGCAGAACTCCTTCCTGCGGCCCTCCGCCTTCGAGGACTTCTTCCTGGACGCCTACAAGCAGATCTACGGCTATTACAAGTCCCACGGCGTGGAGATCATCATCCACCACTCCGACAGCTATTGCGCCAACATCGTGCCGATCATGATCGAAATGGGCATCGACGTGTGGCAGGGCTGCATGCACTCCAACAACGTGCCGGAGCTGGTGAAGCAGTACGGCGGCAAGATGACCTTCATGGGCGAGATCGACAACAAGCAGGTGGACTTCGACGGCTGGACCCAGGCCGATTGCGAAAAGGCCGCGATCAACGCCATGGAATCCTGCGGCATCAAGCACTTCATCCCCTGCATCACCCAGGGCGGTCCGGGCTCCCTGTACGAGGGCACCTACAAGGGCCTGTGGGACGCCATCGACCGCTACAACTGCGAAAAGTTCGGCCACAAGCAGGCGGACCTGGACGCCGCCCGCGAGCCCATGGTCATCATGTTCTGATTCGCCCTGCGCCCTGCGCTTCGCTTGCGCGCGGGTTTCGGGCGGGCCAGCCAGATGGCCGCGCCCTCAGTCCGCCAAAGGCGGACGCTCAGAAGACAACTTCTTATCTGTGAAAGGAGATAATTCAAATGACGCTTCAAGAGATCAATACCCTGGTCATCAACGGCAAGACCCGCGTGGTTCCCACCGCGGTGCAGGAGGCCCTGGACGAGGGCATCGCCGCGCCGGAAATCCTGGAGACGATGATCGCGGCCATGGACGTGGTCGGCGAGCGCTTCAAGAACAATGAGATCTTCGTGCCGGAGATGCTGGTCTCCGCGAAGGCCATGAAGAAGGGCGTCGAGGTATTGAAGCCCCACCTGACCAGCGGCGAGACCGGCGCGCTGGGCAAGGTCATCATCGGCACCGTGGCGGGCGACCTGCACGACATCGGCAAGAACCTGGTGGCCATGATGATGGAGTCCGCGGGCTTCGAGGTCGTGGACCTGGGCGTGGACGTGCCCGTGGAGCGCTTCCTGGCCGCCTATGAGGAGAATCCCGACACCCGCATCATCGGCTGCTCCGCGCTGCTGACCACCACGATGCCGGCGCTGGAGGCCACCGTGGCCGCCATCAACGCCGCGCCCTGGCGCGACAAGGTGAAGGTCATGGTGGGCGGCGCGCCCATCACCCAGGCGTTTGCCGACAAGATCGGCGCGGACGCCTACACCACCGACGCCGCCTCCGCCGCCAAGCGGGCGAAGGAGCTCGTGGCGTAAGGGCCTCGATGCTCAAAAACGCGGACATCCGATCGGATGCCCGCGTTTTTACGATAAAATCCTTCGCTCCGCTCAGGATGACAACGCGTCGTCGACCGTCATCCTGAGCGAAGCGAAGGATCTACCAACTTATCACCGGGTGATGATGTCCACCGGCACGTTGAAGATCTTCGCGACCTTCAGGATCGTGTCGATGTGCCTGCCCACGCCCGCGGCCATGTGGTGGGTCGGGCCTGCCTCGCTCCACCTGTCGCAGAACTCCGCCGCGGAGCAGCTGAAGCGCATGCGCATGTTGGTGTCGCCGAACATGAAGATGGGGCCTTCCTCGTTCACGCCCTCGGCCACGACGAACTTGAAGTGGCCGTCCCGGTCCTGGGTGATGCCCAGGAAGGTGATGGGCTGGTTCGTGGGCGGATAGAACTGGGTCAGGTAGCCGCCGCCGGTCTTGCCGTGGAACACGGGCACGATCTTCATGGTGGGCTTCCTGGCCTGGGAGATGTCCGCGTCGCCGGAGCCGGAATGGCCGATGATGCAGATGTCCTCGTTGAAGTCGATGGAGTACATCTCGGAGAGCTGGCCGGTGCCGCAGATGGTCTTCATGATGCTCATGGCCATGGCCACCTTCATGTCGCCCTCCACCGCGCAGGCGGTGCCCTGCTTGATCAGCATGGAGAACGCCGGGATCAGCATGGAATCCAGCTTGCCGGCCACGCCCTGGGCAAAGCCGTCATAATGGGAAGCCACCAGGCCCAGCTGCTCGTCCTTGACCCACTGCTCGAAGGCCACGACGTACTTCGCCATGTCCCAGACCTTTTCGACGGTGCCGCCGCCCTCGATGTCGAAGGTGTCCAGTATGTCCTGGGCCTTGGCGCGGATGGCGTCCTCGTCGGTGATGTTGTCGGCGATGGCCCACATCTTTTCCCAGTCGAACTGCTTGGTGTACAGGAACATCCTGTGGTACAGGTTCGTCTCGTCGATGTACAGGTCCATCATGCCGGGATAGGGCCGGCCGATCTGGGCGATGTTGGTGTCCCGGAAGCGGCGGCGCACCTGGGCCGCGCGGCACCAGTCCTCGATCTCGGCCTGCAGATGGGGATCGCCGCCCTCGTCCACGCCGGTGATGACCGCGTGGCGCTTGCCGGCGCGCTCCAGGTCCGCGACCATCTCGCCCACCGCGCCGCAGGCGTACAGCTCACCCAGCCAGGTGGGGGTGTCGGTGGTGGCGTATTCGGGGGCGCGCTTCTTCTGCACGTTCACCAGCACCACGGGCACGTCCAGATCCCGCACGGCGGGCAGCATGTTGTAGCTCGTGGCGTAGGTCAGCAGCTGCAGAATCACCAGGTCCACGTCCGCGGCGCGGAACTTGTCGCCCGCCGCCATGGCCAGCTCCTTGGTGGTGACGATGCCGCCGTCGATCAGCTCCACGGAATCCGGGATGCGGGTCTTGAACTTCGCGTACTGGGCGTCGAATTCGGGCACCAGCGAGGGGAACTGGGGCAGATAGGCCCCCAGCGCGATGGCGAACACGCCCACGCGCGCCTTGGTATTAACCAGCATATCTCTTCCTCCTGTCTTGTACTCAACCGCGCTCAAGCCGGCCGCGGGCGGCCGCTTTCTGCGCATTATCAATGCTATTATACTACAAGGAACAAACATTGTCCACCAAGGGGACAAAAAAACACGGCAGAATTTGGCGCGAAGGCCCCTTTATAGCGCCGCCGTTCCGGTGAAATTTTACGCAATACTCTGCTAAACTGTGTTGACTTGACGCGACAGCGCGCCTAAAATGAAGTGATTCAGTATGATATCAGCGAGGGAGCAGATATGCAGAAGATTGGCATCATCACCGACACCAATTCCGGCATGACCCAGCAGGAGGCGCAGCAGTGCGGCGTCGCGCTGATGCCCATGCCCTTCACGGTGAACGGCAGGAATTATATCGAAAACGTGAACATGAGCTATTCGGAGTTCTTCGAGCACCTGGCCGACGGCGCGGCGGTGGCCACGTCTCAGCCCTCGCCGGAGGACGTGATGAACTGCTGGAACAGGGCGCTGGAGGAATGCGAGAGGCTGATCTACATCCCCATGTCCAGCGCGCTGAGCAGCAGCTGCCAGAGCGCGAAGCTGTTCGCGGAGGATTACGACGGCCGGGTGCTGGTGGCTGACAACCGGCGCATCTCCATCAGCCAGAAGCAGTCCGTCTACGACGCGCTGAAGTGGCGGGACGAGGGCCTGGACGCCGACCAGATCCTGCAAAGGCTGCTGGACACCGCCATGGAGGCCAGCATCTACCTGACGGTGGACGACCTGAAGTACCTGAAGCGGGGCGGCAGGATCACCCCCTCGGTGGCCGCCATCGGCACGGTGCTGAACATCAAGCCGGTGCTGCAGATCCAGGGCGGCAAGCTGGACACCTACAAGAAGGTGCGCGGGCTGCGCGCGGCCCAGCACACCATGCTGGAGGCCATCCGCAAGGACCTGGACACCCGCTTTGCCGGCACGGAGATGATACTGCGCACCG
Source organism: uncultured Eubacteriales bacterium (assembly GCA_900317565.1). Taxonomy (GTDB): domain Bacteria; phylum Bacillota; class Clostridia; order Christensenellales; family Aristaeellaceae; genus UBA2862. Next base: position 4,530 of record ONHI01000162.1, read on the forward strand.
CCTACACCGGCGACGCGGACGTGGGCCGGCTGTGGAACGCCGAGGTGCAGATGAAATTCCCGGAGTTCAAGGTCACCGGCGACCCGCTGCCCATCAGCATCGCCTGCCACGTCGGCCCGGGCGTCATCGCGCTGGGCCTGATGAAGAAGATATAAGCCCCATGAAAAAATCCCTTCCGAAAGGAAGGGATTTTTTCAGCTTCGTCGATTACCAGCGGTTGCTCTCCATGCGCTGCTTTTCGAAGCAAGCACGGCAATACACCGGGCGATCTCCGCGGGGCTGGAAGGGCACCTGGGTGGGCTGGCCGCACTCTGCGCAGACCACATCGTACATCGGGCGATCGCTGCGGTTGAAACCACCGTTGGCGGCCTTGCGCTTGTCACGGCAAGCCTTGCAGCGGCCAGGCTCGTTCTGGAAGCCCTTGTCGGCGTAGAACTGCTGCTCGGAAGCGGTGAAAACGAATTCGTTGCCGCACTCACGGCATACCAAAGTCTTGTCTTCGAACATGGATAAAAACCCTCCTAAATCTGTTGCCCATGCGATGTATAGTCTCTGTTGCCGATTCCTGTCATCGGTAGGGTTCCACCGGAGGGATACGGTTACGAAGCGCTTTAATCGGGGCTGAAAATATTATAACACAGTGGAGCAATTTTGTACAGCCCCTTCCGGGCTTTTTCGCCATAAAATTTTAACTAAATTGCGACGTTCACTCGCCCTGGGGCGCCTGCGGCTCGGGCGGCACAGGCGGCTC
>ONHI01000204.1 GCA_900317565.1 uncultured Eubacteriales bacterium
GTCCCCGCGCCGAAAGGCGCGGCGTAGCTCAAATGGCAGAGCGTCATAGAATACTCCTGTCGATTTCATCCGCTTCGTTTTGAACCCCGGAGCTTTGCCTTGCGCGTTCTCTCGACCATGCCGCGGGCAGGGCTCATTTTGTATTTTGGACACCATGTTGCCCGCGAGGGCGGCGCTGAGAGGAGGGCGTGTGCCGTGAGCAAGTTCAACCAAAGGCCGAACGATTATACCGTCAACCGCGAGGGCATGCCGGCCTATGCCATGGCGGACAGGATCAAGCTGGTGACGCAGGTGCTGACCTCGTTCTTCAACGAGCAGAAGTTCTACGGGGACAACAGCGCCGAGATGGAGCTGACGATCCGGCGGGTGATCCGGCAGGACGCGGATTTCGTGTCCCGGCTGGCCGTATACGCCCGGCGGGAGTTCAACATGCGCTCGGTGGCGCACGTGCTCACCGCGTACCTGGCCCGCGAGCCGGAGGGCAAGCCCTTTGTTCGCAGGACCGTCCGGGGCATCGTCCGGCGGGGCGACGACGTGACGGAGCTGATGGCGTTTTACCTGTCCGCCTTTGGAAAGCCCATCCCCAACGCGCTGCGCAAGGGCATCTGCGATGTCTTCGCCGGGTTTGACGAGTACACCCTGGCCAAGTACAGGGGCGGGGGCAAGGCCGTCAAAATGCGGGATATCGCGATGCTGTGCCATCCCAAGCCGGCGGACGAGGCACAGGCCGCGCTGTGGAAGCGGCTGCTGGAGGGCCGCCTGAAGACGCCCGTGACCTGGGAGGCCCGGCTTTCGGCGAAGGGCAACAACGGGAAAACCTGGGAGGAGCTGATCGACAGCGGCAAGGTGGGCTACATGGCCCTGCTGCGCAACCTGCGCAACATCCTGCAGGCCGAGCCGGGCAACATCGAAAAGGTGTGGCAGACCATCGAGGACCCGGAGGCCGTCCGGCACTCCCGACAACTGCCGTTCCGCTTTCTCTCCGCCTACAGGGAGATCGGCGACATGGCGGGCAGCCGGGGCCTGGACGCGCTGGAGTCCGCGGTGCGCGCGGCGGTGTCGAACCTGCCCGGGATTCCCGGCAGGACGGTGATCGCCGTGGACCAGTCCGGCTCCATGAGCAGCTTTTTGAGCCGGAAATCCAGCGTGCGCTGCTGTGAGGTGGGCATGATGCTGGGCCTGATCGCGAACCGCATCTGCGAGGACAGCCTGTTCTACACCTTTGATACCACCATTGAAAAGTATCCGTTGACCAGCCACGCCGCCATCCTTGAAACCTGCATGCGACACTCGGCGGCCGGCGGCGGCACCCGGATGGGCCTGCCCTTTGAGGTGATGCTCCGGTACGGCATCCGGGCCGACAGGATCATCATCATCAGCGACAACGAGTGCAATTTCTACGGCTCGAGATCGCCCAGCCCCGTCCAGACTCTCGCGGACAAATACCGGCAACAGTCCGGCAGCGACCTCTGGGTGCATGCCATCGACCTGATGGGCTACGGCACCCAGCAGTTCGCCGGAGCGCGCACCAACATCATCTCGGGCTGGAGCGAGAAGGTGTTCGATTTCATACTGCTCGCGGAGCAGGGCGCGGGGGGCCTCGAGGAGACCGTCGCCCGGTACGAATGGCAATGATCATCGAGATTTGCGGCCGGGAGATAGCCGTGGGGCTCGTCGAAGGGGCGGTGGAGCGGACGTCGGTGATCTCCATTGTCTCGATGGACGATCCGGATGTCGCCTTTCCGGCCAATGAAAATCTGACTTCGATCCTGCGCCTGCGATTCAACGACCTGACGGAGGCCTGTGACGACGAGGGCATTCCCTACGGGCGTCCACTGCCGGAGCAGGCGGATTTCGAGGGCCTGAAGGCGTTCGTCGACGCGCTTGATGGCGAACGGCTGATCGTCCACTGCTGGGAGGGCGCGTCCCGTTCGGCGGCGGTCGCCACGGCGGTGTTTGAGTCGCGCGGCGGCGCGGACCTCCTGAAGACCCACAGCCGCTATGCGCCAAATCCCCGCGTTTACGGGCTGGCCTGCCGGGAATTGGGCATTCCCGCGCGGAGAACGGACTACCGGGCCGTTCCGGACGGCTGCGGCGCGTGGAGGATCGAGGCAGGACACGCCGTCTCGCCGTGACGCTGAAAGCCGCGGAGGATTGCGGGAGGGATTGGTATGGCGGGCAGCGCGGATTTTGTCATCGAAAACGGGACGCTGAAAAAGTATACCGGCCCGGGCGGGGCGATCGTGGTCCCGGAGGGCGTGACGCGGATCGGGGCCCATGCGTTCTGCTATCGCGACGGCCTGACGGGGGTTTCGATTCCGGAGGGCGTGCGGGAAATCGGCGAAAACGCCTTCCGCGGCTGCGCCGTGCTGGCGGACGTGGAGATCCCCCGCAGCGTCACGCGAATCGGAGGCGGCGCGTTCATGGCGTGCAAAGCGCTCAGTCGCCTGTCGATTCCGTCCGGTGTCCGCGGGATCGAGGACGAGACCTTACGCGACTGCGCGGCACTGACGGAGATCGCGATCCCGGAGGGCGTGACGCGCATCGGCGACGGCGCCTTCGAAGGCTGCGCGGCGCTGGAACACATCGGGATCCCGGAGAGCGTGACCAGCCTCGGCGACGATGTGTTTTACGGCTGCCGTCGCCTTTCCCAGATCCGCGTTTCCGCCGGCAATGGCACCTACAAAAGCGTCGGGAACGCGGTGTTCAGCAGGGACGGCCATGCGCTGATCGTCTGTGCCAATGTGAGCGGGGCCTATGTCGTTCCGCCCGAAGTGACTGAAATCGGCCGCCGGGCGTTCTCCGGCTGCCGGCAGATGACGGGCGTGACGATCCACGGCGGCGTGACCGAAATCGGCGACGGCGCGTTCATGTTCTGCACGGCGCTGACGGAGATCGCGATTCCCGGCAGCGTGAAGCGCGTGGGGAAAA
>ONHI01000163.1 GCA_900317565.1 uncultured Eubacteriales bacterium
GCCGCCGCCTCGAAGTTGAGGTCCGCCGCGGCCTTGCGCATCTTCTTCTCCACATCCGCGATCAGCTTTCTGAGCTCGCCGAGGTTCATGGACTCGGGATCCTTCTCGAAAGCGGCCTGCTCCTTGGTAATCTCCTTGGAGATCGAGATCAGGTCGCGTACTGCCTTGCGGATGGTCTGCGGGGTGATCCCGTGCTCCTCATTATATTTTGTCTGGACCGCTCTGCGGCGCTCGGTCTCGTCAATAGCCCTGCGCATGGAGTCGGTCATGTTGTCGGCGTACATGATGACATGGCCGTCCGCGTTTCGCGCCGCGCGCCCGATGGTCTGCACCAGGGACGTCTCCGAGCGAAGGAAGCCCTCCTTGTCCGCGTCCAGGATGGCCACCAGGGCGATCTCCGGGATGTCCAGACCCTCGCGCAGCAGGTTGATGCCCACCAGCACGTCGAATTCACCGCTTCTGAGCCCGTGGATCAGCTTGATGCGCTCCAGCGTCTCGATGTCGCTGTGCAGGTATTCGACGCGGATGTCCATCTCCTTCAGATACTGCGTCAGGCTCTCGGCCATGCGCTTGGTCAGCGTGGTGACCAGCACCCTGCCGCCGGCCTCCGTCACCGTGCGCAGCTCGCCCAGCAGGTCGTCCACCTGCCCGGTGGCGGGGCGCACGACGATCTCCGGGTCGATCAGGCCCGTGGGCCGTATGATCTGCTCCACCACCTGCTCGGCCCGCTCCATCTCGTAGGGTCCGGGCGTGGCGGAGACGTAGATCGTCTGTCCGGCCCGCTGCTCGAACTCGTGGAACTTCAACGGCCGGTTGTCGTAGGCCGCGGGCAGCCGGAAGCCGTAGTCCACCAGCGTGCGCTTGCGGGCGAAATCGCCGTTGTACATCGCGCGGATCTGCGGGACCGTCACGTGGGCCTCGTCGATGAATATCAGGAAATCCTTTGGGAAGTAGTCCAGCAGCGTGAAGGGCGCTTCGCCGGGCTGCCTGCCGTCGAAATAGCGGGAATAGTTCTCGATGCCGCTGCAATAGCCGATTTCCCGCATCATCTCGATGTCATAGTGCACCCGCTGCTCCAGCCGCTGGGCTTCCAGCAGCCGTTCGCTGTCCCGGAAATCCTTCAGCCGCTGCTCCAGGTCCGCCTCGATCTGCTCGATGCAGCGGTCCAGCTTGTCCTTACTGGTGGCGTAGTGGCTGGCGGGGAAGATCAGCACGTGGTTCATCAGCCGCAGCACCTTGCCGGTCACCATGTCGATCTCGCTGATGCGCTCGATCTCGTCCCCGAAGAACTCCACCCGCACGCCCCGCTTCTCCGACGCGGCGGGGATGATCTCGATCACCTCGCCCCGCACCCGGAAGGTGCCGCGCTCCGGCTCGAAGTCGTTGCGGGTGAACTGTATGTCGATCAGCCGCCGGATCAGGTCGTCCCGGTCGATCTCCATGCCCTCCCGCAGGGAGACGGACAGCCCCTCGTATTCCTCCGGGTCGCCCAGGCCGTAGATGCAGCTGACCGAGGCCACGATCACCACGTCCCGGCGCTCCGCCAGCCAGCTGGTGGCGCTGTGGCGCATGCGGTCGATCTCGTCGTTGATGGAGGAATCCTTTTCGATGAAGGTGTCCGTGGAGGGGATGTAGGCCTCCGGCTGGTAGTAGTCGTAGTAGGACACGAAATAGCCCACGGCGTTCTCCGGGAAGAACTCCCGGAACTCCGCCGCCAGCTGGGCCGCCAGCGTCTTGTTGTGGGCGATGACCAGCGCCGGACGATTGGCGTTCTTGATGATGTTCGCCATCGTGAAGGTCTTGCCCGAGCCGGTGACGCCCAGCAGCACCTGGTGCTTCATGCCCTTTTCCAGCCCCTCGGTCAGCTGCTGGATGGCCTGGGGCTGGTCGCCGGTGGGCTTGTAGTCCGAATGGAGCCGGAACATCGATTCCATGGTATCCTCCGCTATGCAGGTATTGATGGGCCTATTATAGCACCTTTATTTTATATTGAAAACAGGCGGAGCGAAGGTTTAAACTGATGTTCGATTTTCACCCGTTCACGCTCCGCGTACTGGGCGAATAGTATGCCCAGAGGCGGAAAGGGGGACGCGACTATGGCGATCAGGCGGATGCCCGCGGATGTGTTCGCCCGGGAGCTGGGCGAGGCACTGGCGCGGAAGGACGGCTACATCATGGGGGCGACGGGGCAGGACCCGCGGGGCTGGGCGGCGGACAGCCACTGGTTCACCCAGTACACCGGTGCGCAGCGGGAGAAGGCGCTCTACTGGCGGGAGCATGCCCAGCGGGTGTGGGACTGCAACGGGCTGGCGGAGGGGCTCTACCGGGACTATACCGGCGTGCGCATCGACACCCAGGCGCGCTACAACTACGCCGACTGGTGCGATCCGAAAGGCGCGGGCGTGATACCGCCCCGCTACCGGCTGCCCGGGGCGGCGGTGTTCTGGGGCAAGACGGCCTCGGACATCCACCACGTGGCCTTCCTGTACCGGCCCGTGGACAAGGCAAAGCCCCGGGGCGACTGGTACATCGTCGAGGCCAGGGGCGTGATGACCGGCGTGGTGGAATCCCGGCTGCTCAGCCGCAAGCCGGACTACTGGGGGCTGATGACCAAATACTTCGACTACGGCGAGATCGCCCGGACGGCGCTGCGCCTGGGCGACCGGCTGCTGGAGAACGGCTGCGAGGGCGGGGACGTGCGGCAGCTGCAAACCGCGCTGATCCGGCTGGGCTACGACTGCGGCGGCTACGGCGCGGACGGCGACTTCGGCGACGCCACCGAGTTGGCCGTGAAGGCCTTCCAGCGGGACCACGGCCTGACGGCGGACGGGCAGTGCGGGCCGAGGACCGTCGCCGCGCTGGACAGGGCGCTGGCGAAGCTGAACGCCCCGGCGAACCGGCCCCGGCTGGTGGAGATCCGCGGTGGGAACTGCTACGTGCGGGAGCAACCGGACGCCGCCGCCGATGTGCTGGGCGTGGCCCATGCCGGGGACAGGCTCAACTGGCTGGGGGAGATCGACGAGGCCACCCGCTGGCTGAAGGTGGATTACGAGGGCCGGCCCGGCTGGGTGTCCGGCAAGTACGGGAGGCTGGTGTAGATCAAATAATCCTTGATTTGCAGCGCCGGTTTCGTTTATAATGGTACGGAGAACGGATAAAAGCGGGGGTTGAAGTGCATACCAGCTATCTGCAATACATGGTGGAGATCGAGCGCACCCGCTCCATCACCCAGGCGGCGGCCAACCTGTTCCTGAGCCAGCCCAACCTGAGCCGCATACTGCACGAGATCGAGGAGCAGCTGGGCTACGCCATATTCGAGCGCTCCAACCGGGGCGTGCGGCCCACCGAGGAGGGCACGGCCTTCCTGCAGCACGCCAAGCGCATACTCAGCGAGATGGAGGCCATCGAGAGCCTGGGCAGCGGCAGGCGGCAGCCGGACCGCTTCCGGGTGTGCATGCCGCGCTCCGCGGGCATACTGGAGATGACGGTGGATTACCTGAACGCCCTGCCGGAGGACCAGCCGCTGGACGCCGTGTTGCGGGAGTGCCACGTGCGCCAGGCGCTGGATTACATGGCCCAGGGGGAGATCGACCTGGCGATCATACGCTACCGGGCCGAGTATCAGGACTACTTCCGGGACCAGGCCCACGGGCGGCAGTTCCGCTTCGAGGCGCTGAACGGCTATCGCTACCGGGTCATCATGCACCGGGACAACCCCGTGGCGCAGAAGGGGCGCATCTCCGTCGCGGACCTGGAGGGGCTTCCCGAGATCACCCACGGGGACACCTTCCGCACCCGCACCGGCGCGGACGGGGAGCGCAGGAAGCGCATCTATTCCGTGGACCGCCACGCCCAACTGACGCTGACCACCCGCATCCCCGGGGCCTTCATGTGGTCCACCTCGGTGCTGCCGGAGGACCTGGCCGCCTGGAACCTGGTGCAGCGGGACGTGGAGGACAACCGGGTGGAGTACAGGAACGCCCTCGTGTCCGTCACGCCGGAGCTGCTGAACGACATCGAGTGCCGCTTCCTGGAATTCGTGCGGAAGCGCTGCCATTCGCAGCCAGCGTCAGCCACGCCGCCATATCAAAAATGATATGACGGCGTGACTTTTATTATTTTACAAGGACGACGTGTTAGGGTATAATAATACACGGTCTGAAGCGCTGGAACCCTTCGGCGTTTCTCCGGCATAAAGCAAAGCTACAAAACAAACCCAGTTAGTAAAAAGGAGGAGGATCACTATGGCACGCTTTACCCTGCCCCGGGACATCTACTTTGGCAAAGGCGCTCTGGAAAATCTAAAAACCCTGAAGGGCAAAAAGGCCATCATCTGCGTGGGCGGCGGCTCCATGAAGCGCTTCGGCTTTCTGGATCGCGCGAAGAAGTATCTGGAGGAGGCCGGCATGGAAGTCGCGCTGTTCGAGGGCATTGAGAGCGATCCTTCCGTGGACACCGTCATGAAGGGCGCTGCGGTCATGCAGGACTTCGGTCCCGACTGGATCGTGGCCATCGGCGGCGGCAGCCCCATCGACGCGGCCAAGGCCATGTGGATCAAGTACGAGTACCCGGAGTGCACCTTCGAGGATATGTGTAAGGTGTTCGGCATTCCCGAGCTGCGCCGCAAGGCCCACTTCTGCGCGGTGTCCAGCACCAGCGGCACGGCCACCGAGGTGACCGCGTTCTCCATCATCACCGACTACCAGAAGGGCATCAAGTACCCCATCGCGGACTTTGAGATCACCCCCGACGTGGCCATCGTCGATCCCGAGCTGGCCGAGACCATGCCCAAGAAGCTGGTGGCCCACACCGGCATGGACGCCATGACCCACGCCATCGAGGCCTATGTGTCCACCGCCAACAGCGATTACACCGATCCGCTGGCCATCCACGCCATCGAGATGATCATGAAGGATCTGGTGCCCTCCTACAACGGCGATATGACCGCCCGCGACCACATGCATGACGCCCAGTGCCTGGCCGGCATGGCGTTCTCGAATGCTCTGCTGGGCATCGTCCACTCCATGGCCCACAAGACCGGCGCCATCTTCGCCGACTACGGCGCGCACATCATCCACGGCGCGGCCAACGCCATGTACCTGCCCAAGGTCATCGCGTTCAACGCCAAGGACGAGACCGCCAAGAAGCGCTACGGCGTGATCGTGGACTACATGGGCATCGCCGACAAGGCCGATTCCGACGACGTGAAGGTCGAAAAG
>ONHI01000179.1 GCA_900317565.1 uncultured Eubacteriales bacterium
CTCGTCAATTCCCGTCCTCGCAAGTGCTTGGGCTGGTTGGCTCCTAAGGATGTTTTCTTTCTTCCCTCTGTTGCACTTACTTGACAATCTGGCGGCTTTGTCACCCCGACATGGGCAATGACACGCAGGAAACAGCATCGAACATTGTCATTGCGAGGAGGGCCAAGGGCCCGACGTGGCAATCCGTTCCCCCGCCATCCGACTAATGCCTACTCCCTACTCCCTATTCCCTACTCCCTATTCCCTCGTCCCCTCAAACCCCACCTCAAACCGGCTTCCCTTGCCCGGCGCGCTCTGAACGCGCACGGCGCCGCCGCAGCGCTCGACGATGGTCCGGACGATGCTCAGGCCCAGGCCGGTGCCGCCGGGGGCGGCGTCGCGGGTGTCGTCCACGCGGTAGAACTGCTCGAAGATGTGACCGACGTGCTCCGGGTCGATGCCGACGCCGTCGTCCTCCATGACGATGTCGCCCTCAGACAGCGCGACGCGCACGCTGCCGCCCTCCCGGCCGTAGCGCACGGCGTTGTCCATCAGGTTGTAGAGCACCTCCCACAGGTCCTTCTCCGGCATGGGGACGCTCCCCTCCCCCGCCAGCTCGATGGCGATGCCCCGCTTGGCCGCCCGGGGCAGCAGCGCCCGGCGCACCTCCCGGGCCACCGGGGCGGCGGGGATCGGCGCGCAGCCACCCCCGGCGCGCTCGGCGCGGCTGAGCCGCAGTATGTCGTCGATGACGGCCAGCATCCTGTCGCACTCGCCCCGTATGGTCTCCAGGCACAGCGCCCGCTCCTCTGGGGTGTCGGCCATGCCCTGCTCCAGCAGCTCGGCGTAGCCCCGCACGGAGGTCAGCGGGCTGCGCAGCTCGTGGCTGGCGTTGGCCACGAAGTCCTCCCGCAGGTTCATCGTGCGCAGCACCTCCTCCCGGTCCTCCCGCAGCCGCCGCGCCCGGTAGGCGATGGCGTCCAGGGAGGGCTGGTACTCGGGAAACACCGCGTCCACCCGCTCCAGCTCGCCGTCCAGCAGCCGCCGCACGTCCTCCAGCTGGCGGCGCTGGTCCCCGGCGAAGCGGGCGATGGCGCGGCGCTGGAGCATGTACAGCGCCAGGGCCAGCGCCAGCAGCGCCGCGCCGTAGGCCGCCACGATCCGGGCCACGCCCAGCACCGGATAGCTGAGCCGCAGGATCAGCTGGGGCGACACCCGCCGGGCCATGTACAGCACCAGCGTGGCGCTGGTGCCGGACATGCGCAGGCTGCGCCCCACCTCGCCCCGGCGGGCCGCGGCGATCTCCCGGTCGGCGTAGTGGTCCGCGCCGGCATCCGCCCCGGCGGCGCTGTCCGCCAGCACCAGCCCCGAATCCAGCAGGAAGGTGACGCGGATCTGGGGCGACACCCCGGCGATGGCGTCCGCCAGGGTCTGCAGATCGTCGTTGGAATCCACGGTCCAGCGGGTGGCGGCCTGGAGCATGGCCGTCAGGTGGACCCGGGTGTCGTCGATCTTCAGCTTCGCCGCCACGGCGGTGGCCGCCAGCGCCATGGCCAGCGTCACCAGTATGCCCCGCCAGTACAGGGCCCGCAGCCGCCGCTTCATCCCTTCTCCCCCGCGATCAGCCGGTAGCCCGTGCCCCGCACCGTCTGTATGAAGCGAGGGCTGTCGGCGTCGTCGCCCAGCTTGAGCCGCAGCGTCTTGACGTGGGAATCCACGGTGCGGGAGGGATCGTCGTCGGAATTGTAGCCCCAGACCTCCCGCAGCAGCCGCGCCCGGGTCAGCGCCGTGCCGGGATGCCGCGCCAGATAGTGCAGCAGCTCGTATTCCATGGCGGTCAGCTCCACCCGCGCGCCGTCCACCAGCGTCTCCCGGGAGGCGGGCAGCAGCGTCAGCGCGCCCAGCTCCAGCCGCTCCGGCTCCGGCGTCACCCGGCGCAGCGCCGCCTGCACCCGGGCCTGCAGCTCCCGCACGCCGAAGGGCTTTGTGATGTAATCCTCCGCGCCCAGGTCCAGCCCGCGCACCACGTCCCGCTCGGCGGTCCGGGCGGAGATGATGATCACCGGCACGGCGCGGGTGGCCCGCTCCGCCTTCCACTCGGCCAGCACCTGGAAGCCGTCCTTCGCCCGCAGCATCAGGTCCAGCAGCAGCAGGTCCGGCAGCGCCTTCTCCGCCCGCAGCCGCTTCTCCAGCGCCTCGGCGTCCACGAAGCGCTGCGCCTCGTGGCCCTGCTTCTTCACCGTCATCTCGATCAGCATGCCGATGCTGGGGTCGTCCTCGACGATCCATATCATTGCCATACCTCGCCCTCCGTTTCCAGGCCGTCCACCCAGGCGTCCAGCCGGGGCAGCATCGTGCGCAGATAGTCCTCGATGTCCCGTATGTTGGCGGCGCTGCCCTCGCCCATGCCGCATTCCGGCCAGCGCGCGTTGTCCCGCAGGATCGCGGGATAGAGCCCGTCGAACAGCGCCCGGGCGTGCCCCAGCAGGTTCTCTTCGGTCAGCGGGCCCGCCCGCAGCGCCGCCCAGCGCTGCTTCATCAGCCCGACGACCCCGCCGTCCCCGGCGGCCAGCAGCGCCGCCAGCGCGTCGTCCACGGCAAGCTCGCCGATCTCGTATTCCACGTAGTTCGTCTCCGGGCTGTCCCCGGCCCACAGGTCCCCCAGCGTGTGGTTCAGGTCCCAGGGGATGCGGTACAGCACATAGCCGTCGCCCTCCGGCGCGCAGTGTATGAACTGGTTCTTGAAGTGGTTGTCCCGGGCCTGGACCAGCAGGGACCACAGCGCGAAGTCGGCGGCGTTCTCCAGAGACAGGCGGGCGACGCCGGGGCCCTCGCCGCCCGCGAGCAGCGCGGCGTAGTCCGCGGCGGGCAGCCAGGGCGATTCCACCGCCGCGCCGACAAATTCCAGCTGGAAGCCGCCGCAGCGCTCCGGGTCGTCGCAGGCCGCCAGCGTCCCGGGGTCGGGACAGTCGTTGGCGTCCACCTTGTAGAGTATGCCCCGCCGCTTGTCCGCGCCGACCTGCTTGCGGTCCGTGCGCTCCTGGAGGCCGTACAGGCCCCAATACTCCCCGTTCAGCCGCAGCTCCACGAAGGCGAAGCGGCTGGCGGCCGCCGCGCTGCCCCGGGAGTTGATCTGCTCCCACAGCCAGTAGCTCAGCGCCTCCCGCAGCTTGGAGGTATCGGCGTACAGCGGGTTCAGGATCCAGTCGTCGTCCGAGCGCAGCCCGGCCAGGGAGAGGTCCCGCTTGTCGCCCGCGCCGTCGGTGAGCTTCAGCTTGTAGCCCAGCTTCGGGAAGCGGCGACTGGTGTTGCCCCGCAGGCGCAGCTCCACCGGGGTCTGTACGACGCGCGTCCCGCCCAGGCCGTCCGGCTCGGTGCAGGTCAGCGTCCCCGGCGCGGGATCGTCCCCGGGCAGCCCGCCGTCGTCCATGGCGATGTCCAGCAGCGGCAGGGCGAACTCCGGCGCGACGACGCCCCCGGAGCCGCCTTCGGCCTCGGGGGCAACGGCGCGGCCATCCCCTTCGGGAAGCGCCAGCGCCGTCCACGCCAGCAGCGCCATCACCAGCGCCAGGAGCATACGTATACCCGCGTTATTCATGGGAAGGTCCTTTCGGAAATGAGGCATTAGGCATTAGGCGCAAGTCAAGGAAAAGCAACACAGAAATGCAGTCAAATACGCCGAAAATGCGCTTCAGGGATTTTAGAAACACACTCTAGTCAGAATGCCGGGGAACGGATTGCCACGTCGGGCCCCTGGCCCTCCTCGCAATGACAATGTTCGATGCTGTTTCCTGCGTGTCATCGCCCATGTAGGGGTGACATAGCCTTCCCCTTTAGGGGGTCCGAACGCCCGGGAAAATGTCCAGTGGACATTTTCCAGTGAGGACGGGCCGGCTAGGCCCATGGAAGGTGGCAGCCCAAAGGGCTGACGGAAGAGGTCGTCCGCCCGGGACTGTCGTCCATCTTGTTGAATGCGGGCGGCGCAACGCCGCCCCTACGGCGGAATTCCCGCGCCTATCGATCCTTTAATCGGCAACATTGACCTGAAGGGGGATGGATGTCGGCAGCAGGTACCTTCAACTCCACACTCCACTCTCCACACTCCACACGCACCTGGAGGAAAATATGATCAGAAAAATCATCTCCGCCATCCTTGCCCTCGTCCTTTTATTCGCCACGTCGGCGACGGGGGAGGGCTGGGACGGCGGGCGGGAGATCGCCTGCGCGGAGGATCTGCCCGGGTGCCGCCTGTTGCAGATGGTGATGGCGGGCAGCTTCGAC
>ONHI01000215.1 GCA_900317565.1 uncultured Eubacteriales bacterium
CGCGCTGGAGCAGGGCCTGCCGGTGTACCAGTTCGAGCGCATCCGCAGGCCGGAGGGCGTGGCCCAGCTGCGGGCGCTGGCCCCGGACGTGGTGGTCACCGCGGCCTTTGGCCAGATACTGACCCAGGAGCTGCTGGACATTCCCGCCCGCGGCACCGTCAACGTGCACGCCTCGCTGCTGCCCCGCTACCGGGGCTCCGCGCCGATCAACTGGTGCATACTCAGCGGCGAGAAGGAGGCGGGCGTCACGCTGATGCTCACCGACATCGGCATCGACACCGGCGACATCCTGCGCAGCGTCAGCACGCCCATCGGCGAGCTGGAGACCGCCGGGGAGCTGACCGTCCGGCTGTCGGAGCTGGGCGCGAAGCTGTTGGCCGAGACCCTGCCGGAATACCTGGCGGGCAGCATCACGCCCGTGCCCCAGGACCCGGATGAAGCCAGCTACCAGCCCATGCTGGACAAGGCCATGGGCGAGGTCGACTGGACCCGCCCGGCCCGGGAGATCGCCTGCCGGGTGCGCGGCCTCAATCCCTGGCCCTGCGCCTGGACCGACATGGACGGCGGGCGGCTCAAGCTGTACCTCGCCCGGCCCGTGGAGGCGGATTCCGACGCCGCCCCCGGCACCGTGATCGTTTCCGGCCCCAAGGAGGGGCTGGTGGTCCGCTGTGGCGAAGGCGCGCTGGAGGTGCTGGAGATGCAGGCCCCCGGCGGCAAGCGCATGGCCGCGAAGGCCTATCTGATGGGGAAGAGGATCGAGGTCGGGACGGTTTTAGGGAATAGGGAATAGGGAATAGGGAATAGGCATTAGTCGGATGGTCGGGGAACGGGCGGACGCCACAGCCTTCCCCCTTGGGGAAGGTGGATTCCGGCTGAATCGCTTGTGATTCTGCCGGAAGACGGAAGAGGTCCCCCGGAGGCGCTTCGCGCTACAGTCGCGGGCAAGGCGTTGAGCGCAACGGGAAGGACCTCTTCAGTCACGGCTGCGCCGCGACAGCTTCCCCAGAGGGGAAGCCTCTTGGGGAACAGCCATACCCCGCCCGCAGGGCCGGAAGAGGTCGTTCCCATAACGACGACAAAGAACATAGGAGTATAAATCTGTGGGACAGGATAAATCAGGCAACAGGCAACGGACAACAGGCAACAGGGGATTCAGGGATCAGGCAACGGGCAACTCGCAGGGCTGGAAGCGGTCGCAGGCCAACCCTGCCCGCGGCAGCGGTGAACATCACGGCATCCCCCGCCCGAATCCCCGGTTCACCAATTCCAATTCCAGATTCAACCGCCTCTCCGCCCGGGATGCGGCGCTTCGCGCGCTCCAGGACGTGGTGCGGGGCGACGCCTACGCCAGCCAGGCGCTGGATCGCCGGTTGGAGGAGGCTCGCCTGAAGCCGGAGGACCGCCGCCTGGCCGCGGGGTTGTTCTACAGCGCGGTGGAGAACCGGCTCTACATCGAGCACATGCTGTCCGGCTTCCTGGACCAGCGGCCCGAGCCGGTGGTGAACGACATATTGCACATCGCCGCGGCCCAGTTGCTGTTCATGGACAAGGTGCCGGACCACGCCGCCGTGGACGAGGCCGTCAAGCAGGTCCGCGCCGCGCGGCGCGAGGGCTTCACCGGGCTGGTGAACGGCGTGCTGCGCAACCTGGCCCGGGCCCGGGACGCCGGGACGCTGGCGCTGCCGGACAGGGAGGCCGATCCCGTGGCGTGGCTGTCGGTGAAGCATTCCATCGCCGCGCCCGCGGCGAGGCGGCTGATCGACGCCTACGGGCTGGACGAGGCCGCCGCCATCGCGGGCTGGACGCCGCCCCGCCGGGAGCAGACCGTCCGCCCGAACCGGCTGCGCATGGACGGCCCCGCCTTTGAGGCCTGGCTGGACACACAGAAGTTGGACTGGCGCCGCGGCACCGTGGCCGACGCCTACGTGGTCCGCGATGCGGGCAACCTGGCGGCCCACGGGGGCTATCGGGAGGGAATCTTCTCGATACAGGGCGAGAGCGCCATGCTGGCGGCCCAGGCCGTGGAGCCCAGGCCGGGCATGCAGATATTGGACGCCTGCGCCGCGCCCGGGGGCAAGACCTGCCTGATGGCCGAGCGCATGGGCACCTCCGGGCGGGTGTTCGCCTGGGACGTGCATCCCCACCGCGTGGAGCTGATCCGTGCGGCGGCGCGGCGGCTGGGGCTGGAGAACGTGCGCCTCGGCGAGCGCGATGCCCGCAGGCCGATGGACAGTATCCGGCTGTCCATGGACGCGGTGCTGGTGGACGCGCCCTGCTCCGGGCTGGGCGTGATCGCCGACAAGCCGGACATCAAGTACCGCCAGACCGAACAGGGCCTGGACGCGCTGCCCGCGCTGCAGCGGGAGATACTGGACGCCTGCGCCCAGGCGGTGAAGCCGGGCGGGCTGCTGGTGTACGCCACCTGCACGATACTGCCCGACGAGAACGAGGCCCAGGTGCGTGCGTTCCTGGAGCGCCATCCGGAATTCGAGCCCGACACCGCCGACGGCTGGCTGCCGGAGGCCCTGCGTCCCCGCATGTCCGGCGGCATGTTGCAGATCCTGCCCAACCGGGACGGGATGGAGGGCTTCTTCATCGCGCGGATGAGGAGAAGGCATTAGGCATTAGGCAATAGGCATTAGGGGAACCTCGTCGTAAGCCGCCAGATTGTCAAGTAAGTGCAACAGAGGGAAGAAAGAAAACATCCTTAGGAGCCAACCAGCCCAAGCACTTGCGAGGACGGGAATTGACGAGA
>ONHI01000164.1 GCA_900317565.1 uncultured Eubacteriales bacterium
CCCTACAGTTACAGTATAGCAGACAATATCGACCCGCGATTGCGCACCGTTTCATAACCCCTTCGGTGCCTTTCGCAGAAAGGCTGTGTATAGCCATGAGACAGTATGAGATGTTTGAACTGGTCTTCAACGGCCCGGTTCTCGGGAATGATTGGGCACAGATCGACCTGACGGCAGAGTTTTCCTGCGGGAACGAGCGCAAAGCGGTCAAGGGCTTCTATGACGGTGACGGCCGGTATGTCGTGCGCTTCCTTCCGGAGATTCCCGGGGAATGGCGCTGGAAGGTCACCGGCGCGGTGAACGGCGAGGGCAGCATGACCTGCGAGCCGGCAAAATGCGCCCACGGCCTTGTAAGGGCTGTGGATACCCACTTTGAATACGAGGACGGCAGGACGTTCATGCCCTTCGGCACCACGGTGTACGCGCTGGCCCACCAGGACGACGCGCTGGTGGCGCAGACCCTGGAGAGCCTGAAGGCCGCGCCCTTCAACAAGGTGCGCATGTGCGTGTTCCCCAAG
Source organism: uncultured Eubacteriales bacterium (assembly GCA_900317565.1). GTDB lineage: Bacteria > Bacillota > Clostridia > Christensenellales > Aristaeellaceae > UBA2862. The sequence continues at coordinate 519 of ONHI01000164.1, forward strand.
CACTACGACTACAACCACAACGAGCCGCCCTTCTATGCCTTTGAGAAGAAGGCGGACGGCGGCTGGGACGTGAACCGGCCCTGCATCGCCTTCTGGCACCGGTTTGAAAAGATATTGGACCGCATCGCGGCCATGGATATTCAGATCGACCTGATACTGTTCCACCCCTACGATCGCTGGGGCTTCTCGGCGCTCTCCCAGGCGGACAACCTGATCTACCTGGACTATCTGCTTCGCCGCCTGGCGGCGTTCCCGAACATCTGGTGGAGCCTGGCCAACGAATACGACCTGTGCGCGGAGCACAAGAGCCTCGCCGACTGGGAGGAGATCGAGGCATACGTGGCGGCGAACGATCCCTATCGCCATCTGCTGTCCAACCACAACTGCATGTGCTTCTGGGATTTCAACCGGCCCAACGTGACCCACGTCTGCCTGCAAACCAAGGCGCTGTCCGAGATCCCGCGGTGGATCGGGCAGTACAGGAAGCCCCTGGTCATCGACGAGTGCTGCTATGAGGGCGATCTGCCCCACTTCTGGGGCAGCATCAGCGGGCAGGAGATGGTGCGCCGCTTCTGGCGCTGCTGTGCCTCCGGCGCGTACTGCACCCACGGGGAGACCTTCCTGTCGGAGGACGACATCCTCTGGTGGGCCCGGGGCGGCAGGCTGAAGGGCGAAAGCCCGAAGCGCATTGCGTTTCTGCGTGAAGTGATGGAGAGCCTGCCCGGACCGCTGACCCCCAGGGAGGAGGGCCTGCTGGCGCTGGCCCGGATGGACGAGGCGGCCGTGGAGGCGTCGCTGCCGCTGCTACCGGAGCAGATGCGGGGCTTTGTGAAGCTGTTCTCGAACAGCATCCGCCGCATGGGGATCGAGGACCGCACGGCGCACCTGAGCGGGGAGCACGCCTGGGAGGCCCACTGCGGCGAGGAGGCTTACCTGACCTATTTCGACCTGCAATGCTACGGCGAACAGACCGTCAAGCTGCCGGAGGACAAGCGCTACCGCGCGGAGCTGATCGACGTTTGGAACATGACCCGGGAAGTGATCGCCGAGGACATCAGCGGCGAAACCAAATTGAAGCTGCCCGGGCGGGACAACCTGGCGCTGCTGATCACCCGCATCCAATGATTTGGAGGAAAAAACATGAAAGAGTATATGAACGCATCGCTTGCTCCCCGGGAGCGGGCCGAGCTGCTGCTGAAGGAACTGAGCCTGGATGAAAAGATGGCCCAGCTGGTGGGCGTGTTCGCCATCAAGGGCGCAGAGGACCGCATGGCGGCCTTCTTCAAAAACGGCATTGGCCAGATCAGCAGCCTGGAATTCCGCGGCTGCCAGAGCATGGAGGAGATCGCTGCCTGGCAACGCCAGCTCCAGAGCATCGTGATGGAGAACAGCCCCCATCACATCCCCGCCGTGTTCCACATGGAGGGGCTCTGCGGCCCGCTGATGCAGGACACCACCACCTTCCCCTCGGGCGTGGCGCGGGGCTCCTCCTTTGACCCGGCGCTGGAACGCAGGATCGGCGAAACCGTGTCCCGACAGGAGGCGGCGGTGGGCATCACGCAGATCCTGGCCCCGGTGCTGGACATCTCCCGGGATTCCCGCATGGGCCGCCAGTGCGAGCCCTACGGCGAGGACCCGACCCTTGCCGCGGCGATGGGCGCGGCCTATACCCACGGCATCCAGGAGACCGAAACCGCCGGGCGCACGCCCGACGCCACCGCCAAGCACTTTTTCGGCTTCCACAACTCCGCCGGGGCCATCCACGGCGCGCACGTGGACGCGGGCGACAGGCTGCTGATGGAGATCTACGGCAAGCCCTTCCAGGCCGCCATCACGGAATCGGGGCTCAAGGGCGTCATGCCCTGCTACGGCTCGTTAAACGGCCTGCCCATCCACGCTTCAAAGCACTACCTGAACGGCATACTGCGGGGCGAGATGGGCTTTGAGGGCGTCACGGTGTCCGACTACGGCGGGGCCAGCAACGCCCATGACTATCAGGGCATCGGCGAGACCCTGGGCGACGCGGGCCTGCGCTGCCTGGCCGCGGGCCTGGACGTGGAGCTGCCCATGCCCAGGGCCTACGCCGACGAATTGAAGCAGAAATTCGCATCCGGCGAGGCGGATATGGCGCTGCTGGACGGCGTGGTCGCCCGCGTGCTGGAGGCCAAGTTCCGCATGGGGCTGTTCGAACATCCCTTTGCCCTGGAGGGCGAGGCGCTGGAGCAGGCCGTGCATCACGACGGGGACGAGGGCGTCGCCGCCCAGTCCGCCCGGGAGGCGCTGGTGCTGCTGAAAAACGACGGCGCGCTGCCCCTGACCGGCGCGGAGAGGACCATCGCGGTCATCGGCCCGGCGGCGGCCAACGCCCGGTACTACTTCGGCGGCTACACCCACCTTTCCATGGTGGAGGCCAAGCACGCCGCCCGCAACTCCATGGCCGGCGTGAAGGGCAACGATGAAGAGCGCGAGGTGCGCACCGTGCCCGGCACGCAGGTCGAGATGGACGATACCGCGGAATTCGACGGCGTGCTGAAAAAGCTCAAGCCCCAGTGCAGGAGCCTGGTGGAGGCGCTGCGGCAGAGGTTGCCGGGCTGCCGGGTGCTGTACGCCCCGGGCTACTACAAGGCCGGCGCGGACGAGGGCCTGTTCCCGGAGGCCCTGGAGCTCGCTGGGCAGGCGGACGCGGTCGTGCTGGCCCTGGGCGGCAAGAACGGCTCCGGCTCCATCGCCACCATGGGCGAGGGCGTGGACGGCACGGACATCAACCTGCCCGCCTGCCAGGACGCCTTCATCCGGGCGGCGAAGAAGCTGGGCAAGCCCCTGATCGGCGTCCACTTCGACGGGCGTCCCATCTCCAGCGACGTGGCGGACGAATGCCTGGACGCCATACTGGAGTGCTGGAACCCGGCCACCTACGCGGCGGAGGCCGTGACCGACGCGCTGCTGGGCGGGCTGAATCCCTCCGGCAAGATGCCGCTGTCCACCGCTCGCTGCGCCGGGCAGATCCCGGTGTATTACAACCATCCCAACGGCTCCATGTGGACCCAGAGCCCCAGCATCGGCTTCACCGACTACGTGGATTGCCCCCACAGGCCCCGCTACTGCTTCGGCCACGGGCTGAGCTACACCGCCTTTGAATACGGCGGGCTCGCGCTGGACAGGCATGAGACCCGGCCCTTCGAGCCGGTCCAAATCTCGCTGAAGCTGAAGAACACCGGCGACCGGGCCGGCACGGAGGTCGTGCAGCTGTACGTGCGCGACGTCCATGCCTCGATGACCCGCCCCCACAAGGAGCTGCAGGGCTTCGCCCGGGTGGAGCTGCAGCCCGGCGAGAAAAAGACCGTCCGCTTCGCGCTGCAGCCCAGCCAGATGGCCTTCCTGGACGAGGACATGCGCTGGAAGATCGAAAAGGGCGCATTTGAAATACAGATCGGCTCCTCCTCCGAGGATATCCGCTTGCAGGATTCCTTTACCGTGACGGAGGATGGCTGGCTGGCGGGCAGGACCCGCGCGTTCTACGCCCTGGGGACCGTCGAATGAGGAGGATATACAGATGCGCAGCATGAAGATCAATCGGGGCTGGCATTTCGGCCTGGGCATGGTGGACTGGGGCAAGCGCATGCGCGGCGATTACGGCGACCGCGTCGTCGATCTGCCCCACGATTACATGATCGAGGGCGACGTGTACGCCGAAGCCCCCTCGGGCGGCGCCAGCGGCTATTACAACGCGGGCGTGGCCCACTACGTGAAGGAGCTCGACATCCCCGCGGAATGGGCGGGCGAGCGCATTGCGCTGCGGCTGGACGGGGCCATGATGAACGCCACCGTCGATGTGAACGGCAGTCTGGCGGGCCTGCAGCACTACGGCTACGCGCCCTTCGAGCTGGACATCACCCGGCTGGTTTATCCGGGACAGCTGAACCGCATATTCATCACGGTGAACCCCAGCATGCAGCCCAACTCCCGCTGGTATTCCGGCGCGGGGCTGTTCCGGGGCGTGGAGCTGGTGCACATGCCCAGGCTGCACGTGGCCTTCGGCGGGCTTTCCGGGTACACGAAGAAGATCGAATACGCCGCGGACGGCGCGCCGGAGACCGCCTACCTGCAGGTGGCCGCTGAAATTCGGAACGAATGGGCCGAAAACCGTCTTGCCGAGGTGACCTTCGCGCTGATCGACGACGCCACCGGCGAGACCGTCAAAACCAGCAAGGCCCTGACCCAGGTCCAGCCCCTGTCCGTCGGCACGGCCCATATGACCCTGACGGTGGACGCGCCCAAGCTCTGGGACGCGGAAACCCCCAACCTGTACAGGCTGAGCGCCACGGTGCGGGACGCCGGGACCTACAGGACCCACATCATCCCCTGTGAACAGCCCACGGAGGACGCCGAGAGCGTGCTGTTCGGCATCCGCACCGTCGAGGCGGATGTGAAGCACGGCCTGCGGATCAACGGGAAGACCGTGAAGCTGAAGGGCGGCTGCCTGCACCACGACAACGGCCCCATCGGCGCGGTATCTCTGTACGACGCCGAGGCGCGCAAGGTGAAAAAGCTCAAGGAAGTGGGCTTCAACGCCATCCGCACCACCCACAACCCGCCCTCCGCGGCGCTGATCGAGGCATGTGACCGGGTGGGCCTGTATGTGTTCGACGAGGCCTTTGACGTCTGGGGCATG
>ONHI01000200.1 GCA_900317565.1 uncultured Eubacteriales bacterium
CAAGTCCTTACAAATACCCGTAATGTGCTGCAAATGTTTCGCGGTCCGGCCTGAAGGCCGGACTTGATTATCTAAAGCATAGATTCACATCACAAGCCTCGCCGTCCTGCCCTTGACGCTCTGGCTCTGCCGCCACCGTGTGGCCCTGCTGGTGACGGGCTCGAGGGTCTGCCCGACGACCTCCCGGTCCATGTACATCACCATGTCCCCGACGCCGGTCTCCTCGATGGCCTCCACAAAGGCGCTCCGGATCCTGTCATAATCCACCTCCGCAAAACCGCCCTGCGCCGATCCCCGCGCCTGCCATCCGCCGCCCGGGTTCACGTTCACATCCTCGGCGCCGCGCACGGCCACGTCGTTCAAAAAGTCCATGGCCCGCTCGATCTCGTCGGCGTTGTCCCGCAGGCCCCCGGCGAAGCCCATGTCGAACATCTCGCCCAGGTAGTCGCCCTTCTTCGAGGGGCTTCTGATCACCAGCGCCTGCGCGGCCGCCTCATACGCCGTCAGCGCGGCGCTCCGGGCCGCGTTCTCGATCATCCAGCTGCCGTCGGTCACGCCCTGGGCGATGCCGGCGCTCATGTTGTATCCGATGCTGTCGAAGCCCAGCCCGGCCACCTCCCGCTGCAGCTCGTCGAAGGCGTCGTCGGCCAGCGCGGTGATCACCACCAGCACGTCGCCCTTGCCGTCCTCGATGCCCTTGCCCAGGTCCTCGTCCAGCTGCAGGCCGATGCCCTTCAGCGCCTTTTCGGTCAGCACGCCCTTGATGGCCTCCAGCAGCGCGTCCGCTGCCTCCTCGGCGGTGGTCTCCAGCGTGGGCACCTGCTCCGTCACGCCCGCGGCCAGGTCGGTGACCACCTGCGCGCCCACCTCGCCGGCCTCGCTGGCCACGCTCTCATCGCTGCGCCAGCTGGCGATCCAGTCCTTCAGCGCCCCGACGCCCTGCTTGCCGGCCCCGACCAGGCTCTCGCCCAGTCCCAGGGCCACGTCCCCGACGCCCGCCAGCAGGCCCCAGGCGCGGCTCAGGCCGTCGGCGATCTGGTTGCCCAGCTCGTCCCACTGGATGCCGGTGATGGCCGTCTCCGCGGCAGTGAAGACCCCCGCCAGCGCGTTCTGGTCGATGCCTACCACGCCGTCCACCAGCGTGGCCACGCTCTTGCCCAGCGCATCCCAGTCGATCTCATTGATGGCCGTGTCCGCAGCGGTGAACACCCCGCTCAGCGCGTCCCCGGCGACCCCCGCCAATTGCCCGGCCAGCGTGCCGATCTTGGTGCCCACGTCCTCCCAGGGAAAGGCTGCGACGGCGGCGTCGCCCGCGTCAAACACCCCGCTCAGCGCGTCCGCCGCAAACCCGGTGAACTTCCCGGCCAGCGTGCCCAGCTTGGTGCCCGTGTCCTCCCAGGGGAAGGCCTCGATGGCCGCCTTGCCCCCGGTGAATATCCCGCTCACCAGCTCCGCCGCGCCCTTCAGCGCGGTCTCCAGCGCCCCCTTCACCGTCTCGGCGAAGGTGCCCCACTCCTGCTTGGTCGCGGCCTGCTCGCCCTCCGCCGGCGGGTCGAACAGACTGCCGAAGAAGTCCACCACCGCCTTCAGCACCCCGGTGATTCCTGTGCCCACCAGGTCGGCGAAGCCGTTCCACAGCGTGCTGACGGCGCTCTGCTCGCCCTCCGCAGGCGGATCAAACAGCCCGCCCAAGAAGTCCACCACGCCCCCGAATACGCCCTGTATGCCCTCGCTCACCAGGCCCGCGAAGTCGTTCCAGGCCCCGATGATCGTCTGCTGCGTCTTTTCGGGCACGCCCAGCAGGTCCATGACGCTCTGCCCCACGTTGCCCAGCCCGCTCAGTATCGCGTTCAGCAGCTCCTTGCCCAGCGCCGCCCAGTCGGTGGCCTTCAGCCCCTCCCAGATGGCCGTCACGATCTCGGGCAGCTTCTCCACCAGCTTCGGGATCCCCTCGATCAGGCCCTCGGCCAGCTTCACGATCATCTCGATGGCCGCCGGGATCAGGTCGGGCAGCGCCTCGATGATGCCGTCGATCAGCCCGTCCAGCAGCGTGCCCGCCGCCTCCGCCAGCGCCGGGATGTTCTCGACCAGGAAGCCCGCCACGCCGGTCACCAGCTCCGTGGCCAGCGTCGCCAGCGGCTCCACGTTGTCCGTGATCGCACCGGTCACGCCCTCCAGCAGCTCCATCGCCGCCGGCAGCAGCACCTCCAGCATCCCCGGCAGCGCCTCGGCGATGTGGGTCACCGCCCGGGTCACCAGCCGGCTCAGCGTGGACAATCCCCGCTCCACCAGCCCCAGCACCTCGTCCAGGGCGCTCATGGCCGTGTTGATCACCTCGTCCAGCAGCCCCTCCAGCTCCGTCGGATCCACGCCCTCCTGCAGCGCCTTGGCCACCTTGCCCATGCTCTCCGATGCTGCGTCCACCAGCGGCTGGAAGGCCGGGATCATCACCAGGCCGATGCTGTTCTTCAGCGCCGTGCCCGTGGCCTTGAAGCGCTCCATGGCGTCGTCGAAGGCCCCCATCTTTTCCAGGTTTTCCTGGCTGAACACGGTGCCCATGGCCTGCGCCTCCCGGCCCAGGTCCCGCACGGCCCGGCTCCCCGCCTCGATCAGCGGGTTCAGCTCCTTCGCGCTCTTCCCGAACAGCTCCATGGCCAGCGCGTCCCGCTCCGTGGGGTTCTCGATCTGCCCCAGTGCGTCGATGGCGTCCCAGAACACGTCCTCGCTGTCCCGCAGCTGCCCGTCGAAGTCCGTCCAGCTGACGCCCAGCTTCACGAACGCCTCCTGGGTGCCCTTGCTGCCACCCTGGGCGCTGGCCATGCTCTTGGTCAGCTTCGTCAGGCTCCCGGTGATCGTGTCCACGCTGGTGTCCACAAAGGCGCTGGCGTACTGCCACTGCTGCAGCGTGTCCGTGTCCACGCCGACCTGGCTGCTCAGCGTCATCAGCTCGTCCGCGTACTTGCCCGCGTCCTGGGCCATCCCAAAGGCTTCTCCCAGCGCCGCCACGGCGGCGCTGCCCACGGCAGCCATGGCCCCCAGCACGGCCTCCACGCCCGCCGAGAAAGCGCCTCCCGCCGCCTC
>ONHI01000165.1 GCA_900317565.1 uncultured Eubacteriales bacterium
CGGCAACGTGCTTGCCGCCACCATCGCGGCCGGCGGCGGCGCCGCGGGCATCGCGGGCTCCCTGGCCATCGCCGTGGCGGACGGCACCGTCAACGCCACGCTGGGCAAGAACAAGAACACCGGGAACGCCGTGGAGAACGACGGCTCGTTCTCCGGCAGCGAAGAGACCAACGTCTGGACCGATTCCAAGTTCAAGGCCAACGCGGTGGCCGTCAGCGCGGCGGCCGGCGGCCTCAGCGCCGCGGGCGGACTGGCCCTGGCCACCAACAACCTGACCCAGAACACCACCGTGGAGCGGGGCGTGAAGCTGACCAACACCTCCGGCATCGGCACGCTGAACGTGAAGGGCATCTCCAAGTTCGAGGCCAGCAGCAACCTGATGGGCCTGAGCATCGGCGGCGGCGCCGTGGGCCTGGGCGTGAGCATCGCGAAGGTCAAGCCCACCGTGAACACCACCCTGGGCGTGGAGGGCGCGAAGAGCGGCACCACCGACCTGACCGGCTTCTATGACGTGAAGGTCGACAACGACGTGACCAGCGAGGCCGAATCCAAGCTGCTTTCCGCGGCCGTGGGCGGCGTTTCGGTGGGCGTGAACGTCATGAACGTGTACAACGACACCAAGGCCACCGCGAAGGCCGCGAACCTGAACGGCACCGTGCAAGAACTGAAGGCCACGGGCCTGCTGAGCGCCAAGGGCGATTCCGACGTGACAGCCATCGTCGGCGGCGGCGCGGGCATCGGCGTGACCGTGAACTACGTGGACGTCAACTCCAGGAACAAGGCCGAGGCGGACCTGACCAACGGCAACCTCATCGTCAAGGACAAGCTGTCCGTCGTCACCGGCGACCCGCATTACAGCCGTCAGACCACGGCCAACGCCACCTCCACCGCGGCGGCCGCCGCGATCGGAACGATCGCCGTCAACACCGCCATCGCCCACAACCGGGCACAGAACGTGTCCGTCATCAACGGCAGCACGCTGAAGGCGAAGAACGTCACGCTGAAGAGCTACAGCATGGGCGACGCAACGGCGGACCTGATGGGCCTGGATGTCTCCGATATCAGCGTGGCCACCTCCGTGGTGAACGCACGCAACGAGGCAACCAGCTCCGTGAAGATGAATCTGACCGGCGCGCTGGAGGGCGATCTGGACGCGCACAGCGACGTGCAGGGCAACACGAAGGCGAAGCTGCTGACCGGCGGCGGATCGCTGCTGGGCTCCGTCAAGACCAACGTGGCCACGGCCAACGGCGCCACCAACGCGCTGCTGGACGTGGCGATCGGCGGGGCGTCCGATGAATGGCGGACCATCTCCGCGCTGGTCACCGGCAAGGACGACGTGAGCACCGACATCGACAACCTGGTGCTCACCAACGGTGCGCTCAGCGTGGCCACGATGGTCGGCGGCGCGCACAGCAAGGACGTGTACGACAACAAGGTGCGCCTGTCCGGCGGCAACTACAAGCTGAACAGGATCGACGTGATCACCAGTCATGACGCAAATACCAGGAGCGAGGTGACCCCGTCCGGCAGCGGCGTGGACATCAGCCTGATCAGCGTGGGCGTGAACAAGTCCACCGCCACCAGCAAGGTCTATGCGGGCGCGAAGCTGACCGTGCAGGATGCCACCCTGCAGACCAACGGCGTCGCTTCGGCGCGCCCGGTGAACACCGCGCCGCATGTGACCAACGGCAGCATGATCAGCGAATCGAAGAACGCGGACGTGAATGTGCTGACCGTCGGCTCGCACACCGTCGACGCCAGCATACGCCCGGCCACCTTCAAGGCCAGCGGTGTAGGCATCGGCGTGGGCAAGGCCAGAGCCGAGGAGAGCGCCACCCAGGCGGCGACGCTGGAGCTGGGCAACGGCGGCATCGAGAAGGCCGGAAACGTGTACGTCCAGAGCGTCGTGGCAAGGGGCAACACCTCTGCGGTGTACGGCGCCAGCGGCGTGGAAGAAGGCATGGAGGACAGCCTGGAGATCGGCGCGGTCCTCGTGGACATCAACACGGCGAAGGCCATCGACAACCTGACCAGCACCGCCGCCATACTCGGCGGGCCCACCGGCTACAAGACGGAGAAGGCCTGGGTGGATGAAGGCGAGTACGTGACCGAGCACAAGGTCTACACGAACTATGACAACGTGATCCGGTACGCTTGGCGCGACACCAAGACCGGAGAGGTCTTTGATGTGAGCGACCTGGAGATGGCCAAACGGATCGTCGAAAAGGATAATGGCAAGAAGTGGAACGACAAGTGGAATACGGATTCAGACCTGATCGACGCGATACTGAATCTGTCTTCCGGCCATACCAACCTGACGGATTTGTTGAAAGTTTTGTCGAAAGCGAAACTTAGTTTGAAGATAGAAAACCGTTATAAGCAGGACGTCGAGGTCTACGAGACCTATGAGGACGACGTTGACGTGTGGGTGCCCAAGCTGGTGTACAAGGATACGAAGGTGCCCATCTACGGCAACCCGGAAAACAACATCCTGAAGGCCGGGAACCTGTTTGTCCGGTCCGGCGCGGTGGAGAGTCCGGCGCCGCGGCAGTCGAGATATGAAGAGCGGCTGGCCGAATGGAACCTGCCGACCACCGTCACCGCGCGCACCAACGGCGCGGGCCAGAACGGCCTGGTGACCGTGGGCAACCTGGACGGGCACGCCAGCGCCACCGAGACCTTCAACACGGTGCTCAAGGGCGTGAACATCGACCTGACCGGCGACGCCGCCATCAAGGCAGCGACCAACGCGGTGGCTTCCGCCAACGGAACCATGCCCGGCGGCTGGGCGCTGGTGGGCGTGGGCGTCTCCAACATCCACGCAGACATCGGCCGGGAGGGCGACGCCCACACGGCCAAGATCATCGTGACCGACGGCGTGCAGCTGAAGGCGCAGCACATCGACATGACCGCGTACAACGAGGGCGATTCCTCCGTCGACTTCCAGGCCGGCACGATGAAGGCCGTTGTCGGCGTCCGGCAGGCCAAGCAGCCGACGCGCAACTGGTACGACACGGGCATCCTGCTGGACGGCAGCACCGTGCTGGAATCCAGGGCGGCGGGCGCCGCGGACCAGCCCGACCTGCGGCTGCACAGCGAGACGTACGTGAAGTCGACTTCCAAGAGCAAGTCCTCCACCATCGGCATACTGTACAACGCCAACAGCACCTACGGCGAGGTGCACTCCACGGAGGGCAACTACATCGACATCGGCAGCGGCGCGAAGCTGACCGCCGCGGGCGCACTGGACGCACTGGCGCTGAACAGGGATAAGATCGAGGTTGAGACCGCCATTGGCAAAGGCAAGGGCCTGATCGCCGGCTCCAAGGCCTACGCTGTCGTCGAGGTCGACCGCACCGCCCAGGTGAACGTGGGCGACGGGGCACAGCTGACCGCGGGCGACGCGCTGAAGCTGCGCGCCGTCACCGGCGAGGGAGATTTCGTCAATGTCCTGGCGGAAGCGGAGGCCGGCGGTGGATTCGCGGCGGCGACCGCCGACGCCAAGTACAAGGGCACGTCCAACGCGGCGGTGAACATCGGCAAGCACGTGCTGATCACCGCCGAGAAGGACGTGGACCTGAAAGCCACGGCCACCTCCTGGCACAAGGAGGCCGCGTTTGAGGAAAGGGGCGTGCAACTTCAGGCCAACGCTCTCGGTAAGGCGCTTCGAATGAAGCCCGATGCCAAGGCCACCATCCAGATGAACTTCGACGCCGCCGTGAACATCAACCATCTCACGGACGCAGACATGACTGCCGCCAACAAGGCCACGAATCAGGAGAAGGCGGACATCTGGAAGACCACCATCACGAGCAAGCAGGGGAACATCAACGTCACCGCGGACAACGAATTCCTGTTCGTCAGAGCGAACAGCGTTGCTGAGGGATATTCCGGCTGGGGCACCGCGAAGGCCGACACGCACATCGTCTCCAACCTGCACAACCTCGTGTGGGTGGATTACACGGATATGACCGCCGCCAAGGGCAATATCACCATTCTGGCCAGGAACGGCAACATGGAGGCCACGCGCGGCGTCGCAAAATTGTACAGCTACGCCGAGTGCACGAACAAGTCCCTCGTCGGCTCGGTGAAGGCCCGCAACTACTTCGAGGGTTCGAACTGGAACCAGATCAGGAGCAATGACACGAAACAGGTGACCTTCAAGGCCAAGAAGGTGGTCCATACAGCGGCCGCGCCGTGGGACAACGACAACATACAAAAGATACACGACCACAGCACGCACAAGAGCGGCGCGGTGTCGAGGACCAGCGAGCATTACTGGGATTGGAACGAATACTGGCGCTGCGACTTCTGCGGCAAGAGCGGCAAGAAGGACGGCGACGCGGACAAGATGTCCAAGCAGGCCGAGCAGCAGACCAAGCGAAACCTGAAGGAAGCCCTGAAATCCGCCTTCGAGAAGGCCCTGTCCCCGCTGACCGACATCCAGCGCATGGTGGACAACATCAGCGGCATCACCCGCGCCCGCTACGGCGAAGAGGACTACGCGGCCGCCAGCAAGATCTTCGTGCTGGAGTACCCGGTGATCCTGGCAAAGGATGTAACCCTTGATAACGAGCAGGTTTCCAAGTACAGGCTGTGGAACAATTCCGACACCCGCCTGGATGTCTACCTGCTGCCGAACGCGACCCGGATGTACGGCATCGGAAATCTGAACCTGCACTTCGTGGCCGAGGTACTGCGCGGCGACGTGCGCAAGGATGGCGAGACGTACGAGATCGACATCATCACCGCCCTGACCGACTACGCCATCAGCCATCCGGTGATGCCCATCGGTTCCAGGGGTTCACTGGACTTCGCAACCGGCACGCTGACGCTGCCCTCCAAGGCGGACTTCGAGCTGTACCTGCACGAAATCTCTGAGGCATGGCTGACCGAAGCGTGGAACAACGGATACTTCCAGGCGATGACAGCGGATCAGGATGCTATCAACAACTGCGCGCTGAATGGCGCTGACCTGCCCAAGGGCGAGATCGTCACCGACCTGATCGACGGCGGCGAGGCTGAGGGCTGGCACAAATGGTGACGAACGCGGAAACCGACGAGGTGGACGCCTTCCGCACCAGCGTGAACATGATCGAGAACGGCGAGGAGCCCGTGGATATGTCGCTGTACCTGTACCGCGACGGCGATTCCGACCGCATGGAAATCGAGAAATACGACGTGATGTTCTTCGATACCCCCGAGGGCGAGAAGAGCCTGGTGAAGGTGATCACCAACCTGGCGACCAACGACGCGCTGGAGGTGCCGCTGCCGATGCGCATCGTGCTGCGCGGCCACTACCTCGAAGGCGCGGATTGGCCGATCTACAGCCTCACCGATCACTACTTCGCCATGTGTGACGGCACCGACGGCAAGGTGGACATGTTCGACGGCTTCTACACCAACACCTTCGACGGCGATACCTTCGACAGCGATTACATCCGGATTGAGGGCATCGTGGACGGCGACCTGAACGTCACCGTCAAGGAAGACCAGCCCATCTGGCCGGAGTGGACCGGCGAGAATATCGCCGAGGACATCGCGGGCAACGGGTATGTGCGCGTGGAGAACGAATGGTATCCCGAGGCAGAGGCTCCGATCGAGCCCCTGCCGGAGGATGCAGTCGCGGCATAAGTGCCGCCAGACTTCCCTGAATGAGCAGCATATTCAGGCCAAACGACATCGAAGGGAACCACTTTTTCAGTGGTTCCCTTTCAAGTGTTAGTAAGGAAAGGGATAAATCTATGAGGAAAAGATGGATCTGCCTGATCTTTCTCGGCCTGTTGCTTTTTGCCTTTCCCGCTGCGGCGGAGCAGACGGAAGCGCCTGACGCGTGGACGGTGCTGATCTATATGTGCGGCTCCGATCTGGAAAGCAAATACAGCTATGGTACGGCCAATCTGGAGGAAATAGCCACGGTGGAAGCGCCCAAGAGCACTGTTCGGGACGAGCTGGAGGGCATCAGCAATGTGCTTGAGGCAGCGGCCAGCCAGAACAGAAAGGTGAATATCCTGATCGAGACCGGCGGCACAAAGGAGTGGCACGCCCAGAAGCTGGGCATGAACGTCCGCACGGACCTGCTGCAGGACTGGGAATACCAGCCGGCGACGGTTACGGCGACAGGATCCTTTGCGCTGAGGCGGGGAAAACCTCTGGCCAGCATGGCGGACCCGGATACCCTGACGGATTTCATCCGCTGGGGGAAGGAGAACTATCCCGCGGAAAAATACATGCTGGTGCTGTGGGACCACGGCGGCGGCAGCGCGACGGGAATCCTGATCGACGAGCTGTTCAACGGGGAATACATGACCCTCGATCTGCTGAACAAGGCGCTCCGGGACGGCGGAATCCACTTTGAAGCGGTGTTGTTCGACGCCTGCCTGATGGCAAATATCGAAACCGCCTGCGCGATCCGCGATCATGCCAACTGGATGATCGCGTCCGAAGAGGTGGTGGCGGGAAAGGGCACTGCCTTCGGGGAATGGCTGCAGGAACTGATTTATGTGCCGATTTGTGATGGCCGAATGCTTGGGCGCTGGATCTGCGATACAGCTATGATCAAATACGCCGACACGGAGGATGATCAGGCGCAGGCCCTGCTGACCTGGTCGGTCATCAACCTGGACAAGATCGACAGAATGGCCGAATACTTTGACATGTTTTTCAAAACCCAGGGCATATTGTATGCCCAGTACCCGCAGGTGTTGGCCAGTTTTGCCAACGCGGGCCACTTTTCCGGGGGATTTGGGTCTGGACAGGAAAACATGTATGACTTTGGCGGTATCTTGTTTGATCCCGTCTTTCGGACCGCCGCCTCCGCGGAGATGCAGATGGTTCTGCAGGAGAATCTGGCAGAGACGGTAGACTACTGCGTGCGCGGTTCCGGCCGCTCCGCGGCCCGCGGGATTTCCTTCTGCTACGCCACCAACTTTACGCCCGAACGTCTGGATATCTATGCCAGGAACTGTCCAAGCGCCAATTATCTTGCGATTCTTGACGCGATCAGCGCATGGGAAGCGCCGGATTGGGTGTATGACAAGGTGGATAAAATCCCGGAGCCGGCGGATGAAAACACCTATCGGGTGACGATCGAGAAGAAAATATGGGAGCAAAACGGCTCCCCGGCCTTCAGTGTAACCTCGGGCAGAACGAATGTGAGCACAGTGCTGTATAAGCTGTATCAAAAGGATGAGCTGACGGGGGAAATCATCAGGCTGGGAAAGATTCCCGTTTACTATGATACGGAAGCAGACATTTACGGACGTTCTGTATAATATTCCGGTGATGATCGATTCGGAA
This sequence comes from uncultured Eubacteriales bacterium, assembly GCA_900317565.1. Lineage (GTDB taxonomy): Bacteria > Bacillota > Clostridia > Christensenellales > Aristaeellaceae > UBA2862. The sequence continues at coordinate 7,303 of ONHI01000165.1, forward strand.
ACGATGAATATGCGCGGCGCATACTGGTTCAACGAGGGAGAATACGAAATCTTCGGGCTTTGGGATAATTATGACAATGACAGCGGCCAGTTTAACCGGAACGTGAAATCCCTATCCCAGATCGCGGGCCAGGAATTCAGCCTGCTGTACCAGGTGAAGGGCAGTGAAAATATCCGGGGCGGAAAGCCTCTCTACCTTTCCTCTCCCCTGATGACGATGTATCGCTCGTTGAAGGTGGAAGAAAGAATCCTGCCGCCCGGGACCTATTATCTGCAATTCGTGATCGTGGACGCGTTCATGCGGGAGATGCGCCTGGACTTGGTGGAGCTCCACTGTGACGGGCAGAAGATGACCATTGTTGATGACTCCTGGAAGGGGTCCGTGACGCTGGATCCGAAGGACTTCTATGCGAAATAACGACAAGAAAGAGATAGAAAAACATGGAAAGGCCAATTGAAAACATCCTGGAGTTTGCTGCTGAGCATCCTGAAGTCGCGGCTGCTGAGGATTCTGAGGGCATTACGACCTACGGCCAGTTGGCCGATCAAAGCGCCTCTGTTACAGCGGCGCTGGTCGGCTTCGGCTTCCGGGAGGGAGATGCGGCTGCGGTATATGTCCCCTATTCCAGGCAGATCGTAAGCGGCATGGTTCCGGTGGTCTGGGCCGGGGGCGTATGCGTCCCCCTGGAGGAGCAGCATCCCGTACAGCGGTTGGAATCCATCCTGGAGGACTGCGGGGCCAAAGCGATTCTGACGATACGGGCCCTGTGGGAGAAAAAGCCGCTGAACGCGCCTGGGG
>ONHI01000166.1 GCA_900317565.1 uncultured Eubacteriales bacterium
GTGCGGCAGGGCACGTAGACCTCGAAGCCCAGGCCCCTGCCCTCGACGAACTGGGTGTAGTACACGTAATCCTTGCTGGTGCGATCCATGCCGCCAAAGTCGATGTCGTCGGTGGAGAAGATCACCCTGTACTTGCCCTCGCCTACAGAGTGCACCGGCAGGAAGAAGTTGGTGGGGGAATAGGTGGGGTTGAAATTGAACACGTAGACCAGCTCGCCCTTGGAGAAGGCGATGATCTTTCCGGGCTGGTCGATCCACAGGTTCACGGTGTCCGTCTTGTTCAGCACTCGGTACTTGCGGCTGAACTTCAGCATCGCCCGGTCGAAGTTGGCCAGCCATTCGTATTTCAGCAGCCCGTTCTGCACCAGGGACCACTGCCTGCGGGCGTACTTGTAGCTCCAGCCGTTGCCCTCCCGGGGGAAGTCGATCCACTCGGGGTGGCCGAACTCGTTGCCCATGAAGTTCAGATAGCCGTCGCTGCCCAGCGTCAGCGTGATGAAGCGTATCATCTTGTGCAGCGCGATGGCCCGGTCGATGGCGATGGAGTGGTAGGACTTCTCCATGCCCGTGTACATCTCCGCATCCGCCATGCGGAAGATCAGCGTCTTGTCGCCCACCAGCGCCTGGTCGTGGGATTCGCAGTAGCCGATGTTCTTCTCCTGCGGGCGGCGGGTGGTCAGCTCATACCACATCTTGAACATGTCCCACTGATCGTCGGAGTATTCCTTCAGCAGCTTGATCCAGAAGTCCGGCACGCCCATGGACAGGCGATAGTCGAAGCCTATGCCGCCGCTGCGGATCGGTATGCACATGCCCGGCATGCCGCTCATCTCCTCCGCGATGGTCAGCGCGAAGGGATTGACCGCGTGGATCAGCTCGTTCGCCAGCTGGAGGTAGGTGAGGGCGTCCACATTGGTGTTCAGGCCGAAATACTGGGAATAGTCGGTGAAATTGGAGCCCAGGCCGTGATCCTGGTAGATCATCGAGGTCACGCCGTCGAAGCGGAAGCCGTCGAAGTGGTATTCCTCCAGCCAGAATTTCAGGTTGGACAGCAGGAAATGCAGCACCTCGTGCTTGCCGTAATCGAACAGGCGCGTCTTCCAGGCGGGATGCCAGCCGCGGTCCCCGGGCAGGAAGTATTGGCTGTCGGTGCCGTCCAGGCCGTTCAGGCCCTCGTACTCGTTGGCGGAGGCGTGGGAGTGGACCACGTCCAGCAGCACGTACATGCCCAGCTCGTGAGCCTTGTTGATCAGGTATTTCAGGTCCTCGGGCTCGCCGTACCAGGAGGAGGCCGCGAAGAAGTTGGTCACCTGGTAGCCGAAGGAGGCGTAGTAGGGGTGCTCCTGGATCGCCATCAGCTGCACAGTGTTGTAGCCCAGGTCGTGGATGTATTCCAGGTTGAAATCGGCGAACTCCCGATAAGTGCCGACGCCCTCCTTCTCCTGGGCCATGCCGATGTGGGCCTCATAGATGTAGGGCGGGGCGATCTTGCGCTTGCCATAGCCGCCGTCGGTCCACTGGAACGGGCGGGCGGGGGCCCAGACCTGGCCGTTGAACAGGTGGTTTTCGTCCTGTACCACCCGGCGGATGTAGGCGGGAATGTGGTCGCTGCGCTTGCCGTCCTTGGTGACCTGAATCTTTACCAGCTGGCCGTGCTTCAGCGCGTCCGCACCCTCCAGCTCGATCTCCCAGGTGCCGTCCGGCAGGCGGGTCAGCGGGTGGGATTCCCGGTTCCAGCCGTTGAAATCGCCGATCAGGTGGATGGCGTCCGCGCCAGGGGCCCATTCGCGGAAGACCCAGCCGGTCTCCGTGCGCTGGAAGCCGTAATAGAGATAGCCGTTGGCGAAGGACGACAGGTCGGCCATGCTGCCCAACAGCTGCTTGCGGGTATTCGCATGGCGGTCCATGCGAAGGGCGATATCGTTATAATAGGGCTGCAGCCAGGGATCGATGCTCATGATCTTGTACTGCGCCGGCTTGGGAGCCTTATTCACGGGAAGCACCTCCAACGTCTGGTAAAATACCATGCTATTCCCGCTTATTATAACACATATTATCCGATATCGCCATCTGTTTTTAAAATTTTATGGCGGGTATTGTAAATACAGTGAAGATATGGCAAAATAGAGATAGGTCAAAGATTGTCCGTCCGGCCATCCAGGCTGCGCAGCAGGTATTCGATGAAAGCGCGGTTGGAGGGCTTGGCGGGGAAGCGCCCGCTCAGTCCGCCCCGCTGATAGGCGACGCCCACGGCGCAGCGTATGGCGCGCTCCACCCGCGGCACGGTGGCGTCCAGGCGCAGCGCGATCTGGGCGTAGAGCCCCTGGGACAGGTTTTTGATCAGCAATGGGCTTTGCTTCAGCAGGCGGATGGCCTCTATGAGGCAGACGCTGCCGCTGAGCCGCGCCGGAATGCCAAGCTCGCTCAGCAGCGCGCGCACCGCCGGCGCGGGATCGTCCCCGGAAGGCGCGTCGCGCCTCTCTGCGTCGGGCAATGCGCTCTCCCCGGCGATGCGGTCGCATTCGCCGATCAGCCTGGGCAGAGAATCCAGCTCGACGGGCTTGCACAGGAAGAAGGACGCGCCGTACTTGCAGGCGCAGTGCAGGCTGGCGTCGGAATAGAAGCGGGTGCATACGATCACGGCGGGCGGCCTTCGCAGCCGCCGGACCTCCCGCAGCAGCGCGATGCCGTCCAGCTCGGGCAGGGGGATATCCGTCAGCAGCACGTCGGGCTTGAGCCGCAGGATATCGTCCAGCGCCCGCCGTCCGCTGTCTGCGCTGCCCACGACCTCCATGCCGGATACGCGGTTCATCGCGCCACGGACGCCGGCCACGAAGCGCGCGTCCATATCGGCGATATACAGGCGTATTCGCTTCACAGGATCCATCTCCCAATCTTTTGTAATAATACTTATGGTGTAATTATACTACATATAGATACTCATTTCAAGGCATATTGCTGTACATTTGTTTAACAATATTATTAAGCACACGCAATAAATCAGTTTTTATTCCTCACTCATGGCAGTAAGCGCTGGATCGGGCGCCTCGATCATCAGCGAATACAGTGCGTCCGCCAGCGGGGGAATGGAATTCAGCGCCTGGCGCAGCGTGTTTTTGTTGTGCCCGACCTCCACCAATATGGAGAATATGCCGATGTGCTGGTTATAGCGCCCGTCCTTGACCATCACCGGCTTGCAAAGCCCCGGCTCGATCGCATTGACACGCGCCTCCAGCGCCCTGGCGAAGGCGAGGTTTTGGGCGTAATAGGGCTTCACGTCGAAGCCGTTGCCATTCCCGATCAGCATCATCAGCGGGGCCAGCGCGTCGCCGCTCTTCCCGGTGACGCTGACGGCCTCGCCCTCCACATAGGCGTCCCGATGCAGGTCGATGTAGAGGTCGAAGGGCTCCGCATAGCCCTCCAGCGTCTTCAGCGAGCGGGTGTAGGCGGTGGAGAGCTGCGCGCCTTCATGGTCTGTTGTGTCGTGGGTGACCTCGAACCCGTACCGGCGCAGGCACTCCGCCAGCTCCTCGCCGACCCGCACCACGCTGTGGTCGACGTCGCTGGTGCGCCAGGCCTCAAGCGCCTCATAGGGATCGTCCGAGACCTGCTCGTAGGCCTCGTGGGTATGGGTGTGGTAGATCAGCACGCGCTTCACTGCCGTGGGCACAGCCGTGGGATCGCTCATGACCTCGATCTCGATGCCGCCATCCACGGGGTCCAGGGGCAGCCCGGCGGCGCTGTCAGACGAGGCAAAGACCAGCGCGGTCTTTGCCTCGTTTTCATCTTCACCCGCCTGCACCAGGCTTGCGGAAGCGCCCTTCGGCGCGGCCTTCTCCCGGGCATACAGTCGCGTCCCAACGAAGGCCAGCACCGCCGCCAGCACCACGATCGCGGCGGCCAACAGCAGCCTGGACGCCCGGATCACCTTGAATCGAATCATGCGTTCACCTCCCGCGACATTCACCGCATTAATCTATGTGTCCGGGGTCTGAAACATGACCGGGTGGAGTCGCGCGCGTCGACGCAGGCACATTTGCAATTGTTCCTTTGCGAATATGCAACATTTTATTCAATGCCTTTATTCGCCCCGGCAAATACCAGCGACGAAATATGGATTGCATTTCGGTAAATAATGCATAAATTTGCATTGACAGCTTGCAAATAGCACATGCGTGCGGTATAATTGCATTATATAGGTTCTCTTTGAGCATAATTCAGGAGGGACTGCTTCCATGGACAACGCGCAGGAACTGATTCAGCGTTTGAATCACAGCGGAAAAAAACTTTCAAAAAGCCATCGTCGCATCGCGGAGTGCATCGTCACCCATTATGATAAAGTCGTGTTCATGACCGCGTCCAAGCTGGGGGAATACGTGGGCGTCTCGGAATCCACCGTGGTCCGCTTCGCCGCCGCCCTGGGCTACAGCGGCTATCCGCACCTGCAAAAGGCGCTCCAGGAGCTCATACGCCATCGCCTGACCGCCTCCCAGCGCTTTGAAATGACCTCCGACATGGATCACGCCCAGGTGCTGAACAAGGTGCTGAAGGCCGACATACAGAACATACGCTCCACGCTGGACGAGATGGACATAAACGCCTTCGAGGACGCCATCGAGAAGATCATCGCCGCGCGGAACATCTATGTGCTTGGCCTGCGGGCCTCCGCGCCCATCGCGGAATTCTTCGCCCACTACCTGCGCTTCATCTTCCCGAACGTGACCGTCGTCACCTCGGGCATCAGCGACGTGTTCGAGCAGCTGGCGCGCATCAGCGAGGGCGACCTGCTGATCGGGCTGTCCTTCCCGCGCTACACGGCGCGCTCCATCGAGGCGATGGAATTCGCCCGCTCCCGGGGCGCCTCGCTGATCGCCATCACCGACGGTCCGCTGTCCCCGCTGCACGCCACGGCGGACACCTGCCTGATGGCCAAGAGCGACATGTCCTCCTTCGTGGATTCCTTCGCCGCGCCGCTGTCGCTGATCAACGCGCTGATCGTGGCGCTGGGCCAGCGCACGAGGTGTCCCAGTACTTCGAGGAGATGGAGGAGATCTGGGGCAAGTACGATGTCTACCTGGCCAAGACCTCTGAACAGGACTGAACGGAGCGAAATACCATCCATGAAAAAAGTGATCGTTGTGGGCGGCGGCGCGGCCGGTATGATGGCCGCGCTGTTCGCGGCTCGGGGCGGCGCGCAGGCGCTGCTGCTGGAGCGCAATGAAAAGCTGGGCAAGAAGATGTACATCACCGGCAAGGGGCGCTGCAACGTCACCAACGCCGTGGAGATGGAACAGTTCCAGCGCAACATATTCCGCAATCCCCGGTTCATGTACGCCGCCTTCGCGCAGCTGGACAACCGGGGCGTGATGGAGATGGTCGAGGGGCTGGGCGTGCCTCTGAAGGTGGAGCGCGGGAATCGCGTGTTTCCCCAGTCGGACAAGTCCAGCGACATCATCGGCGCGCTGAAGCGGGGGCTGGAGCGCGCGGGCGTCGAGGTCCGGCTGAACAACCGGGTCGGCGGGCTGGATATCTCAGACGGCATTTGCCGGGGCGTGAAGCTGGAGAGCGGCGAGGCGCTGCCCGCGGACGCAGTGATCCTGGCCACCGGCGGCCTGAGCTATCCCTCCACCGGCTCCACCGGCGACGGGCACCGCATGGCGGAGGCCTCCGGCCACGGGCTGTCGAAGCCGCTGCCCGCCCTCGCGCCCATCGAGACGGCGGAGAGCTGGCCGGGCATGCTGTCGGGACTTTCGCTGAAAAACGTGCGCCTGAGCGCCTTTGTCAAGGGCCCGAAAAAGGAAAAGAAGCTGTATTCGGAGATGGGGGAGATGCTCTTCACCCATTTCGGCATCTCCGGCCCACTGGCTCTGACGCTGTCCAGCCTGCTGCCGGAGGACCTGTCCGGCGTGCGGCTGGAGATCGACCTGAAGCCGGCGCTGGACGCACAGACGCTGGACGCGCGGCTGCTGCGGGATTTCAAGGAGATGTCCCGCAAGCAGCTGGGCACCGTCGCCGACGGCCTCGCGCCCCACAGCCTGGCGGAGCAGTTGTTGAAGCTTGCGGGGCTATCGCCGTCGATGCCGGTCAACTCCGTCACCGCCCAGCAGCGCGCGGCCCTGCTCAACATATTGAAGGCAGTGCCTCTGCATCCCAGGGCGCTGCGGGGCTTCGACGAGGCCATCGTCACCCGCGGCGGCGTCAGCGTGAAGGACATCAATCCCTCCACGATGCAGAGCAAGCGCGTGCAGGGGCTGTACTTCGCGGGCGAGCTGATCGACGTGGACGCCGCCACCGGCGGCTTTAACCTGCAAATCGCGTTTTCGACCGGCGCGCTGGCCGGGGCGAGCGCAGCAAAAGAGACCGAAGTCTGAAAAGACTCCGGTCTCTTTTGCTTTCCCTGCGCTTTATTTCAGCTTCTCGAAGTCGGCGGCGCCGTGCTTGCACAGCGGGCAGACGAAGTCGGCGGGAAGCTCCTCGCCCTCGTAAACATAGCCGCAGATCTTGCAGACCCAGCCGACCTTCTGCTCGGCGGGCTTCTGGGGCTTGGGCTTGATGTGGTCGAAGTAGTAGGCGTAGGTGACGGAAGGCGCGTTGGAGAGCACCTGGGCCTCGGTCACGTCCGCGACGAACAGCGTGTGGGTG
>ONHI01000024.1 GCA_900317565.1 uncultured Eubacteriales bacterium
CGAACGCCCGGGAAAATGTCCAGTGGACATTTTCCAGTGAGGACGGGCCGGCTAGGCCCATGGAAGGTGGCAGCCCAAAGGGCTGACGGAAGAGGTCGTTGCTCACCCGGTCGTCCATCTTGTTGAATGCGGGCGGCGCAACGCCGCCCCTACAGCGACATTCCTGCGCCTATCGATCCTTTAATCGGCAACATTGACCTGAAGGGGGATGGATGTCGGCAGCAGGTACCTTCAACTCCACACTCCACTCTCCACACTCCACACTTACACGGAGGGAACCATGACCAGAATAATCATCTCCGCCATCCTTGCCCTCGTCCTTTTATTCGCCGTGTCTGCGACGGGGGAGGGCTGGGACGGCGGGCGGGAGATCGCCTGCGCGGAGGATCTGCCCGGGTGCCGCCTGTTGCAGATGGTGATGGCGGGCAGCTTCGACGGGCAGCTTCGACGACTACGACCCGGAGGACGCGGTGCTGGGCCGGGTGCTGGCCTGCGTGTATCCCATGCTGGGAGCGCTCACGGAGGCGGACCTTGACCACTTCGTCGGGGAGTTTGGCCAGGATGCCGACGCCGTCCGGGCGCGCTGGTATGGGGCGCTGGCCGACTGTCTGTGGGCCTATCTGGAGACGGAGGCCCTGCCCGAGGCGCGGCTCAGCGCGGCCCAGCGGGTACTGCTGCTGTTCCTGGAGCCCTCCGGGGACGCGCGGGCCGAGGCCCAGCGGGCGCAGATCAGGGAAGAGATCAACGGCGACGTCATCGCGCGCATTGCGGGCGACGTCGCCGTGCCTCCGGATTTCGTGGAATGGCTGGTGATGGGGGAATGATATGAAGCGTCCCGGGACCGCGCGGCCCCGGGACGCCTGTATCTATTCGTTCATCAGGTAGGAGAATATCAAAAACGCGGTCTTCAGCGCGTTGTGGCGGATGCGGCCCTCCTCGTCGATGGAGAAGATGTCGTCCTCGATGATCTGCGCGCCCTGGGCGGCGATGGCCTCCCGGTCCAGCGCCACCAGCGTCTTGTTCTCGTTGGCCAGGTAGCGGGATACGATGCTCGCGTCGATGTTGGCGTTGTTGCCCACCACCACGTCCACCCTGCGGCCCTTCAGATAGCGGTTCAGCACCGCCAGATGGTCGCTGACGTTGTAGCGGTCCGTCTCCCCGGGCTGGGTGACCAGGTTGGACACGTACATGATCGGCGCGCGGGCGTGGCGTATGGTGTCCACGATCTCATCCACGATCAGGTGGGGCAGTATGCTGGTGTACAGGCTGCCCGGGCTGAATATGATCAGGTCGCTGGCCGCGATGGCCTGGCGCACCGCCGCGCCGATGTGGATGTCGTGGTCGTAGGAGAGGCTGGAGATGTAGCGCACGTTCTGGCTGACGCTCTCCTCGCCGTAGAACTCCCGCTTGCCGTTGGCGCTCTTGCCCACCAGCTCCACCTTTTCCTCGGTCAGCGGCAGCACCTCGCCCTTGATGTTCAGCATGCCGCACATGTAGCGCGTGGCCTCGGTGAGGTTGCCCTTCAGGTCGATCAGCGCCGTCAGCAGTATGTTGCGCACCGGGTGGTTGTCCAGGGACGAGCCCTCCCGGTGGAAGCGGTAGCGCAGCAGCTTGACCAGGTCGTCGTCCACGTTGGCCATGCTCAGCAGCACCTTGCCCACGTCGCCCACGGCGGGGATGTCGAATTCCTGCTTCAGCACGCCGGTGGAGCTGCCGTTGTCCGACACCGTGATGACGGTGGTCACCTCCACCGGGAACAGCTTCAGCCCCGACAGCAGGCAGGACAGACCAGTCCCGCCGCCGAATACGATAACTTTCTTCATGCCGGTACCGCTTTATTTCACCGCGTGCCCCTTGGCCACGATCACGTCCACGACCTTCTGGGCCAGCGCCAGGCACATTTCGTCGCTCTCGGCCTCCACCATCACGCGCACCACGGGCTCGGTGCCGGATTCGCGCACCAGTATGCGGCCCTTTTCGCCCAGCTGGTCGGCGACCTGCTGCACGGCGGCCTGCACGTCCGGGTCGGCCTGCGCCTCGGCCTTGTCGTACACCCGCACGTTGATCAGCTCCTGGGGGTACATTTTGAAGCCCTCGCACAGCTCGCTCATCTTCTTCTTCCGGGCCAGCATGCACTCCATCATCTTGAGGCTGGTGAGTATGCCGTCGCCGGTGGTGGCGTACTTGGAGAATATGATGTGGCCGCTCTGCTCGCCGCCCAGGCGGCAGCCGTTGGCGGACATGTATTCATACACGTACTTGTCGCCCACCTTGGTCTTGACCACGCCGATGCCCCGCTCGTTCAGCGCCTTGAACAGGCCGAAGTTGCTCATCACGGTGGTGACCACCGGCTTGTCCACCAGCTTGCCGCGGTCCTGCATGTAGCAGGCGTAGGCGTACATGATGTGGTCGCCGGTCAGCACGTCGCCCTTCTCGTCCACGCACAGGCAGCGGTCGGCGTCGCCGTCGTAGGCGAAGCCCACGTCCAGCTGGTTGTCGATCACGAACTGCTGCAGCGCCTCGATGTGGGTGCTGCCCACGCCGTTGTTGATGTTCAGGCCGTTGGGCTCGGTGCCCATCACATAGGTGCGCGCGCCCAGCGCCTCGAACACCGACTTGGCGATCATCCAGCTGGCGCCGTTGGCGCAGTCCAGGCCCACCCGCAGCCCGCGGAAGCTGTACAGCCCGTGGCTGATCAGATAGCCCACGTAGCGGTTGCGGCCGCTGACGTAGTCCACGGTCTGGCCGATGTTCTCCTTGGTGGCGAAGGGCAGCTCCTTGACCTGCTGGCCGAACACGTTCAGCTTGCCGTCCAGGTAGTCCTCGATCAGGCCGATGGTGTCCTCGCCCATCTTTTCGCCGTTGCCGTTGAGCAGCTTGATGCCGTTGTCGTAATAGGGATTGTGGCTGGCGGAGATCATGATGCCGCAGTCGAATTCGTCCGCGTGGGTCACCCAGGCCACGCTGGGCGTGGTGGTGACGTGGAGCATGTAGGCGTCCGCGCCGCTGGCGGTCAGGCCGGCGATCAGCGCGTATTCAAACATGTAGCTGGAGCGGCGGGTGTCCTTGCCGATGACGATCTTCGCGTTCTCCCGCTTGCCGGCGAAGCGGCGCTGCTGGGTGTAATACCAGCCCAGGAAGCGGCCCACGCGATAGGCGTGGTCCGCGGTCAGGTTGACGTTGGCCTCCCCCCGGAAGCCGTCGGTGCCGAAATATCTGCCCATGGCTTACAGCCTCTCTTCCTTCTCGATGTCCAGGAAGTACTTGTAGGTGTCCACGGTCAGCTCGCCGCAGGCGGGCTCGTCGCAGGCGATGATGGCCGCCGGATGCATCTGCAGCGCGGAGCAGGTCCACTTCTGGCTGACGCCGCCCTCCACGGACGCGGCCAGGGCGCGGGCCTTGTTGTGGCCGTTGATCAGGATCAGGACTTCCCTGGAATCCATCACGGTGCCGATGCCCACGGACAGCGCCTTGGCGGGCACGGCCTCGGGGTCGTTGCCAAAGAAGCGACTGTTGACGATGCGGGTGTCGGTGGTCAGCGCGCGCACGCCGGTGCGGCTGGTCAGGGAGGTGAAGGGTTCGTTGAAGGCCAGGTGGCCGTCCACGCCGATGCCGCCCATGAACAGGTCGATGCCGCCGTAGGACGCGATCTTCGCCTCATAGCGGGCGCACTCGGCCTCCGGATCCTCGGCCATGCCGTTGAGGATGTTCACGTTGTCCTTCGGGATGTCGATGTGATCGAAGAAGTTGGACCACATGAAGTACCAGTAGCTCTGGTCATGCTCCCGGGGCAGGCCCAGGTATTCGTCCATGTTGAAGGTGACCACGTTCTTGAAGGAAACCTTGCCGGCCTTGTTCAGGCGGGCCAGCTCGGCGTACACGCCCAGGGGCGAGGAGCCGGTGGGCAGGCCCAGCACGAAGGGCTTGTCGGTGCCGTGAGCGTTGATCTTCGCCGCGATGTAGTCCGCGGCCCACTTGCACATCTTTTCATAGTTCTCCTGAATGACGACTCGCATGATGAAACACTCTCCTTGTCAATAAATGCCGAATGTCAATAATTTCATATTTCCAATGGGAAATTTGAAATTATGCCTTTTGAACGATCTCCCCGCTGTTCTTATAGATGCTCCCCTCCGGCACGACGCCGCGCACGCAGGAGGTGGGGTAGATGTTGCTGTGGCGGCCGACGACGGTGCCGGGGTTCAGCACGGAATTGCAGCCGCACTCCACATAATCGCCCAGCATCGCGCCAAACTTCTTGAGCCCGGTCTCGATGCCGCCCTCCGGGGCGTGCACGACCACCAGCTTCTTGTCGGAGCGCACGTTGCTGGTGATGGAGCCCGCGCCCATGTGGGAATAATAGCCCAGTATGGAATCGCCCACGTAGTTGTAATGGGGGGTCTGCACGTGGTCGAACAGTATCACGTTCTTCAGCTCGCAGCTGTTGCCCACCACGCAGTTCGCGCCCACCAGCGCCGAGCCGCGGATGAACGCACAGTGGCGCACCTCCGTCTCGGGGCCGATGATGCAGGGCGCGCCCAGGTATGCCGACGGGAAGACCTTCGCCGTCTTGTGGACCCACACGTGCTCGCTGACCTCCTCGTAATCCTCGCCCAGGGTCGGCCCCAGCGCGAGTATGAGATCCTTGATGCCCTTCAACGCCTCCCAGGGATAGGTGAACTGGGACAGGTAATCTTTCGCGAGGGTGTGATCGAGGTCGTAGAGATCGGTAATGTTGTACATGTCTATCTCCCTCCTTAACGGTAGCACTGACTTCCCGGGGGTGTCGGGGGCGGGTAGCGCCCCGACTTCAATCGTACGCGGCGGCGTGTACGTCGCGGGCGGGTGGTAATTTTCACGCAGGGAAATCCCATTTCCCGGAGTGAAAATTCCTACCTTGCAGATTTGCCGCCCGGAAATCGCCTGCGATTTCAGGCAAATCTGACAAAGGGGTGGTTTTGGCGGGGGAAGCAGGTCCCCCGCCAACTTATTCCACGGTCACGCTCTTTGCCAGATTCCTCGGCTTGTCCACGTCCAGTCCCCGCGCCACGCTGGTGTAATAGCCCAGCAGCTGCAGCGGCACGACGGCGAGGCTGGCCATGAAGTGGGGGTCGGCCTTGGGCACGTAGACGGTGAAGTCGCAGGTGTCCTCGGCGCTGTAGTGGCCGTAGCTGGTCAGCCCCATCAGGTAGGCGCCCCGGGACTTGCACTCCACCATGTTGCTGATGGTCTTTTCATAAAGGTCGCCCTGGGTCAGCACGCCGATCACCAGCGTGTTGTCCTCCACCAGGCTGATGGTGCCGTGCTTCAGCTCGCCCGCCGCATAGGCCTCGGAGTGGATGTAGCTGATCTCCTTCATCTTGAGGCTGCCCTCCAGGCTGACGGCATAGTCGATGCCGCGCCCGATGAAGAATATGTCGTGGGCGTTGGCGAACTTCGAGGCGAACCACTGTATGCGCTCCTTGTCCTCCAGCACCCGGGCGATCTTGTCCGGCAGGGCGGTGAGCTCCGCCACGTAATGCGCCTCGGCTTCATCGTCCAGCCGGCCCTTCGCCCGGGCCAGCGCCAGCGCCAGCGCGTACATGGCCGCCAGCTGGGCGGAATAGGCCTTCGTGGTCGCCACGGCGATCTCCGGCCCCGCCAGCGTGTACAGCACGTTGTCGGCCTCCCTTGCGATGGTGGAGCCCATCACGTTCACCACGGCCAGCGTGCGCACGCCCCGCTGCTTGACCTCCCGCAGCGCCGCCAGGCTGTCGGCGGTCTCGCCGGACTGGGAGATGACCACCACCAGCGCCTTCGGGTCCAGCGCCAGCGCCCGGTAGCGGAATTCGGAGGCCAGCTCCACCCGCACGGGCACCCCGGCCATGTCCTCGATCACGTACTGGGCCGCCATGCCCACGTGCCAGGCCGAGCCGCAGGCCACGACCACGACCTGGGAGACGTCCGACAGCATGCCGTCGTCCAGCCCCGCGGCGCTCAGGTCGATCCTGCCGTCTGAAATCACGCTGTTCAGCGTGTCCCGCACCGCCGCCGGCTCCTCGTGGATCTCCTTGATCATGAAGTGCTCGTAGCCGCCCTTTTCCGCCGCCTCGGCATCCCAGGTGATCTCCACGCGCTCCTTCTGGATGGCGTCGCCGTTCAGGTCGAAGAAGGTGACCTCGCCGGGCGCCAGCCGCGCCACCTCCAGGTTGCCGATGTAATATACGCTGCGGGTGTGCTTCAATATGGCGGGCACGTCGGAGGCCAGATAGCTGTCGCCGCCGTCCACGCCGATGATCATCGGGGAATCCTTGCGGGCGGCGTAGATCTCGCCGGGGTAGTCCCGGAACATCAGCGCCAGGGCGTAGCTGCCCCGCACGCGCACCATCATGCGGTTGATGGCGTCCACCGGGCCGATCTTGTACTTCTTGTAGTAGTAATCCACCAGCTTCACCGCCACCTCGGTGTCGGTGTCGCTGTAGAAGCGATAGCCGTTCTTCAGCAGCTTGTCCTTCAGCTCCGCGAAGTTTTCGATGATGCCGTTGTGCACGCCCACCACCTCGGATTCCACCGGGCCGGAGCCGCTGCCCTGGCAGATGCCGCTGACGTGGGGATGGGCGTTGGCCTGGCTGGGCTCGCCGTGGGTGGCCCAGCGGGTGTGGCCGATGCCGCAGCTGCCGGGCAGGGAATTGCCGTTGTCCGTCTTGACGGCCAGGTTGCGCAGCTTGCCCTTGGCCTTCACGACCTCGGCCAGCCGCTCGCCGTCCCGCACCGCCAGGCCCGCGGAGTCATAGCCCCGGTATTCCAGCTTCGAAAGTCCCTCCAGCAATATGGGGGCCGCGGGGCTGCTGCCCGTATAGCCGACGATTCCGCACATAAACAACCCTCCGATAGATCGCACAAAAAGGCGCATACCGCGCAGTTTTTGGCCATTTTATCACCTGCGCGGTATGCTTTCAACGTAGTTATTGTTTACTTCATTTATTTTCCTGCTGATGCAAAATAACACTATAGGGCTTTTCGCTGTCGGTGGACACGCGGACCTGGCCGTCCGCCATGCGCACGACGTAGGTCGCCGCGGTGTCGCCCTTCAGGTCGGGCACCTTCACGGTGACCTCGCCCTCCGGCTGACCGAACACGTGCAGCTCCAGGCCGTCGGTGTAGTCGTAATCGGGCTTCTCCTCGCAGCGGCCCATGGGGATCACGCTGCCCGGGCGGACCATCAGCGGCAGGGACAGATAGTCGTGGGTCTCCCTGCGCCAGCCGCCGCCCCGGACGACCCCGTCCGTGAGCAGGCTCGTCCATGCGCCTTCGGGCAGGTAGTAGTCCACGTGGCCGTCCGTGTGCATCACCGGGGCCACCAGCAGGCTGCCGCCCAGCATGTACTGGGTGTCGCACACCTCGCAGGCGATGTCCTCCGGGAACTCCAGCTGCATCGGGCGCAGCATGGGCACGCCCTGTTCGTGGGCCTCCACCGCCGCGGCGTAGAGATAGGGCATCAGCCGGTTCTTCAGCCGGGCGAACTTTTTGACGACCGCGTTGGCCTCCTCGTCGAACAGCCACGGCACGCGATAGCTGCTGGAGCCGTGCAGGCGGCTGTGGCTGCTGAGCAGGCCGAAGGCGGCCCAGCGCTTGTACACGTCCGCCGTGGCGGTCTGCTCGAAGCCGGCGATGTCGTGGCTCCAGAAGCCGAAGCCGGAGTGGGAGATGGACAGCCCGCTGCGCAGCGTCTCCGCCATGCTCATGAAGGACGCGCTGGAATCGCCGTTCCAGTGGACCGGGAACTTCTGGCCGCCCACGGTGGCGCTGCGGGCGAACACCACGGCCTCGCCCCGGCCCCGGACCTGCTCGATGGTCTCGAACACCAGCTTGTTGTAGAGGTAGCTGTAGTAATTGTGCATCCGTAGCGGGTCGCTGCCGTCGTAATACTTCACGCCCCGCACCGGTATGCGCTCGCCGAAGTCGGTCTTGAAGGCGTCCACGCCCATGGCCAGCAGCCTGCGCAGCTTCGCGGCGTACCACTCCCGGGCGGCGGGATTGGTCACGTCCAGGATGGCCATGCCCGGCTGCCACATGTCGGTCTGCCAGACGTCGCCGTTTTCCTTCATGATGAAATAGCCCTTCTCCACGCCCTCGTCGAACATGCAGCTCTCCTGGGCGATGTAGGGGTTCAGCCAGCAGCAGATGCGCAGGCCCCTTGCCTTCAGCTTCCGCAGCAGGCCCTCCGGGTCCGGGAACACCTCGGGGTCCCACTCCAGGTCGGTCAGGTGGTTCTCCTTCATCCAGAAGCAGTCGAAGTGGAACACGCTCAGCGGGATATCCCGCTTCGCCATGCCGTCGATGAAGGAGGTGACGGTCTGCTCGTCATAGCTGGTGGTGAAGGACGTGGACAGCCACAGCCCGAAGCTCCAGGCCGGGGGCAGCGCCGGGCGGCCCGTCAGCGCGGTGTACCTCTCCAGTATGCCCTTGGGCGTGCCGCCGAAGATCACGTCGTAGACCAGCTTCTGGCCCTGCAGGCTGAACTGCACCCGCTCCACCTTCTCGCTGGCCACCTCGAAGCTGACGTCGCCGGAGTTCTCCACCAGCACGCCGTAGCCCCGGTTGGTGGTGTAGAAGGGCACGTTCTTGTAGGCCAGCTCGCTGGCGGTGCCGCCGTCGCCGTTCCAGATGTCCACCGACTGGCCGTTCTTCACGTAGGCGGTAAAGCGCTCGCCCAGGCCATACACCCGCTCGCCCACGTCCAGGTCCAGCGAATCGATCATGTAGTCCCGGCCGTTCTCCCGGTTGAAGGCGTGGGCCATGGCGTGGTAGCCGGAGGCGGTCAGCGGCTGCCCGTCGCCCGTGTAGCGCACCTTCCAGTCGCCCTTGCTGACGATGGCGGCTGCCTTGCCGCTGCGGAATATGTATTCGGCGTCGGTTTCGGTGATCTCGGGCGTCACGGGGGCCTCCGTCAGCTCGAAGTGGGGGCCCTTGTCCGCAACGCCGCGCCAGTGCTCCACGGTGACGCGGATGACGTCCTCCATCGGCGCGGTGAAGGTGACGGTCAGCGCCGCGTGGTTCAGCATCGCGCCGCGCCCGTGGACCGGCACAGACGCGCACAGCAGCCGCAGGGCGTTCGGGGTCGCGCTCGCGCCGCAGCACTGCACGGCGAAGTGCATCTCGTATTCGGGTCGGGTCATCCAATAGCCGTCTGTGAATTTCATATGGGGCAAACCTCCTCAGGTATGATAGTTTGTTTCAGCGAATGACCAGCAGGTAGACCAGCCCGGCCAGCAACCCCGCCGAGAACAGCAGCAGCGCGAAGGACACCGAGCGGGTCACGCGCCCCAGCTCCGTGTCCCGGTCGTAGACCCGGGCGGCCAGCACATAGGTGAAGTCCACGTCGATGGGGTGGCGGCGGTACACCGTCAGGTTCAGCAGCAGCGCGAAGCCGTCCAGGATCCGCCCCGCCACCCGGGCGAACAGGTGCCAGGCGGTGTGCCGGCGGTAGAGCATCCGGTCGGCGTTGCGCTGGAACAGCGTCCTGCGCAGCAGCAGCACCAGGCCGTCCGTCAGCCCGTTCAGCGCCCGGAAGCACGCCGTGGCGGCGGTGGGCACGGTTCGGGTGACGAAGGGGTTCTCGATCACGGCGTCCATGGCGTCGGAGGCCTTCGCGGCCAGTCTCGGCGCGCCGACCAGCACCGCCGGATTTTCCAGCGCCATGTCGAAGGCCAGGCAGAGCCCGTCCACCAGCCGATTGAAGCCCCGGACGACGGCCCACTGCCGCCATTCGATCCGGGGACTTACGCTGATGTAGCCCCGCTTGGGCAGCATCAGGAAGCGCCGGACCACGAACAGGTAGACCAGCAGCCCCACCAGCAGCGACACGCCGCCGCCCTTCAGGTTCTCCGCGCTGAAGTAGCGCACGCCGGACACGCCCTCGATGCCGGTGAAGCCCGCGCTGATCTGCGCGCACCGCTCCAGCAGCGCCGGGACCACGCCCAGCAGCGGGATCCAGACCATCGCGCAGATGAGGGCCAGCGCCGAGCGCCGGTTCATGTATCGCCCGTTCAGCCGGTCGAATTCCCCCTGGCGCTTGGGATGGCGCTGCCAGAACAGCGCGATGTACAGCTTCAGCATGTAGGCCGAGGTGATGCCCGCCGCGAACAGGAACACCCACTCGCACACGTTGTAGATGTTGAAGCCGCCGAGCTCGTGGGCGTACTCCAGTATGCCCTCGTGGATCAGCGTCTTGCCCACGTAGCCGTTGAAGCCCGGCACGCCGGAGAGCCCCAGCGTCCCCAGCAGGAAGGCGCAGTGCAGCAGCGGCTTGCCCCGCCCGAAGCCCCGGATGTCGTTCAGCTCCAATTTGTGCAGGTTCATGTACACCACGCCCGCCGCCATGAACAGCGTCAGCTTCAGCAGCGAGTGGTTCACCATGTGCATGATCGCGCCGCTGGCGGGCACGTGGCCCTCGTGGCCCAGCAGCACCGCCATCGCCACGCCCACGGTGATGTAGCCGATCTGGGACATGGAGGAGCAGGCCAGCACCCGCTTCAGGTTGCTGGAGAGCAGCGCCAGCACCGCGCCCAGCAGCATCGTGACCAGCCCCAGCGCCAGCAGCACGTCGCCGAAGGGCTTCACGCCCAGCATCAGCCGCAGCGCGATCACCAGCAGCCCGAACACGCCGGTCTTGGTCAGCACGCCGGACAGCAGCGCGCTGGCCGGGGCGGGGGCCACCGGGTGGGCCTGGGGCAGCCACACGTACAGCGGGAAGAGGCCCGCCTTGGCCGCGAAGCCCACCAGGATCAGTGCCGCGGGCACGACCATGTCCGCCCGGCCCCGGGCGGCGGCGAGGGCGTCGAAGGACAGCGAGCCCAGCCGCGCCCAGCCCATGAACAGGCCCATCAGCGTCACCATGCCGCCGAACACCGCGATGATCAGGTAGGTCCGGGCCGCGGCCATGGCGCTCGGGGTCTCGTCGTGGGCCACCCAGGGATAGGAGGCCAGGGACATGATCTCGAAGAACACGAAGGTGGTGTACAAATCGTCGGACAGGAACACCCCCAGCGTGGCCATCAGCGTGATCTGGTTGAACAGGTAATATCGGGTGCGGTTTTTGTAGTGGGCGAAGTATTCCGGGGACAGCAGCCCCGTCATCAGCCACATGAAGGACGCCACCAGCGCGTACAGCGCCCGGAAGCCGTCCAGCCGGAAGCGCAGCCCCAGCCCGCACACCCCTGGCAGCGCCGCGTCCGGCGCATCGCCCGACAGGCAGCGGACGAAGCCCGCCGCCGCCAGCGCGAACACCGCCAGCAGCTCGAGAAGGTATATGCCGTCCCGCAGGGACTCCCGCCGGCGGGCGGCGGCGGTGGAGAGGACCAGCCCCGCCAGCGGCACGGCCAGCATCGCAAGTATCAGCATCTCTATGTCCTCAGCGCGGCGGCCAGCACCCCGGGCCAGAGGCCCGCGGCCAGCATCGCCGCCAGTATCGCGAATATGGGGAGGAGCATCTGCCAGCCGGGATCGAGCCTGTCGCCGGAGACCGGCGCGCCGTCCTCCGGGGCGAGGAAGGCCGGCACGGCCACCGTCAGCGTGTACACCGCCGTGAGTATGGCCGACAGGATCAGCGCGCCGGGGCCGATCAGCGCCCAGGGGCCGCCCTGCTCGATGGCGGCGGTCACCAGCGCGAACTTGCTGTTGAAGCCCGCCAGCGGCGGTATGCCCATCAGCGACAGCGACGCCGTCAGGAACGCGGCGAAGGTGGCGGGCATGCGCCGCCCCAGCCCGCGCAGCTCTGCGGCCTGGGTGCGCCCGGTCTGCACCATCACCGCGCCGACGCAGAAGAACAGCACGATCTTGATCAGGCTGTGGTTCACCATGTGCATCGACGAGGCCAGCTCGCCCGCTGGGGTCATCAGCGCCGCGCCCAGCAGCATGTAGCCCAGGTTGCTGACCGTGGAATAGGCCAGCCGCCGCTTCACGTGGTGCTCCCGCACGGCCATCACCGCGCCGAACACGATGGTCAACGCCGCGGCGGTCAGGGCGACCTGCTGGCCCCAGCCCCCGGCCAGGCGCTCCGCGCCGAACACGTCGTAGATCACCCGCTGCACCGCGAATATGCCCGCGTTCACCACGGCCACCGCGTGCAGCAGCGCCGTCACCGGCGTGGGGGCCGCGCCCGCCCGGGGCAGCCACGCGCTGAAGGGGAACACCGCCGCCTTCACGCCGAAGCCGAAGAACGCCGCCAGGAACAGCGCGTTCAGCACGCCGGAGGACAGGTCCTCGAAGTCGTGGCTGGCGGGGATGAAATCGCCGCAGCCACGCGTGCCCAGCACCACCGCCGCCAGGAACCCGAAGGCCGCGCAGCCGATGGAATAGCGCACGTAGCTGCGCGCCGCCCGGATGGAATCGTGGTCCTTCTTGTGCCATACCAGCGGCAGCGTCGCCAGCGTGATGCCCTCGTACAGCACGTACAGCGTGAACAGGTTGCCCGCGCAGCAAAAGGGGATCATCACGCCGTAGGACAGCAGGAACCACATGTAGAAGGTGGCCTCCCGCTCCTCGTGGACCATGTATTCGGTGGCGTACAGCGTGGACAGCGGCCACAGGAAGGCCATCACCGCCAGCAGCGTCCGGCCCCGCCCGTCCAGGGCGAAGCTCAGGCTGAAGCCCTCGCCGTAGGCCAGCAGCGTGTAGCCCGGCATGCCCCGCCACAGCAGCAGCGCCGACAGCAGCGCCGTCAACAGCGCCACGGCCACCGCGCCGACCCGCCGCGCCCGGGGGCTCAGCGGCCGGACCAGGCCCACCGCCAGCCCGCCCAGGACGGGGGCGAGGGTGGTTAGAAGTAGAAGCATCGTCACACCTCGATGGAGGAACATCAAAAGTCAAATTTCAAATTCGCCCGATCCGCGGGATCAGAAGGAAAGTATCCCCTGTATGAATCCAATGATCCCGTTCGGCGCGAGGCCCAATATCACCGATATCACCGCCAGCAGCAGCATGGGCAGCACCATGGACGGCGCGGCCTCGCTGCCCGCCACGACGGGCCTGTCCCCGGGGAAGAAGCCCCGTATGACCACGGTCAGCAGGTATGCCGCGGTCATCAGCGCGCTGCACAGCAGCACCGCCGGGCCGATCCAGCTGGCCGCGGCGGAGAGGGACAGCGCCCCCTGGGCCAGATACCACTTGCTGATGAAGCCGCCGGTGGGCGGTATGCCGATCAGGCCCAGGGACACCGCCGTGAAGGCCAGCAGCGTGCGGGGCATGACCTTGCCCACGCCCGTCATGTCGTCCACGTCGGTCTTGCCGGTCTGGTGGATGATCGCGCCCGCCGCCATGAACAGCGTGTTCTTGATCATCGAATGGCAGGCCACGTGCAGCAGCGCCCCGGCGAAGCCCAGCGCCGACAGGGTGGACAGCCCGAAGAGTATGTAGCTGACCTGGGACACGCTGGAATAGGCCAGCCGCTTCTTCAGCTGCTTCTCCCGCAGCGCCAGTAGCGAGCCCATGAACACCGTCACCAGCGCCAGCGTCATGAAGGTCCACTGGACCCAGCTGCCCCGCAGGAAGTCTGCGCCGACCAGGTAGAACAGCACCCGTATCACGCCCAGCACGCCCATCTTGGTGATCACGCCGGAGAGCACCGCGCTGGCGGGGGCCGGGGCCACCGGGTGGGCCGTGGGCAGCCAGGCGTGCATCGGGAACATGCCCGCCTTTACGCCGAAGCCCAGCAGCATCACGAAGGCCACGGCGCGCAGCAGCCCCTCGTGCCCGGCGACCTTCTCCATGTCCAGCACGCCGCCGGCCACGAAATCCAGCGTCGTGCCGTAGTGGGCCAGGAAGAATATGCCCAGCAGCGCCGCGCTGGCGCCGAACACCGAATACACCAGGTATTTGATGCCCGCCGCCACGGCCTCCTTCTCCATGGTGTGCATCACCAGGGGCAGCGTGATCAGCGTCATCATCTCGTAGAACATGTACAGCGTGACGGCGTTGGCGCTCATGCTCAGCCCCATCAGCACGCCGTAGGTGGCCAGGTAGAAGCAGTTGAAGCGCCGCAGGTGGGGGTCATGGGCGTTGTAGCCCGTGGCGTAAAAGCCCACCGCGGGCCAGACCACGCTGATGAAGGCCATGTAGAACCGGGCCACGCCGTCGTTTTTCAGCGCGATGGATATCCTGTCCGTCAGCCGCCAGGCGGTCAGCGCCCGATCCGGGCCCAGCAGCGTCGCCAGCGCGAACGCCGCCGAGGCCAGCAGGCACGCCAGCATGCCGCCGTTCAGCAGGCCGCGCCTGTCCTGCGGCACGCGCCACAGCGCGATTGCGCCCAGTATCGGCAGAAAAACAGGTATCAGCATTGTCACGGGGATTCCTCCTTGCGTTCCTTGAAGGGCGGGGACGGCGATCCGCCGTCCCCACAGCATCGGGATTTACGAATCAATAGTGGTCGAACGCGGCCTTATCCGCCACCGCGCCTTCGAGCTTGCCCTCCAGCTTCTGCGTCAGGGGATGGGCCAGGTATTCGTCCAGGCGCTCCTCGCCGTCGATCTCGACCACGGCCATCAGGTCGTAGGAGGACTTTCCGCCCTCCGCGGCGCGGAAGACCACGGGCTTGTTCAGCCAGTCCAGCTCGTCGTCCAGCTTGCGGAAGGTCTTCCAGATCTTCTCCTGGATCTGGACCGGGTCGGTGCCGGGAACCAGCCTGTAAAATTCATAGTGCTTCATGGAACCGCCTCCTTATATAATGTAGGGCGTCGCCCTTCGCCGGGAATCATTTTACTATATCCCGGCGCGAAAGGCAAGCGCGGAAAAGTAATTCCGGCGTGTTGGAAATTCAACAGATTTTGGAGGGGAGGGGGGATATAATGGGGTGGGGCGCCCCACTTCCCCTCCTTCAACCAGAAATTCATTTACAAACTCTTTTGCTTATGATACAATGAACATAATACTATTTATATAATGGGATAGTATGGTAAACAGACGGGATATATATCAAAGGGATGAGGAGAGTCGAACATGGTGAAGCACACCTTTCGCGGCGGCGTACACCCTCAGGGCCACAAGGAACTGAGCCGGGACGCGGCGCTGCGCGAATACCTGCCCAAGGGCGAGGTCGTGTTCCCGCTGTCCCAGCACATCGGCAAGCCCGCCAGGCCCCTCGTACAAAAGGGCGACGCGGTGCGGGTGGGACAGCGCATCGCGGAGCTGGACGGCTATGTGTCCGCAAATGTCATATGCTCCTGCTCGGGCGTGGTGAAGGCCATCGAAAAGCGCCGGGTACTCACCGGCGGCATGATGGACTGCATCGTGGTGGACAACGACGGCCAGTTCACGCCCATCGAGGGCATGGGCGAGCGCCAGGACATCAACGCCGTCACGGTGGAGGACATACTGCGCCGCGTGCGCAACGGCGGCATCGTGGGCCTGGGCGGGGCGGGCTTTCCCACCCATGTGAAGCTGTCGCCCAGGGAGCCCGGGGCCATTCGCCATGTGATCGCCAACGGCGCCGAGTGCGAGCCCTACCTCAGCTGCAATGACCGGCTGATGCGGGAAAAGGCGGACGAGATCGTCGAGGGCCTGGAGGTCATGCTGAAGCTGTTCCCCAACGCCGAGGGCGTGATCGCCATCGAGGAGAACAAGCCCGAGGCCATCGAGGCCATGACCAGGGCGTCCTCCGGCCATTCCAAGCTGCGGGTGCTGCCGCTGAAGACCAAATATCCCCAGGGCGGCGAGCGCAGCCTGATCCAGGTCGTGGCCGGAGTGGATTATCCCGCCGCGATGCTGCAGGTGGCCATACTGCCCGCGGACGTGGGCTGCGTGGTGGAGAACGTGGGCACCATCTATGCCATACAGCAGGCGGTGCTCTACAAGATCCCGCTGTTCGAGCACGTCTTCACCCTCTCGGGCGAGGCCGTGGCGAACCCGGGCAACTACATCGTCCGGGACGGCACCTCCTTTGCCGAGCTGCTGGAGGCCGCCGGCGGCGTGAAGGAGGGCGTCGAGCCCAAGAAGGCGCTGGCGGGCGGCCCGATGATGGGCATCGCCATGGCCTCGCTGGACGTGCCCATCCAGAAGCAGAACAACGGCCTGACGCTGCTGGCCGAGGACCCCAACGAGGCCGCCGAGGCCCAGATGACGGCCTGCCTGCGCTGCGGGCGCTGCACCACGGTCTGTCCCATGGGCCTGATGCCCCAGATGCTGGTGGACGCGGCCACGGCGGGGGACCTGCGGCGCTATGAGGTCAAGCTGCACGGCATGGAGTGCATACAGTGTGGCTCCTGCACCTACATCTGCCCGGCCAAGCGGCCGCTGATGCAGATACTCAAGCGAACCAAGGCGGAAATCACGGCGCGCAGGCGCGCGGAAGGGGGCGGCAAGAAGTGAATACGATGCTGAACCTCTCCTCCAGCCCCCATGCCCGGGATCGGTGGACCACCGCGTTCATCATGCGGGTGGTGCTGCTGGCCATGCTGCCGGTGACGCTGGTGGGCATCGTGGTGAACGGCCTGCACGCGCTGCTGGTGGTGCTGCTCTCGGTGGCGACGGCCATCGGCGCGGAATTCGCCTTTGACAAGCTGTGCCACAAGCCCGACACCTGGAAGGACGGCAGCGCCGCGGTCACGGGATTGATGCTGGCGCTGACGCTGTCGCCCGGCGCGCCGCTGCACCTGCCGGTGATCGGCAGCCTGTTCGCCATACTGGTGGTCAAGTGCTGCTTCGGCGGCCTGGGCAAGAACTTCGTCAACCCGGCGCTGGCGGCCCGCTGCTTCCTGCTGATCTCCTTCGGCAGCTCCATGTCCACCTTCCCGGTGGACGGCGTCACCTCCGCCACGCCCATCGCGATGCTGAACACCGGCCACGCCGTGAACATCACGAAGATGTTCCTGGGCACGGCCAACGGCGTCATCGGCAGCTCCATACTGGCGATGCTGATCGGCGGCCTGGCGCTGTGGGCGCTGGAGATCATCCACGGCGAGATCTGCTTCTCGGTGCTGGGCGGCTTCACGCTGTTCATGGCGCTGTTCGGCGGCCAGGGCTTCGACGTGAAATACCTGCTGGCGCACCTTTGCGGCGGCGGCGTGGTGATGGGGGCCTTCTTCATGGCCACCGACTACGTCACCAGCCCCGTCAGCAAGCTGGGCCAGCTGGTCTACGGCCTGCTGATCGGCGTGCTGGGCGGCGTCTTCCGGCTGTACGGCGGCACCGCCGATTCCTTCAGCTATTCCATCATCATCGCCAACCTGTTCGTGCCGATGATCGACACCTACATCGTCGCCAAGCCCTTCGCCTACAGGGCCATGGCCATGCGCAAGTGGCAGTCCGGCAACGTGCCGCTGAAGGACCGCATCCCGCGGCCGGTGATCGTGCTGACCACGATCACGCTGATCGCGGGCGTGGCGCTGAGCGGCGTGTTCGCCCTGACCAAGGACACCATCGACGAGCAGCAGCGCGCCGCGCGGGCGGCCTCCTACCGGGTGGTCGTGCCCGGGGCGGAGAGCTTCGCGCCCGACGATGACATCGACGCGGCCCTGGAGAACCTGAACGGCAACGTCTACGGCTCCGGCTTTGGCAGGGTCTACATCAACGAGGTCTACGTGGGCAGGACCGCCGAGGACGCGGTGGCGGGCTACGCCGTCAGCGTCACCAGCGCGGACGGCTTCGACGGCGACGTGACCCTGGCCGTGGGCATCAGCCCCGAGGGCGCGGTCAACGGCATCGCCTTCACCACGCTGAACGAGACGCCCGGCATGGGCATGCGGGTGGACGAGCCGGAGTTCAAGGACCAGTTCGCGGGCAAGGCGGTGGAGCAGTTCACGCTGAACAAGGCCGGCGGCTCCACCACGGACGAGGAGATCGACACGGTCTCCGGCGCGTCCACCACCTCCGGCGCGGTGGTCAACGCCGTCAACGCCGCCCTGGACTTCTACCGCAACATCGTGAAGGGGGGAGCCTGACATGAATAAATACCTGGAGCGTATCTACAACGGCATCGTCAAGGAGAACCCCACGCTGATACTGATGCTGGGCATGTGCCCCACGCTGGCGGTTTCCACCCGGGCGATGAACGGCATCGGCATGGGCCTTTCCACCACGGCGGTGCTGATACTGTCCAACCTGGTGATATCGCTTTTGCGCAAGGTCATCCCCGACCAGGTGCGCCTGCCCGCCTACATCGTGGTGGTGGCCTCGCTGGTGACGGTGACCGAGCTGCTGATCGAGGCCTACCTGCCCTCGCTGTACACGGCGCTGGGCATCTACATCCCGCTGATCGTGGTCAACTGCATCATACTGGGCCGCGCCGAGGCCTACGCCAACAAGCACACCCCGCTGCTGTCCGTGATGGACGGCGTGGGCATGGGCCTGGGCTTCACCCTGGCGCTGACGCTGGCGGGCCTGATCCGCGAGGTGCTGGGCAACGGCACCGCCTTCGGCGCGCAGATCCTGCCCAAGAGCATGGAGCCCATCGGCATATTCGTGCAGCCTCCGGGAGCCTTCCTGGTGATCGCGCTGATCATCGCGGTGATGAACGCCATCGGCATCAAGACCCGCCAGCGCAAGCTGGTGGAGAGCGGCTGTGACGGCGTGTGCGCCAACTGCTCCGCCGCCTGCGGCAGGGAAGGGAAGGTGAGCGCCAAGTGAAGAGCCTGATCATGATCGTGATCGGCGGCGCGCTGATCAACAACGTGGTGCTGAACCAGTTCCTGGGCATCTGCTCCTTCCTGGGCGTGTCCAAGCAGATGAAGGCCTCCGCCAGCCTGGGCGGCGCGGTGATATTCGTCATCACCATCGCCTCCGCGGTGGCCAGCCTGCTGTACGACTTCGTGCTGGCGCCGCTGGGCCTGGACTTCATGAAGACCATCGTGTTCATACTGGTCATCGCGGCCCTGGTGCAGATCGTGGAGATGTTCCTGAAGAAGACCTCCCCCGGCATCTACAAGGCGCTGGGCATCTACCTGCCGCTGATCACCACCAACTGCGCGGTGCTGGGCGTGGCGCTGACCAACGTGCAGGACGGCTATAACTTCATACAGAGCGTGCTGTCCGGCTTCGGCACGGCGGTGGGCTACACCATCGCCATCGTGCTGCTGGCCAGCATCCGCGGGCGCATCCGCGAGGAGGACATCCCCGCCCCGCTTCGGGGCGCGCCGATCGTGCTGATCTGCGCGGCGCTGATGTCCATCGCGTTCATGGGCTTCTCGGGCCTGTCGTTCTGACGGAGGGATGAGCATGGTTATAATAATCGTTACGACGCTGGTCATCGCCGTCATCGGCATCGCGGTGGGCTACGGCCTGGTGTACACCGGCAAGAAGTTCTATGTGGAAGTGGACGAGCGCGAGGCCGCGGTGCGGGAGTGCCTGCCCGGCAACAACTGCGGCGCCTGCGGCTACGCGGGCTGCGACGCCATGGCGGCGGCCATCGTCTCCGGCGAGGCCCCGGCGAACGGCTGTCCCGTGGGCGGCGCGCCGGTGGCGGAAAAGGTGAGCGACATCATGGGCGTGGACGCCGGGGCCACCCAGCGCAGGGTCGCCTTCGTGCGCTGCAAGGGCAGCTGCGAGGTCACCCACAACCAGGGCAACTACGTGGGCATCCGGGATTGCCGCACCGCGGTGCTCTCCGGCCTGAACGTCACCGAGTGCGGCTACGGCTGCCTGGGCTTCGGCTCCTGCGCCCAGGCCTGTCCCCAGGACGCCATCCGCGTGGTGGACGGCGTGGCCATGGTCAACCGCAAGAAGTGCGTGGGCTGCGGGCTGTGCGTGAAGGCCTGTCCCCGGGGCCTGATCGAGCTGGTGCCCGAGGACAAGCGCGTGATCGTGCAGTGCTCCAACAAGGACAGGGGCCCCCTGGTCAAGAAGGTCTGCTCGGCGGGCTGCATCGGCTGCGGCATCTGCCAGCGCCAGTGCGAGCACGACGCCATCCACGTGGAGGGCAACCTGGCCCAGGTGAGCTACGAGAAGTGCGTGCAGTGCGGCAAGTGCGCGGCCAAGTGCCCCGCCAAGGTCATCACCCCCGCGCCGGAGACGGCGACGCGACAGGACATTCCCGCTTGAGGGTACGGAGGCGCGATATGGAAAGGAAGCAATTGATACGGATCTGCTGCTGCGCGGTGGCGGTGATCGCCGCGACGGTGTTCCTGTGCGGCTTCGCCAGCGGCGGCAAGCTGATGTACCATCTGAAGAACCGGGGCGAGCTGGGCCCGCTGACCCGGTCGGACATCGAATACCTGGACGTGGAGGCCCCCGAGGCCACCAGCCAGGACGGCACGGTGAACGCCGCCGACTGGCAGGCGATCTATCCCGACATCGTGGCCAGCATGGGCGACAACGACAGGAACAGCTATGTGGTGGACTACCTGGAGCAGGACCCCTACCTGGTGAACATCTACGAGGGCTACGGCTTCGCCAAGGACTACGGCAGCGCCCGGGGCCACGAATACACCCTCGCGGACGTGGCCAAGACCCAGCGCCCCCATCCCAAGGCCAACTGCCTGACCTGCAAGACCCCCAACTTCGCCAAGCTGGTGAACGACCAGGGCGTGGGCGTGTATTCCATGCCCTTTGACGAGGTCATGGCCATGATGGAGGAGAACATCAGCTGCTACACCTGCCACGGCAACGACGCCGGCAACGGCGGCGCGCTGGTGGTCACCCACAGCTATGTGAACAAGGCCCTGGGCGGGAACGCCGCGTCCATCGACCCGGCGACGCTGTCCTGCGGCCAGTGCCACATCGAATACTACTTCACCCCCGAGGACAGCGAGACCATGATGCCCTACGGCAGCGTGGAGGCCATGACGCCCGAGGCGATACTGGCCTACTACGACGCGCTGGGCTTCGCCGACTGGACCCAGGAGAGCACCGGCACCCGCATGCTGAAGGCCCAGCACCCCGAGTTCGAGACCTTCATGCAGGGCAAGCACGCGGCGCTGCTGAACTGCGCGGACTGCCACATGGCCATGGAGATGTCCGAGGACGGCAACGTGTACCACAGCCATACGCTGGTGAGCCCGCTGGAGGATGAGACGCTGCTGCAGAGCTGCGCCACCTGCCACGGGGACACCGACATGACCGCCATGGTGCGCCGCATACAGGACCGCGTCACCGCCCGGGAGAGCGAGGTGGGCAACGCCTTGTCCGACATGAAGGACGCCCTGGCCGCCGCCGTCGCCTCCGGCGAATGGAGCGAGGAGGACCTGGATTCCGTGCGCAAGCTGCACCGGGAGGCCCAGTGGTTCTTCGACTTCTGCTACGTGGAGAACGCCGAGGGCGCGCACAATTCCGAGCTCGCCATGCGTTGCCTCGACACCTCCGCGGCCAAGATCCAGGCGGCGATGGAGCTGATTTCGAGTCATTAGGCAATAGGCATTAGGCAATAGGCATTAGGCAATAGGCATTAGGCAATAGGGGAAGACGGGGGCAGGGAGCTGGCTTGCTCCCTGCCCCCTCGATTCAGGATAACGCATGAACACATTCCGCAAGATCTGGAAATTTCTGTCCTCGATGAGGTTCGCCATACTGCTGCTGGTGGTGCTGGCCGTCGCCTGCTCCGTCAGCAGCCTGATCACCCAGGGGCAGAGCTATGAATGGTACGCCCAGCGCTATTCCGAGCGCGGGGCGGCGCTGATCGTGGCGCTGCACATGGACGACGCCTATCACAGCGGCTGGTTCATCGCCATCAACGGCTTTTTGTGCCTGAACCTGCTGCTGTGCAACGTGCTGCGGCTGCCCCAGCTCGTTCGCCGCTGGCGGGC
Source organism: uncultured Eubacteriales bacterium (assembly GCA_900317565.1). GTDB lineage: Bacteria > Bacillota > Clostridia > Christensenellales > Aristaeellaceae > UBA2862. The sequence goes on from ONHI01000024.1 coordinate 21,708, forward strand.
CCACGCCAGGCCGGATTCGGTGCTGAGCGCCGAGGGCGACGCGGTGCTGGAGCGCGTGGCGGACCCCGGCGCGGTGTTCGCCCGGCTGCGCATGCCCGCGCCCGCGGCCTGCGAGGCCGAAGGCGGCGCCGAGGCGCTGTTCGCGTCGAAGCACCGGGCGGGGCTCTGGGGCGCGTGGGTGTGCCACCTGGGCATACTGCTGCTGATACTGGGCTTCGGCCTGGGCCAGCTGACCCAGGCGCAGTACACCGTCTACGGCGTGCCCGGGGACGTGAAGCCCATCGGGGACACCGGCTACGCGCTGACCATCGACAGCTTCGAGGTCGGCCTGCGGGACGACGACACCGTGGAGCAGTACACCGCCGGGATCACCGTGACGGACGCCTCCGGCGCGGAGGCCCGGAGCGCCGAGATCAGCGTGAACTATCCCGCGACGCTGTTCGGCATGAAGTTCTTCCAGAACTCCACCGGCTGGGCGGCCCGTATGAACGTGGCCGAGAACGGCGCGCCGCTGCAATCCCAGGTGGTCTGCGCCGGGGAATTCCTGGCCGTGGAGGACAAGCCCGACCTGGTGATCGCGCTGAACGCCTTCTATCCCGACTACGTGCTGACCCCCGGCGCGGGGCCCTCCACCGCCTCCGGGCAGCTGAACAACCCCGCCTACCTGTACTCGGTGTACTACCAGGGCCAGCTGATCGGCATGAACGCGCTGCTGGCGGGGGAGGAGCTGACCATCGACGAGTACACCGTCACCTTCACCGAGCCCCAGAGCTACACGCTGATCCAGGTCAAGCGGGACCGCTTCACCTGGCTGGCGCTGCTGGGCGGGCTATGCACCATGCTGGGCCTGGCGCTGGCCTTCTACGTGCAGCCGGTGCGGGTGTGGGCCATACGGTCCCCGGAGGGGGACTGGACCGTCCGCGGCGCCTGTCGCAAGGGCGGCGCGCTGTTCCGGCAGCGGTTCGAGGCGCTGGCGGAGCCATCAAAGGAGAATGACCATGCTACAGATTGAAAACACGCTGTTCACCGTCGTCATGCTGGCCTACTTCGCGGCGATGATACTCTACTTCGCCTTCATCGCGGTGAAGAAGGACGGCGTCGCCCGGATCGCCGTGGGCTTGCAGGCGGCAGGCCTGCTGCTGCACACCGCGGCGCTCATCTGCCGGGGCATCGGCGCGGGCCGGCTGCCGCTGACCAACCAGTATGAGTTCGCCACGTCCTTCGCCTGGGGCCTGTGCCTGGTGAGCCTGATATTCATCGTGCGCTTCAAATTCCCGGTGCTGGGGGCCTTCGCCGCGCCGGTGACCTTTCTGGTGATCGGCTACGCCGCCATGCAGAGCAAGGAGGTGCGCCAGCTGATGCCCGCGCTGCGCAGCAACTGGCTGGGCTTCCACGTCTCCACGGCCATCATCGCCTACGGGGCCTTCGGCGTGTCCTTCGTGCTGTCCTTCATCTTCCTGCTGCGGGACCGCATGAAGGGCCGGGGCTTCCTGGACGAGCACATCCCGGGCCGGGAGGTGCTGGACGTCATCAGCTATCGCAGCGTGTCCCTGGGGCTGCTGTTCCTGACCTTCACCATCGTGACCGGGGCCATCTGGGCCGAGCGCGCCTGGGGCAGCTACTGGTCCTGGGACCCCAAGGAGACCTGGTCGCTGGTCACCTGGCTGGTGTACGCCGTCTATCTGCACCTGCGGCTGCGCCGGGGCTGGCAGGGCCGCGCGGCGGCCATATTCGCCGTGGTGGGCTTCATCTGCGTGATATTCACCTACATCGGCGTGAACACCTTCCTGCCCGGCGTGCACAGCTACGCATAACGGTCATAGAAAAAGATCCTTCGCTTCGCTCAGGATGACGCGGGAAATGTCATCCTGAGCGAAGCGAAGGATCTTTCTTTTTCAATTACACCCGCTCGTTCAGATACCGGCAGGCCGCCAGCGCGGCGGTGGCGCCGTCGGCCACGGCGGTGGTCAGCTGGCGCACGCCCTTGCTGCGGCAATCGCCCGCCACATAGACGCCGGGCGTGCGGGTCAGGCACTGCTCGTCGGAATCGAAGTAGCCGTAGGCGTTCAGCGCCGCCAGGTCCGCGAAGGGCCCGTTTTCCGGGATCAAGCCGATGGCCACGAACAGGCCGTCGCAGTCGATCACCCGCTTTTCGCCGGTGGTCCGGCTCTCGATCTCCACGCCCGTCAGCCCGTCGCCGCCGGTGCGCAGCCCGGTGATCTTCGTGTCGCAGATGGCGCTGACGTTGCTCCGGGCAAACAGCGCGTCCTGGAGCCGCTGCTCGCCGGTGCAGCGGGGCAGGTCCTGGAGGATGATGACCTCGCTGCACTTCTCGGCCAGCAATATGGCCTCCTGGAGCGCGGAATTGCCGCCGCCCGCGACGCAGACCTTCCGGCCGCTGTAGAAATCGCCGTCGCACACCGCGCAGAAGGAGATGCCCTCGCCCACGAGCTCGTTCTCCCCGGGCAGGCCCAGCATCCTGTGCTTCACGCCCGTGGCCAGCACCACCGCGCGGCCCTCGAAGGCGCTGCCCTCCTCGGTGTGCACCACCTTGATATCGCCCCTGTCCTCCACGCGGACGGCGGTCTCCAGCTCGATCTCCGCGCCCTGGGCCAGGATCTGGTCCAGCATGCGGTCCGCGAACTCGTTGCCGCTCATCTGCAGCGTGCCGGGATAGTTCTCCACTTTCGGGGAGTGGGTGATTTGGCCGCCGAAGCCCCGCTTCTCCAGCACCAGCGCGCTCTTGCCGTTGCGCAGCGCGTACAGCGCCGCCGTCATGCCGGCGGGCCCCCCGCCGATGATGATGATGTCGTGCATAGTCGTCGTTCCTTTGAGCGTTGAGGTGTTACACCCGCTGCATCAGCCAGCCCTTGATATCGCTGACGCCGCGGTACTTTTCAAAGTCCTCGCCGTGGCGCAGCACCAGCGTGGGGGCCTGCCGGACGCCGTAGCGGGCGACCAGGTCCTTTTCCTCGTTGGCGTTGACGGCGACGTAATCCACGCCGGCGCGGTCCAGCAGGGCCATGGCGGCCTTGCAGTTGGGACAGGTGGGCGTCTTGAACAGTATCGCCCCGGCGGTCTCGACGCTGCGGGCGGCCTCGGCGGGCTTCTCCTCGATGGGGGCGACGATGTGGATGATGGTGTCCATGCCCTGGGCGGCGTCCTTGGGCTGCTCCGTCTCGGGCTTCATCAGCGGCTGGGCGGGCTCGCAGCAGGGGCGCTCGTAGGCGGCCTCCAGGGCTGCGTCGAAGTTGGTCATGCCGGGCCGCGGTCCGCTGTGGGTCAGGTGGGAATGGCCGATGTCATAGACCTTCCTGTCCTTGAACTCCTGGGCCTTGCCGTCGTTCCAGTTCTGCACCGGGCGATAGTAGCCGGTGATGCGGCTGTACACCTCGGTCTTCTGGCCGCAGATGGGGCAGGTGTACTGCTCGCCGGTCAGATAGCCGTGATCCTTGCACACGCTGTAGGTGGGGGACATGGTGTAGTAGGGCAGCTTGTAGTTCTCCGCGATCTTGCGCACCAGGTTGGCCGCGGCCTTCCAGTCGGGCAGCTTCTCGCCCAGGAAGGCGTGGAACACGGTGCCGGAGGTGTACAGGGTCTGCAGCTCGTCCTGGATGTCCAGCGCCGAGAACACGTCCTCGGTGAAGCCCACCGGCAGATGGGAGGAGTTGGTGTAGTAGGGCGTGCCGTTCATGTTGGCGGTGATGATGCCCGGATACTGCTCCACGTCGTGCTTGGCGAAGCGATAGGTGGTGCTCTCCGCCGGGGTGGCCTCCAGGTTGTACAGGTCGCCGTACTGCTCCTGATAGTCGCTCAGGCGCTCGCGCATGTGGTTCAGCACGTCCTGGGTGAACTTCTGGGTCTCGGGATGGGTCAGGTCGGCCCGCAGCCACTTCGCGTTCAGGCCCACCTCGTTCATGCCGATCAGGCCGATGGTGGAGAAGTGGTTGTTGAAGTGGCCCAGATAGCGCTTGGTGTAGGGATACAGGCCCTGCTCCAGCAGCTTGGTGATGACGGTGCGCTTGGTCTTCAGGGACCGGGCGGCGATGTCCATCAGGTTGTCCAGCCGCTTGTAGAAGTCCTTCTCGTCCGCCGCCAGATAGGCGATGCGGGGCATGTTGATGGTCACCACGCCGATGGAGCCGGTGCTCTCGCCGCTGCCGAAGAAGCCGCCGGACTTCTTGCGCAGCTCGCGCAGGTCCAGACGCAGGCGGCAGCACATGCTGCGCACGTCGCTGGGCTCCATGTCGCTGTTGATGTAGTTGGAGAAGTAGGGCGTGCCGTACTTCGCGGTCATCTCAAACAGCAGCTTGTTGTTCTCGGTCTCGCTCCAGTCGAAGTCCCGGGTGATGGAATAGGTGGGGATGGGATACTGGAAGCCGCGGCCGTTGGCGTCGCCCTCGATCAT
>ONHI01000188.1 GCA_900317565.1 uncultured Eubacteriales bacterium
TTGCCCTATCCTCCGTCCGAGCAGGGAGAGTATACCACACTCTGTCTCCTGATTCCCCTTACTTAATCAAAATTGTCCTTGACATGGGGAGCACTTTACGGCGCATCGCCGCCCCTACAACATTTCCTACTCCCTACTCCCTATTCCCTACTCCCTACTCTAACGCCTGTTCTCCGTACAATACCCCATGGACTCCCCCTCGACGAGGGTGGCGGGGATCAGCACGGGGTCGCTGATGGCGGTGTTGGGGTGATCGATGCGGTCGATCAGCCGTAGCGCGGCCTGGCGGCCCATGGCGGCGCTGTCCTGGCTGACGGTGGTCAGCCGGGGATGCACGGCCTGGGTGGCGCGTATGCCGTCGTAGCCCGCCACGGAGATGTCCTCGGGCACCCGCAGGCCCTGCTCCCGCAGGGTATCCAGCGCGCCGAAATAGGAGGCGTCGTCGGGCAGCAGCACACAGCTGGGTCGGTCCGGCCGCCCCAGCAGCGCCAGCAGGTCGGCGCGGATGTTGTCGATGTCGTCGTAGCGGCCCTGGATCACATAGCCCTCCGGCACGGTCAGCCCGTTGGCCTCCATGGCGCGGTAGAAGCCGCGGATGCGGTTCTCCGTGACCGAGGAATTGCGCTGGCCGTGGATGTAGGCGATGCGCCTGTGGCCCAGCGCGACGGCCCGGTCCACCAGCATCCTTATGCCGTTCAGGTTGTCGGATATGATGCAGGGCCGGTTGTTGAACATGTGGTCGATGGTGACGCAGGGGATGTCGCTGTTCACCAGCTCGGCCACCTCGGCGGAATAGAAGTCCACGCAGGCCAGGCACACGCCGTCCACGTTGCGATAGCGGCAGTGCTCCAGGTAGGTCATCTCCATGGTGCCGATGTTGTGGTTGATGAAGGTGATGTCATAGCCCCAGGTCTCCGCCTCGGCCTTGAAGGCGTTCAGCACCGCCGCGAAGAAGGGGTGCATCAGCCCGCTGATATTCTCGTCCACGAACAGCACGCCCAGGTTGTAGCTGCGGTTGGTCTTCAGCGCCCGGGCCAGCGCGTTGGGGCGATAGCCGATCTCGTGGGCGGCCTCCATCACCTGCCGGCGGGTGACCTCGCTGATGTCCGGATAGCCGTTGAAGACCTTGCTGACCGTGGAGATGCTCAGCCCACAGCTGCGCGCCACGTCCTTGATGGTGACCGACACACAAATCCCCCCCTTGCGCCCGTTCTAAAACGGTTTCGATATACCTCCAGTATACCTAAACCCTTCGGAAAAAGCAAGGGAAAAAAAAGAAAAAAACGCCCCTGCGCAAATACTGAGCGCAGGAGCGTTCCCATTGATTGGTATCAATCGTCCACCGTCGGTGCGTCGTCGGCAAACAGCCGCTCCTGGGTGGGCACGTCGGCCGCGCCGGTGGCGGCATAGCCCACGCCCAGCTTGGCCTGGAAGGCGCTGAGCGCCGCGGCGGTTCCGCTGCCGTAGACGCCGTCCGCGCTGCCCTCGGGCAGGTAGCCCAGCTGGGTGAGCCTGCGCTGCAGCAGATTCGCGGCCCAGGTGCAATCCCCGGTCTTCATGAAGTAATAGGGGATGTTGTGGTCCTCCAGCTCCGGCATGTCCTCCGCCAGCACGTTGGCGGTGGTCTCGTATTCGTTTTGCTCGTAGCCGAACAGCTCGTTCAGCGTCACCATCTCAAAGCCCTGCAGCTTGGCCTCGCGCATCAGCAGCTCCATGCGCTCCAGGTCCGCCTCGTTGGACTTGAAGTAATAGATATTGCCCGGGGCCAAGTTGTTGCCCACGCGGCCCTCCTCCATGAGGCTGCCGTTGTAGGTCCAGCCGGCGATGCCCTTGTAGCCCTGCTGGGCGATGTACATGTGGGTGCGCAGGTCGTTCTCGCCCGCGCGGCCATAGGTGCGCAGGAAGTGGGGCTGGTATTTCGCGCCCAGCACATAGCTGACGGCGATGGCCTGCTTCCAGATCTCGCCGGCCATCATGGTGTCGTTGAGCTGGTACAGCTTGCAGAGGGTGCTGTAGCAGCGGTTCTCGATCTCAAAGCCCATCTGGTAGAAGCACTTCACCAGCAGGTCACCCATGCCCTCCTTCATCACGTTCTCCCCAGTGGGGAACAGCGTCAGCTTCGCCTCGTTCTCGACGGCCAGCTGCACGAACCGGCCGGTGATCGTCGCGCCGGAGCACTCGTCCAGCGTGATGGCGATCTTGCGCTCCTCGGTGTTGGCCTTGGTGAATATGGGCAGATAGCCCTCGCCCATGGGCTGGGGCCGCACCAGGGCATAGGGGTCGTCGGGGTTGAAGGTGGGTTCCGGGGTGGGGGTGGGCTCCGGCGTGGGGCTCGGGGAGGGGGTCAGCACCGGCACGCTGTTGTCGCCGTCGCTGAACAGGTCTCCCGCGGTCAGCACCAGCTGGTTGTCCTCCACGGGCAGGTTGTTGACGTCCACATAGCTGCCGCCGGTGGGGGTGGGGCCCGGCGCGGCGACGTTATCCCCGGAGGGCCTCAGCCGGTTCGTGACCATGATCGCCACGACCAGCGCCAGCGCCGCCACGGCCAGCGTGCCGATCGCGAAGGACAGGCATCCGCCCTGGGCGCGGCGGCGGCGGTGGATGGTTCTCCTGGGCATTATTCTACCTCGCTTTGTTGCTCACTGTTTTTCTCCGGGCGATGGACGGTAAAGCTGAACTGCGTGCCCTCGCCCTTTTCGCTGGTCACCCAGATGTCCTCGTCCATGCGCTTCAAAAGCTCCTTGGCGATGGACAGGCCCAGCCCGCTGCCCTTGCCGCTGTGGGCCTTGTCGACCTTGTAGAAACGGTCGAACACATAGGGCAGGTCGTTCTCCTCGATGCCTATGCCGGTGTCCTTCACATGGATCACCACGCGGGCGTCGTCCCAGTCGGCGGAGACAGTCACCGAGCCCTGCTCGGTGTACTTGATGGCGTTGTCCACCAGTATGATCAGCATCTGCTCCACCCGGTCCGCGTTGGCGAACACCGGCGGACACTGGCCGAAGTCGGTGTCCACCCGCAGCTCCAGGCCGTGCTCCTTCGCGATGGAGCTGTAGCGGTCGCACACGTCGTACACCACGTCGTCCAGCGTCATGACGCTCTTCTGGATGGACAGCGTGCCGCTCTGCAGCCGGGAGAGCTCCAGCTGGTCGTTGATCAGCCGGGAAAGGCGCAGTATCTCCCGCAGTATGATGTCGTAATAGCGCTGGCGGTCGGCCTCCTCGGTGACCATGCCCTCCTTCAGCGGCTCGATCAGCGCGCGCATGGCCGTCAGCGGCGTGCGCAGCTCGTGGGAGACATTGGAGACATAGTCCCGGCGGGTCTTCTCCAGGCGCTCCATCTGGGTGATGTAT
>ONHI01000247.1 GCA_900317565.1 uncultured Eubacteriales bacterium
CGGCGGTCCTCGCAGAACAGCTCCGCGAAGTCTCCGCCGGTCCTCAGCGCCTCATGCAATACCTGCTCGGCAACAGATTTGAGAATCATGCTCTATACTCCTTAGATGTTTGATGGGTTTTACGCGCGGCTTTCCAAATTGTTTGGGCAGCGCGAAGATGCGGATGGAAGGGTCCCCGCCCGCGTTCACTTCCTGGTGAAAACCAGTGAAATGCCATTGCCGGTCGTCAGGATCAGCTCGTCGCCGGAGCGCTCCAGGCGGTTGTCCTCCGGGTTGGTGTCCGGGCCGCGCCATTGGATCAACGGCACCTCCAGCGCGTCGCCACGATCCTGCCAGGCCATGCCCACCAGCATCCGCGGTTCCTCCCCTTCATGGATCAGCTCCGCGCTCAGGCGCACATCCAACAGCGCGCCGATGCGCATGAGCTTCAATTCCGCCCACACGCTGCGCCCGCCGTCCAGCGCGGTCTCTTCGGCGTCGGACTTAACCGTCACGTCGGCGCCATCCACCCGCGCCAGCTGCCAGCGCGTGCCGGCCAGGTCGCTGGCAGCGTTGGCGTCCAGCATCGCGCTGCCCTCGGTCTGCTGCAACCCGATCAGCGGGTTGTACAGCGCGGAAAGGTCGACGAAGTCGTCCATGACGCCCTCGATCACCATGCCCGCGCTGGTGGTGGGCAGGTTCATGTTCATTCCCGGCAAACCGCTCAATTCGCCGTTGTACCAGCGATCCCCGTACTTGGCGCACTGCATGAACAGTATGGCCGGCGCGCCGCCAAGGGCGAGATGGGCGATCTTCCAATCGATGTCGTCCGCACCGTAATAGACCGTCTGAAGCGCGCCGTTGCACTGGTTCATCGGGTGCGCGAGCTTATCAGACACCAGAGCGGGGTTGATCCACCGCACAAATGCCGTGGTGCCTTCCCACGCGTTCGCCGGGGAATCCGCAAAGCGCTGTTCCATCTCCGCGCGCGCCTGCGCGTCTTCCAGGGTGACCACAGTGTTGTTCAGGTTCGCGCTGATCTCCTTGTACTGAGCCATCAGCACATTGACGATCTGGGCGCATCGGGCGTTGATCAGCAGGCTGCGCGAATACGCGCCGTTGACAGGCACGCCGTAGATCGCCATCGGGTTGACCTGCTGCATGCGCGTCAGATAGGCGTCGGCGTCGCAGTTGTCTACAAAGGTTTCCAGCGCGAACGTCGCCAGCATGTCGTCCACGTCTCCGCGGTTCAGCGCCTCGATGTAGGCCAGCACGGCCTCCTCCGGCGTGTCATAGCCCGGACCCTCGTGCCGAATCTCCGCCAGCGCGCCGGGAATCAATAGCGCAAAGGCCAATATCATCGCCAACAGTTTTCTCATGGCTTGTCTCCCCCTTGCCGTTTTCAACATGAAACACAGCTGACTGCTTCCCGCAATCGGCTGTGATTCGGACATCACTATATAAAACGCTTCTGCAGCTCTTCGAACCGCTCATGGGTGATCAGGGCGTCGTCCTTCAGGCCCTTCAGCTTCACCACATAGGTCCAGCGGCCATAGGGGGCGATGGACTCAATCAGGTTCAGGTTGACGATATAGCTCTTGTGGGTGCGGAAGAACAGCTCGTCGGGCAGGCGCTCGTCCAGCTCGGCCATACCGTCCCCCACCACGTACCGGGTGCCGTCCTGCATCAGCAGGATGGTGGCGCGGTTTTCCCGCATCACCATGGCGATCCGGGGGATGTCGATGAAGCTGATGCCGTCCCGGTGTTTGAGCATCATGCGGCCCTGGACGGGCTCCACGGCGGGGTCTCGCCTGCGCTCCGGCACCTCCATCGGCTCGCTGGTCCCGCCCCGCAGCCGATCCCGGATGCGGGAGAGGGTCTGCATGGCCCGCTCCACCCGGAAGGGCTTCACCAGATAGTCGAAGGCGTAGACCTCGAAGGCGCTGGCCATGTATTCCTCGTGGGCCGTGGCGAACACCAGCACCGTGCGCGGATCCCGGTCCTGGATGGCGCGGGCGCACTCGATGCCCGTCATGCTGGGCATCTCCACGTCCATCAGCACCACCTCGGGCTTCAGCGCGTCGTAGAGCTCGATCAGCTTCTCGCCGTCCTCGGCCTCGCCCACCAGCTCGTAACCCTCGGCACTCTCGGCCAGCTTGCGCATCACCAGCCGCATGCCCGCGTCGT
>ONHI01000070.1 GCA_900317565.1 uncultured Eubacteriales bacterium
TTCAACAGCCCGATCTCCGAATCCGCCATCGTCGGCAGCGCCGTGGGCTATGCCATGGCCGGCGGCCGCGCGCTGGTGGAGCTGATGTACTGCGACTTCTTGGGCTGCGCGGGCGACGAGGTGTTCAACCAGATGGCCAAGTGGCAGGCCATGTCCGCCGATGTCATCAAGATGCCCGTGGTGCTGCGCGTGTCCGTGGGCAGCAAGTACGGCGCCCAGCACTCCCAGGATTGGACGAGCCTGACCGCCCACATTCCGGGCCTGAAGATCGCCTTCCCGAACACCCCCTACGACGCCAAGGGCCTGATGGCCACCGCCCTGGCGGGCACCGACCCCGTGGTGTTCTTCGAGAGCCAGCGCATCTACGACGTGGGCGAGCAGTTCCACGAGGGCGGCGTCCCCGCGGACTACTACGAGATCCCCTTCGGCAAGGCCGACATCAAGCGCCCCGGCAAGGACGTCACGATCCTGACCTTCGGCGCGGTGCTGTATCGCGCGCTGAAGGCCGCCGACGAGCTGAAGGACAAGTACGGCCTGGAGGCCGAGGTCATCGACGCTCGCACGCTGGTGCCCTTCGACTATGAGACCGTGATCGAGTCCGTGAAGAAGACCGGCCGCCTGGTGCTCGTCACCGACGCCTGCGAGCGCGGCTCCTTCGCCTCCGAGGTCGCCCGCCAGGTGACCGAGATGGCCTTCGATTACCTGGATGCCCCGCCGGTGGTGGTGGCTTCCCGGAACTGGATCACCCCCGCCCACGAGCTGGAGGAGGCCTTCTTCCCGCAGCCCAGCTGGATCATCGACGCCATCAACGCCAAGATCCTGCCCATCCCCGGCTACCAGAACGTCACCGACCAGAGCCTGGCCAAGAAGCTGGAGAACGAGAGCAAGGGCGTTTAAGGGAATTGAGAATTCAGAATTGAGAATTATAGGAACCGGATCGACGTGGGGGACGGCATTGCGCCGTCCCCCACAAACTTGTATTCTCAGTGCTTGGCTCGCCCCCGTGAGGGGGAGAGCTGGCAGCCGCAGGCTGACTGAGAGGGGGGAACCCCTCAGGAAAACGTGAAGAGCCAGAAAAAAGCGCCTCCCGAAGATCGGGAAGCGCCAAGGGGGATGGTTCGGTTAATCGTTGTTGAAGTGGACGGTCAGGGGGCCAATCTCCGCAATGGTCTCCTTGCTGTCCGAATCAATGATCTTGTAGGTTGCTGTCAGGTCGTCAATGATATCAAGGGTCTCAAACTCTCCCTTGGTGGTGAAGATCAGAGATTTGTTGCCGCTTTGCCCGGCGGGGATGTCCTTCACCCAACTGTCCGGGAAGGAAAGACCATTGACGGTCAGACCGGTGGCGAAGATGTCGATGTTCTTGTCGCTGTCGTTGATGACATTCGTCCCTAATGACAGCATCAAGCCGGTGCTGCCAAAGAATTCGACCTCGCCGGTGTAGTAGAAGCTGACACCCTGTTCCTCGAAAACGGCATCGGTGCCTCCCGCTGCCGTCTCGCGCCTTGCCAACTCCGCACGGACGCCATCAAGTATGGCGTGGAGTTCTTCATCCGTCATGCTGGAATAGTCCATTTCAGCCGTTGCTATGCCGCAGAACGCAAGCAAGGCAGCCAGTACAAGGACAAAAACCTTCTTCATGGAATTCCCTCCGTTTCATAGTATTCCCATTTATTATACCGTGCCTTGCAGCGTTACGCAAGCGCTGATTTAATGTTGCTCAGAAGCAGCTGCTTCTGGATCCGTCCATGCTGAACGCTCTGTTTGCGCTGACATTCACCTTCACGTTCGTATGTTGTCGCGGTAAGCTGTTCGGACACTTACCGATGATCGCTGAACAGCACCCTGACGAAGTCCCTGCCCTCGTACAGCACGCGATCCACGTTGACGGCGCTGCCCTCCACATGGTAGAAGGCAAGATAATTCCTGTAGATCACGAAGCGATAGTCGCTTTCAATGTCGAGCAGCACGTTCAGCGGCGTCCCGGAAAGCGGGTATTCGGCCAGCCGGTCCACGGCGTCCAAGATGCCGTCGACGGTGCTCGCGGCGGCGTCGGGATTTGAGAGCTCAAGCGCGATGTATTCCCAGATCGCGTCGAGGTCGTTCAGCGCAACTTCGGAATAGCGGATATCAAACATTACGCTTCTCCCTGAAGTGCTGACGGACCTGTTCGGCGCTGAGCCAGCCCTGCTGCTCGCCGGAGGCGCGCCCCTTGTTCAATGCGTCGATGAGCTTGATCTGCGCCTGGAGGCGCTCGTATTCCTGCATATCCATGATGGCATAGCAGCCCCGCCCATTCCTGGTCAGGAAAACGGGGGAGGCCGCCTGGACCTCCCGCAGGACCTCGGTATAGTTCCGCAGGTCAGAGACCGGCCTGATGTTCGGCATGAATCACCACATCCTCTCATGATGTCGGCCCCATTATATCATGCCGTGCTGTAAAATTCAACTGCGAATTTGCAGCAGACCGGACGCTATATATACTTCCGCATGCTCTGCAGCGCGGCCTTTTCCAGCCGGGAGACCTGGGCCTGGGAGATGCCGATCTCCTCGGCGACCTCCATCTGGGTGCGGCCCTGGAAGTAGCGCTGGCGGATGATCTTCTTTTCCCGCTCCTGCAGGCGATCCAGCGCCTGGTCGATGGACAGGCTGCGCACCCAGTCGTCCTCCGAGACCCGCTTGTCCTGCACCTGGTCCATCACGTAGATCGTGTCGCCGCCGCTCTGGTACACCGGGTCGAACAGCGATACCGGGTCCTGTATGGCCTCCAGCCAACGCCCTGTAGGCGGTGTCCCGCAGCGAGCGGGAGACCCTGATGGGGTTGTTGTCCCGCAGGTAGCGCCGGATCTCGCCGATGATCATCGGCACGCAATAGGTGCTCAGCCGCACGTTCAGGCTCAGGTCGAAGTTGTCCAGCCCCTTCATCAGCCCGATACAGCCCACCTGAAAAAGGTCGTCCATGCTCTCGCCCCGGTTGTGAAAGCGCTGTATCACGCTCAGCACCAGCCGCAGGTTGCCCTGTATCAGCTCCCGGCGCGCCCCGTCGTCCCCGGCGTGGGCCTGCTCCAGCAGCGCCTTCATGCGCTCGTGGGACAGCGTGGGCAGCGTCGAGGTGTCGACGCCGCAGATCTCTACCTTGTTGCCAGCCATAAAAACAACCTCCACAACGGCAAGTATTGCCGGAGTGGAGGTCGGTTATTCCCTGATCCATCAGTGGCGGGGGAATTGTTTCCTCCGCCACTGATGGATCACTTATGATACAGCTTATTGGTCTGGTACGCCGGCTCGCAGGTCAGGTTCAGGCCCAGCTTGCTGAACACGCCCTCGTCCACCTGGGACAGTATCACCGTGGAGTGGGCCTCGCACCCGTTCAGGTTGGACAGCTGCTCCATGGCGGCCTCGGCGTTGTCGTCGGTGACGGCGCAGATGGTCAGCGCGATCAGTATCTCGTCGGTGTGCAGCCGGGGATTGCGGTTGCCCATGTGGGCCACCTTCAGGTGCTGTATCGGCTCGATGACGGTGGGGGAGATCAGCTTGATTGCGTCGGGGATGCCGGCCAGCTCCTTCAGCGCGTTCAGCAGCGCGGCGGCGGCGGCCCCCAGCAGGTTCGAGGTCTTGCCGGTGATGATCCGCCCGTCGTTCAGCTCGATGGCCACGGCGGGCTCGCCGGTGCGCCCGGCCAGCTCCAGCGCGGGCTCCACGGTTGCGCGGCGGCTGAAATCCAGGCTCAGCGCGCGCATCAGCAGCTCCAGCTTGTGCAGCTCCGAGGGCAGCGCGCGGCCCTGCTTCAGGGCGCAGGCGGTCTTGTAGTAGCGGCGGATGATCTCCTGGCAGGAGGCCTCGCAGCACACCGCGTCGTCGATGATGCTCTTGCCCGCCATGTTCACGCCCATGTCCGTGGGGCTCTTGTAGGGGCATTCGCCGTAGATGCGCTCGAAGATCGCCTTCAGCACCGGGAAGATCTCGATGTCGCGGTTGTAGTTCACCGTGGTCTCGCCGTAGGCCTCCAGGTGGAAGGGGTCGATCATGTTCACGTCGTTCAGGTCCGCGGTGGCGGCCTCGTAGGCCAGGTTCACCGGGTGCTTGAGCGGCAGGTTCCAGATGGGGAAGGTCTCGAACTTGGCGTAGCCCGCCTGGATGCCCCGCTTGTGCTCGTGATACAGCTGGGAAAGGCAGGTGGCCATCTTGCCGCTGCCGGGGCCGGGCGCGGTCACCACCACCAGCGAGCGGGTGGTCTCGATGTAATCGTTCTTGCCGTAGCCCTCGTCGCTGACGATGCCGGGGACGTTGGAGGGATAGTCCGGTATGCGGTACAGCTTGTAGACCTTCAGCCCCATGGCCTCCAGCCGGTTCTTGAACAGGTCCGCGGCGGCCTGGCCGGTGTACTGGGTGATGGCGATGGCGCCCACATACAGCCCGAACTCCCGGAACACGTCCACCAGGCGGATCACATCGGAATCGTAGGTGATGCCCAGGTCGCCCCGCAGCTTGTTCTTCTCGATGTCGTTGGCGTTGATGGCGATCACGATTTCGGCCTGGTCCTTTAGCTCCAGCAGCATGCGGATCTTGTTGTCCGGCGCGAAGCCCGGCAACACCCGGGAGGCGTGGTAGTCGTCAAACAGCTTGCCGCCGAATTCCAGGTAGAGCTTGCCGCCGAAATACTCAATGCGCTCGCGTATACGGCTGGATTGGAGCTGGATGTACCTCTGGCTGTCGAAACCGATCTTGTTCATGGCCAACCCTCCGCGTTCATATAAATATGGGAATATTATAGCAAATCCCGCGCCCGGGAATCATTACAGATCGATTAAAAATGGGCCATGATCGCTGAAACTCGCCCCGCCGCCCCATAAAAAGATGACGCGGAACGCGCCTTGCTCAAGGGCCGTTCCGCGTCAAGGGGGGAAGAAGAAGGTTGGGTGTCCTTTTCCATCGGCGTTCCCGCCGACAAGATTATTATAGGGGCTAAAAATGAACAAACTGTGAACGGGCCGTAAACTAAGCACGGCGGCAATGATAAAAAACGATGTTACCTATCACTTTATAGGTCAATTCATCATCGCCGCGATCTCGCTGTCGCTCAGCGCGGGCTGCAGCGCCCGGTTGATGCCGGAGGCGATGATGCCCGCCGCGTCCTGCACGATGGCGTCGATCTCCCGGGGCGTGACGATCATCTCCCCGATGTCCGCGCCCAGCAGCGTCCGCTCCATGTCGGAAAGCGCCGCCTCGTGGTCCTCGCCGCCGTCCTCCCGGGCGGAGAGCCACTCGAAGGCGTCCCGGGCCAGCGTGGCGGCGTAGACCACGGTGGGCATGCCCACGGAGATCACCGGCGCGCCGACGCTCTGCTCGGTCAGCGCCTTGCGGTGGTTGCCCACGCCCGCGCCGGGCTGTATGCCGGTGTCGGTCAGCTGTATGGTGCAGCCGATGCGCCGGGAATCCCGGGCGGCCAGGCTGTCCACGCAGACGATGGCCCGGGGCTGCACGGCCTTCGCCAGCGCCTCCACGATGTCCATGCTCTCGATGCCGGTGATGCCCAGCACCCCGGGGGCCACGGCGCACACGCTGTTCATGGGGCTGCCGGTCCGGGGCCCGGCGAGTATGTGCCGGGTCACCAGCGTGCGGTCCACCACGCCGGGCCCCAGGGAATCCGGGGTGATGGCGCGGTTGCCCAGCCCGACCACCAGCACCGGCGCATAGCCGTCGCCCTCGGGGATCAGCCGGGCCAGCTCCTCCGCCAGCAGCGCGGCCATGGCCAGCCGCGCGTCCGGGTCGCGCTCCAGCAGCAGCGGGCATTCCAGCGTCAGGTAGCTGCCCTTCGGCTTGTCCAGCTGCTGCGCCGCCTCGTTGTCGGTGACGACGACCTCGGTGATGTCCACGCCGTCCGCGTCCCAGTGGCTGACGCGCACGCCGGGTATGCCGCTTCCGTCCGTATTTTCAAAGGCCTCCATGGCCAGATCGGTGCGAATACAAGGCATAAAACCCCTCATTTCGGTGATTTTTGAAATTAGTTTACCCAAGTTTTTCATCAAAATGTATTCAGCGGCTTGCAATTTGGGCGCTTTCGTGATAGAATATACCTTGCGAATTTGCGTAGGGAGGTGAACATTTTGCCGAATATCAAATCTGCCATCAAGCGCGTGAAGGTGACCGAAAAGAAGAACCTGCGCAACCGGATGATCAAGTCTGCCATGAAGACTCAGGTCAAGAAGTTCGAAACCGCCGTTTCCGCGAGCCAGGCCGATGTCAAGCTGCTCAGCGCGACTCAGGGCGCGGTTGACAAGGCTGCCGCAAAGGGCGTTATTCATAAGAACGCTGCGAACCGCAAAAAGGCTCGCAGGGAACGTTGTAAGCAGCGTTCCTTTTTCAATTGAATGTTTTTTATCAGGAGTTATCCATGGACGATCTGTTTTCCGCGTCCGCCCGCTCCCTCGCGCCGCTGGCGGACAGGATGCGCCCGCGCACCCTGGACGAATTCTTCGGCCAGCAGGGCATCGTGGGGCAGGGCAGGCTGCTGCGCCGTGCCATCGAGGCGGACCGGCTGACCAGCTCCATCTTCTGGGGCCCGCCGGGCTGCGGAAAGACCACGCTGGCCTCCATCATCGCCGGGACCACCCGGGCGGCCTTCGTCAAGCTGAACGCCGTCACCAGCGGCGTGGCGGACGTGCGCGAGGTGCTGAAGGAAGCCGAGGAGCGCCTGAAGCTGTACGGGCAGAGCACCTATCTGCTGCTGGACGAGTGCCACCGCTGGTCCAAGGCCCAGTCCGATTCCATACTGCCCGCCATCGAGCGGGGCGTGATCCGCTTCATCGGCTCCACCACGGAGAACCCGATGATCGCCATGACGCCCGCCATCGTCAGCCGCTGCCGGCTGTTCCGCTTCGAGCGCCTCGGCCCGGAGGACGTGCGCAGGGCGCTGGAGGCGGCGCTGCGCGATCCCGCCCGGGGCTACGGCGGCCAGGACGTGCGGGTGGACGGAGACGCCATGGACCACATCATCTCCGTGGCCAACGGCGACGCCCGCAGCGCGCTGAACGCGCTAGAGCTGGCGGTGCTGACCACGCCGATGGAGGCCGACGGCGCCATCCACGTGACGCTGGCCGTGGCGGAGGAATCCATACAGAGCCGCGTGGTGCAGATGGACGAATCGCTGTTCTACGACATGCTCAGCGCCTTCTGCAAGTCCCTGCGGGGCTCCGACAGCGACGCGGCGCTGGCCTGGTTCGCCCGGATGGACCGGGCGGGCGTGGACCCGCGGATCATCGTGCGGCGGATCATCGCCCACGCCAGCGGGGACGTGGGCATGGCCAACCCCATGGCGATGCTCCAGGCCGTGGCGGCGATGCAGGCGCTGGAGCACATCGGCATGCCCGAGGCCAGGCTGCCCATCGGCCAGGCCATCGTCGCCGTGTGCGAAAGCCCGAAGTCCAACTCCGTGTCCGCCGCCGTGGAGGCCGCCTTTGCCGACGCGGAGCGCAGCGGCTGCGAGGGCGTGCCGGTGCACCTGCGGGACACCCACTACAAGGGCGCGGGCAGGCTGGGCCACGGCGAGGGCTACAGGTATCCCCACGACTATCCCGGCCACTACGTCGAGCAGCAGTACGCGCCGCCGGAGGCCGGAGGGATGCCGTATTATGTGCCGTCGGAGCAGGGCTTCGAGCGGGACATCCGCGCGCTGCGCAAAACGCGCGGCTTCCAGGACCCGCCGGAGGAATGAGCGAACACGGACGTATGGCAGGCGCGTTGTTATTAAAAAAGTAACAAATCGCACTTGCGAAATCCATATATTTCCGCGACAATGGGATCATCCGCCCGGCGGGAATCGGGCAAAATGAGGTTGACGCGATATTTGGAGCGAATAATATAGATGTCTGAAGCGAGAAAAGAGACCGCGGCGAAGCGCAGGCCCGAGGAAGCGGCAGCCCGGAAGAAGGCAAGGCCGAAATCGGACGAAGCATCTTCCGCGAAGAAGAAGGCAAGGCCGAAGCCGGACGAAGCATCTTCCGCGAAGAAGAAGGCAAGGCCGAAGCCGGACGAAGCATCTTCCGAGAAAAAGAAGGCGAAGCCGAAGCCGGAGGAAGCACCCGCCATGAAGAAGAAGGCGAAGCCGAAGCCGGACGAAGCGCCTTCCGAGAAGAAGAAGGCAAGGCCGAAATCGGATGAGGCCTCCGCCGCGAAACAGAAGTCCAGGCCGAAGCCTGAGCCGGAGAGCGCCCCGAAGCGCAGGGCGAGGTCCCGCACCGGCGAGGCGTCCCCGAAGCGGGAGGCCTCCGCGCCGAAGCGCCGGGATTCCGACCTGTTCATGGAGCGCAGCGTGAAGCCCGAAAAGCCGAAGAAATCCGCCGGGAGCCCGCCACCGAAGCAGGGCAGGGCGCTGTTTACCGCGCTGAACGCCTGCCTGGCCATCGGCATCGCCGTTCTCGTGGCGCTGGCCGTGCGCCAGCAGGCCCAGTACGAGACCTTCAAGCAGATGCGGGACGTGGTGGACCAGCAGACCTTCTACGAGGGCACCACGGTGGAGGGCGTGGACGTGTCGAAGATGACGCTGTCCAATGCCATGGACTACTGGCGGGACCGGGTGGAGCCCCGGTACGCCGGGCGCGCCGCAACGCTGGACGACGGCGAGACGGTGACCGCGGGGGAGCTGGGCTATACCAGCGACTACGCCTCCGTGCTGTCCGCCGCCTGGAGCGCCGGGCGCAGCGGCACGCTGGAGCAGCGCTATCGCATGGCGACGGTGCGCCGGGAGAATCCCGTGGCCTACAGCGTGACCCGCGTGGATTTCAGCGACGCGCTGGTGGACCAGTACGTGCAGGACGTGGCCCAGCGCACGGACAGGCCCGCCGTGGACGCCTCCATCGCCAGCTTTGACGCGGAGAGCTATGAATTCGTGTTCAATCCCGCCGAGACGGGCCAGAAGCTGGACACCGAGGCGCTGAAGCGGGACATCGAGCAGGCCATCCGCGCCGGGGGCGGCAACGTCGTGCGCGCGCTGGAGCAGCTGGAGCCCCAGGTCACCCAGGACGAGGTGGAGAGCAGCTACGGCCTGATCGACTACGCCATCACCAACGCCTCCTCCTCCAGCAAGGCGCGGCTGAACAACATCAAGCTGGCCATGTCCATGATCAACGGCACCCGCATCGCGCCGGGGGAGACCTTCTCCTTCAACGAGGCGGTGGGCGAGCGCACCACGGCGCGCGGCTTCAGGCGGGCCACGGCCTATTCCGGCGGCGACGTCACCGAGCAGGTGGGCGGCGGCATCTGCCAGGTGTCCACCACGCTGTTCAACGCGGCGGTGAAGGCCGACATGGAGATCGTGGAGCGCCACAACCATTCGCTGACGGTGTCCTATGTGGACAAGGGCAAGGACGCCACGGTGGACTGGGGCCACCAGGACTTCCGGTTCAAGAACACCTCGCCGGACGACGTGTACATCTGCTGCTACCTGACCGACGACAAGCGGGTGCGCTTCGGCATATTCGGGCGGCTGCTGCCCAACGGCGAGACCATCACGCTGGAGGCCGTGACCACCGAGATGGTCAAGTACGAGACGGAATACCAGCCCTCGCCGCTGCTGGCGAAGGGGGAGATGGTGGTTTCGGAGAAGGGGCGCAACGGCTATCGGGCCGAGGCCTACAAGATCCGCTGGGACGCCGAGGGCAACCGGCTCAGCCGGGAGCTGCTCTGCAAGAGCTATTACAAGGTGAAAAACGAGATCGTGCAGTACGGCGCGTGAGGGCGTTTGCATTTGCGCCGCCGCCGTGCTATAATAAGGACGGACGACATTGAGCTGCGGGCGGGGCCCGCGGGAGGTGAAAGCGTGGCCAAGATCTATACGCGCCAGGAGGTCAAGCGGCGGAGGCTGAATTTCCAGATCTTCGCGGGCATCTATGATTTCATCGGCGCAGTGGCCGGGATCGTGGTGATCGTCGCCTGCGCGTTTCTGCTGGCGGCGCTGATATCCTGGATCGCCAGGGACGGCAGGGAATCCTTCACGTCCCTGTGGAACATCTTCCAGAGCGCGATCATCATACCGAAATGAGCGCGGCGCTTCGCGGGGTGCGGCATGCCCTCCCCGCGGGGCGCTTTGCGTATACAAAAGCTGAAAGGATGATGGGCGATGCGCGTTTCCTGGGCGCAGCTGGGCGAGCAGATCGCGGCCTGCGAAAAATGCAGGCTGTGCGAAACGCGGACGAACGTGGTGCCGGGGGAGGGCAACCCCAACGCCCGGCTGATGTTCATCGGCGAGGGCCCCGGCCAGGAGGAGGACCGGCAGGGCCGCCCCTTCGTGGGCCGCTCCGGCGAGCTGCTGACCCGGATGATCCATGCCATCGGGCTGGAGCGCTCCGAGGTGTACATCTGCAACATCGTCAAGTGCCGCCCGCCCCAGAACCGCAACCCGGAGCCGGACGAGGCCGCCGCCTGCCTGGACTATCTGCGCGCCCAGGTGGCGCTGGTGCGCCCGCGGGTGGTGGTGCTGCTGGGCAAGGTGGCCTGCCAGTACACGATCCGCGACCAGGTATTCATCACCCGGGACCACGGCCGCTGGTACGAGCAGAAGGGCGTCTGGTTCATGCCCACCTTCCATCCCTCGGCGCTGCTGCGGGACCCGTCTAAAAAGCGGGACGCCTGGGAAGACTTCCAGAAGGTGCGCGACAAGCTGGCGGAGCTGGAGGCTGCCGCCGGGACGGAGGGGACGGACTGACATGGACAGGTTTCAGAGCGAGCTGACCGATTTCATCCATAGGCTGTACGAGGGCGAGCGCAAGGTGCTGGTATTCGGCGAGGGCGAGATCGGCGCGCCGGTGATGATGATCGGGGAGGCCCCCGGCGAGCAGGAATCGCTGCAGGGGCGGCCCTTTGTGGGCAAGGCGGGCAGGAACCTGGACGCCTTTTTGGAGCGCGCCGGCATGGACCGGCGGGCGCTGTACGTCACCAACACCGTGAAGTTCCGGCCCACGAAGCAGTCCGCCGCCGGGCGGACCGTGAATCGCCCGCCCACCCAGGAGGAGGTGCGGCTGTTCCTGCCCTGGCTGCTGCGGGAGATCGAGCTGGTGGGGCCGCGGTACATCCTGACGCTGGGCAACGTGCCCCTGAAGGCGCTGACGGGCCGGGGCAGCGTGATCGGCGACGCCCACGGGCAATTCGCGGAGTGGAACGGTCGGCTGCTGTACCCGATGTACCACCCGGCGTCGGTGATCTACAATCCCTCGCTGAAGGACGTCTACCAGCGCGATATCGACCGTTTTGCGGCCCGATTCCGGGGGGAGCATTGAATTATCAAGGTTCATTGAAAAAAGGGCTTGTGCTTTCAGGGTTTTTGTGTATAATATCTTCATGTGATCGTGGATTTCGCAAAGCATTGACATTTGCCCCGCTATTGCATAAAATGGAAACGGCCTGAAAATCAGGGGGAGGAATGATCATGGGTCTGGTAAAGTGCCCGCGCTGCGAGCTGAATTACATGAACGACACGGATACGATGTGCTCCGTATGCCGCAGGGAAGTGCGGGGGGAGAGCGAGCAGTTCGAGATGATCGAGCTGTGCTCCGAGTGCGGCGAGAACCCAGTGGTGCCCGGCCAGGAGCTCTGCGCCTATTGCCTCAAGGAGCATGCGCGCCGGGACGAGATGGACAATGACGAGGAGATCGTGCATGAGCCCGCCAGCATCGAGATCGATTCCGTGTCCACCATGGACGAGATCGAGCTGGACATCGGCGACGACCTGGACGGCGAGGACTTCGGCGAGGACGCCGACTTCGACGACGAGGACGACGAGGAAGAAAAGGAAGACGAGGACGAGTAAATTTGGCGGTCTATGCGATAGCTGATTTGCACCTGCCCGCGAAGCAAAAGCCGATGGACATCTTCGGCGAGCACTGGAAGGACCACTTCCAGCGCATCAGCCGGGATTGGCTGGAGCGCGTCGCGCCCGACGATCTGGTGCTGCTGCCGGGGGATATCTCCTGGGCCATGCGGCTGGAGGAGGCGCTGGACGACCTTCGGAGCATCGGGGCGCTGCCGGGCACGAAGCTGCTGCTGCGGGGCAACCACGACTATTGGTGGAGCTCCATCGGCAGGGTGCGGCGCGCGCTGCCCGAGGGCATGTACGCGCTGCAAAACGACAGCGTGCGCATCGGCGATCGCGTGTACGCGGGCTCCCGGGGCTGGATGCTGCCCGGGCCGGAGCTTTCGGAGGACGACCTGCGCATCTACAGCCGGGAACGGCTGCGCCTGGAGATGTCCCTGAAGCACGCGCGGCGCATCGGCGGCGAGGCGCCCATCACCGTGATGATGCACTATCCGCCGCTGACCGACGACGAGCCCGGCTTTTCCGACCTGCTGGAGGCCTACGGCGTGACCGACTGCGTGTACGGGCATCTGCACGGCCCCGCCATCTACGGCGCCGTGCGCGGCCTGCGGGGGAGCGTGTATTACCACCAGGTATCCTGCGACGGCCTGGGCTTCAGGCTGTACAGGCTGTATGAGTGACGCCGCGTCGTGGGGGGACGGCGCGACTGGGTGTTGACATGAAAAAGCTGCTGTTTATATTGAATCCCCGCGCCGGACAGCGCAGGGCGAACCGGTTCCTGCCGGAGATCATACGGGTGTTCATCGAGCACGGCTACTGGTGCGAAACCTATGTCACCGGAGCCGCGGGCGAGGCCACCCGCTATTTGGCGCACAGCCGGCGCAAATACGACCTGGTGGTCTGCGCGGGCGGCGACGGCACGCTGAACGAGACCATCGCCGGCATGTTGGCCTCGAAGCAGACCTGTCCGCTGGGCTACATCCCCTGCGGCACCACCAACGACTATGCCTCCAGCATCGGCCTGTCCGTCGATCCGCTGCAGGCCGCCCGGGACATCGCCGACGGGCACGCCCAGGGCATCGACGTGGGCAGCTTCAATGGCCGCTATTTCGTCTACACCGCCACCTGCGGGGCCTTTGCGAAGGCCTCCTACACCACGCCCCAGGTCGCGAAGAACGTGCTGGGCCATTTGGCCTACGTGCTGGAGGGCATGAAGGACCTGACCGCCATCAAGCCCATCCACATGCGGGTGACGGCGGGGGACGTGTCGCTGGAGGACGATTTCATATTCTGCTCCATCACCAATTCCACGTCCGTGGGCGGCATACTGAAGCTGGACACCCAGCTGGTGGCGCTGAACGACGGGCGCTTCGAGGTGACGCTGGTGCGCAATCCCGTCAATCCCGCCCAGCTGAGCAGCATACTGATGGGCCTGACCACCCAGAACGTGCCCAACGACATGATCCACTTCTTCTCGGCCCGGACCATACGGGTGGAGTGCGACGCGCCGGTGGAATGGACCCTGGACGGCGAGCGGGAGCCGGAGACCGACGTGGTGGTCATGGACAACCTGCACAGCGCCGTGCGCATCGTCATCCCCCCGTACAGCACATCCGCGCCCTTTGACAACAGCGAGGAAGAGGCGGAGCTTTGAAGATCAATTATCAATTGGAAATGGAGCGCGAGCTTGCGCGGATCGCCGAATCCGGTCGCAGGCCGCGCCTTTTGCTGCACAGCTGCTGCGCCCCTTGTAGCAGCTATGTGCTGGAGTGCCTGAACCGGGCCTTCGACATCGACATATTCTACTATAACCCCAACATATCCCCCCGGGAGGAGTTCGACCGCCGGGTGGCGGAGCTGCAGCGGCTCGTCGCGCGACTGCCCCACGAGAACGACATGCGGGTGATCGTCGGCGATTACGACAACGACGCCTTCATGGCCATGTGCCGGGGCCACGAGGACGAGCCGGAGGGCGGCGCGCGCTGCGAGCGCTGCTTCCGCATGCGCCTGGGGGAGGCGGCGAAGCTGGCCGCCCGGCTGGGCAGCGACTATTTCACCACCACGCTGACCATCAGCCCCCTGAAGGACGCCCAGCTGCTCAACGCCATCGGGCTGGAGCTGGCCGGGCGCGCCGGCGTGCCCTGGCTGTGCTCCGACTTCAAGAAGAAGAACGGCTATAAGCGCTCCTGCGAGCTGTCCGCCGAATACGGCCTGTACCGGCAGGATTACTGCGGCTGCGTGTTCTCAAAGCGGGAGCGGGACGCGCGGGCAGAGAGGACAATAGCGTCAAGTAAAGGATAGAGGGAGCCCTATCCCCCGCTTCGCGGGTACTTCCCCACTGCGGTGGGGAAGCGAAGATAGCGACAGCCGCGAAATCAAAGATAGTGACAGCCGCGAACCCAAAGCCTCCCCACCGCAGTGGGGAGGGGGACCGCTTGCGGTGGTGGGGCACCTCTTCTGGCGCTCCGCTCAGGATGTCGCGACTATCGTCGCCTGGCCGCACCTCCAGCGGTTGCGCCTTTACTCCGCTTCCGTCGCCGCGACGCCGCCACACACACATCTCCCTCAGCCGCGGCCCTGCTCCGCTTCCGTCGCCGCGCCGCCGCTCTACACGCACCTCCCTCACCTGCGCCCTCACTCCGCTTCCGTCATTCTGAGCGCAGCGAAGAATCCACATTTTTAATTGTCACCCATTTTACAATATCAGGTTGACGACAAAACCTCCCCATGCTATCCTTGTGGCAACGCATGCGGAGGTTTTACCATGTCAACCAGGAATGATGTTTTGCAGACCCTGATGGCCCAGGAGGAGGCCATCTCCGGCGAGCGCCTGGCGCGCAGATTGGGCGTCAGCCGCAATTCCGTCTGGAAGGCCATCGAGCAGCTGCGCGGCGAGGGCTATGAGATCGAGGCTGTCACCAACCGGGGCTACCGGCTGCTGTCTGCCCCCGACCGGGTCAGCGAGCCGGAGATCCGCCGCTGGCTGAGGACGCAGACCCTCGGCGCGCGGATGGAGGTCCACGATGCGCTGGATTCCACCAACACCCGCGCCAAGGCCATCGCCGCCACCGGCGCGCCCCACGGCTACCTGGTGGTCGCGGAGTCCCAGTCCGGCGGCAAGGGCCGCATGGGCCGGGCCTTCTTCTCGCCGGAGCACTCCGGGGTGTACATCACCTATGTGCTGCGGCCGAAGCTGCTGGCCGAGCGGGCCGTGATGATCACCAGCATGGCCGCCGTGGCCGTGGCCCGGGCCATCGAGGCGCTGGCGGACGTGGACGTCAAGATCAAGTGGGTCAACGACCTGTTCATCAACGACCGCAAGGTCTGCGGCATACTCTGCGAGGCCAGCATGGACTTTGAGAGCGGCCAGCTGGAATACGCGGTGCTGGGCATCGGCGTCAACGTGGCGGCGATGGCGTTCCCGGAGGAGCTGAAGGACATCGCCACGTCGATCGAAAACGAGTGCGGCGCGCCGGTGAACCGCAGCCGCCTGATCGCCGAGATCTCCAACCAGCTGGAGCTGCTGTACGGCCAGCTGGACAGCTGCGAATTCATGCAGGAGAGCCGCGCGCGCTCCAACGTGATCGGCAGGGACGTGCTGGTGATGCGGGGCGACGAGCGCTTCGAGGCCCACGCGCTGGACATCGACGACCAGGGCCGCCTGGTGATCCGGACCGCCGGGGGCATCTCCCGGGTGGACTCGGGGGAAATAAGTCTGAAACTAAAATGAGCGAGGACAATCGAACATGAAAATGACAACCAAAGACATGACCGTCGTGGCGGTGATGGCGGCGCTGATCTGCGTCGCCGGGCCGCTGAGCATCTCCATCGGCCCCATACCGCTGTCCCTGGCCAGCTTCGCCGTATACCTGGCAGGCGCGGTGCTGGGCGCGAAAAAGGGCCCGCTGGCCGTGGCGCTGTACTTGCTGATCGGCCTGGTGGGCGTGCCGGTGTTCTCCGGCTTCTCCGGCGGCCTGCAGAAGCTGATCGGCGTCACCGGCGGCTATCTGGTGGGCTATCTGCCCTGCGCGTGGCTGACCGGCCTGGGCGTGAAGCCCGGCCAGACCGAGGCCGCGCCCAAGTGGCTGCTGCCCGCGATGATGGTGGCGGGCACCGCGGTGCTCTACATCATCGGCACGGCGTGGTTCATGATCCAGACGAAGAACACGCTGGCCGCCGCCATGGGCATGTGCGTCGTGCCGTTCCTGCCCGGCGACGCCATCAAGATCGTCGCCGCGACGCTGCTGGCCTGGCCGGTGCGCAAGGCGATCTACCGGTAACTGTTCCACGCAAAGGGAGCGCCCCGGATATCCGGGACGCTCCCTTTTGCATGCGTCATATGACGTAGAGCAGTATGCACAGAAAGTGCAGCAGGCTTCCGATCACCGTGAACACGTGGAAGGCCGAGTGGGCGTAGCGGCGCTTGCGCCCCAGCAGGTACAGCACCGCGCCCACCGTGTAGGCCAGCCCACCCGCCAGCAGCAGCCAGAACCCGGCGGGGCCGATCAGCCGGTAGATCAGGTCGATGCGCACCACGATGGCCCAGCCCATCAGCAGATAGCAGGCCATGGAGAACTTGTCGTATTTCTTCAGGTCGATGGCGTTGAAGGTAATGCCCACCGCCGCCAGCGCCCAGATCAGGCTGAACAGCGTCCAGCCCAGCGCGGGGCTGTAGGTCCTCAGGGTGCACAGCGCGATGGGGGTGTAGGTGCCGGCGATCAGCACGAATATGCTGCAATGGTCCAGTACCTGCAGCACCCGCTTGCCGAATAGCGTCCGGGGCAAGCCGTGGTAGATGCTGGAGATGGCGTACAGCACCAGCATGCAAAAGCCGAACAGCGTGCCCGTGACGATGCCCCAGGCGCTGTGATGCCGCGCGCCGAAAACGGGGCAGAGCACCAGCGCCAGTATGCCCAGCGCGCCGCCCACGATGTGGGTGACCATGTTGGTGATCTCCTCGCCGTGGGTGTAGTCTGGAAGGCTGCGCGCGGCCAGTGGAGTTCGTTTGATTCCCATGATGCCTCCATAGATGTGATTAATATTTTAAACCGTGTTATCTGGTATTAAATACTATATTACACCACTGTACGGAATTTGTCAAGTCCCTGGGCCGTTTCGTGGCGCACCCGGCAAAAAAACCGCGCCGGTATCGGGCGTAACGGCCCTGCACCGGTCGCGGCGAAGGATCGAAGGTCTGTGCGGTGTCACGCCTTGCGCATGTCCTCGGGCGCGGGCGTGGGCACGGGGTCGGCGTGGCGGTTGTCCCCGCCGCCCAGCGTGAAGCTGAAGGGCGTCTGCGGGATCTCCAGCGTCGCCTTAACCTCGCCGCTGGCTTCGTCCAGCGCGATCAACCGCGCGGACACCGTGCCGCTGTAGGTCGTGGCGCTGCCGACGCTGTAGATATCCTCGATGGTCACGGAGAAATCCGAGCCGGTGGGATACACGCTGCCATTCATCAGGCTGGACATGAAGTACAGCTCACTGCTGTTGTCGGACTGGATCAGCACCACAGAGCTCTGCTCGCCGGTCAGTGCGGAATACTCCGGGGTGATGACCATGCCGGGCTGGGCGGTGGCGGGGAAGATGATGTACAGCTCGTACAGCGTCACGCCGTCCGCGCCGTAGCCGTAATAGGAGGCCTGCACCAGGCCGCCGGCGACGGAGGAATATTCGGGCGTGCTGTCGAACACCAGCACCACCGATTCGCCGTTCACGTCCAGCGTGAAGGTGTCGTCATAGGCCGGCGCCTGCCAGCTCTCCGGGGCCTCGGGGGTCGGCTCGCCGTCCTCGGGAACTTCGGGGACCTCGGGCTGCGGGGTGGCGTCGCCCGGCTCCTGGGGGACGATCTCAAAGTGGATATCCGGCGCGTCCGAGGGGGTATCCTCGGCCAGCGCGGGAATCAGCGCCAGTAGCGCGCACAGCAGCGTCGCGATCAGCTTCTTCATGGTGGAACCGCTCCTTTTGCGGGTGGATTTGATAAACCGGATTATCGCGTCTATTTTATCGCCAACGGGGAAGGATGTCAAGGAAAACCGACGGCGCAGGCGTTGTCTTTCCCGCCCGGATGTGGTAATATAGGTACAAAAAAACACCGGCGCTCCCTGACATCGGGATGATCCGGTGATAGATGGTGACCCATTGGAGATTCGAACTCCAGACACCCTGATTAAAAGTCAGGTGCTCTACCGACTGAGCTAATGGGTCGCGCTGGCTGGGGCGGCAGGGGTCGAACCTGCGAATGCGGGAGTCAAAGTCCCGTGCCTTACCGCTTGGCTACGCCCCATCGTGGCCCGGCCAGAAGTATAAAAAAATGGGGTGGGTGAAGGGGCTCGAACCCTCGACCTCCAGGGCCACAACCTGGCACTCTGACCAACTGAGCTACACCCACCATAACTGGCGCGCCAGAAGGGATTCGAACCCCTGACCCACGGCTTAGAAGGCCGTTGCTCTATCCAACTGAGCTACTGGCGCAACCTCAGACGCAAGCAGGAGGAGTATCCCGCCGACAGTTGTATATTATAGCATCAAATCGCGCTTTTGTCTATAGTCGATCGGGAATAAACCAACATTTTACC
Organism: uncultured Eubacteriales bacterium; assembly: GCA_900317565.1. Taxonomy (GTDB): domain Bacteria; phylum Bacillota; class Clostridia; order Christensenellales; family Aristaeellaceae; genus UBA2862. Next base: position 18,385 of record ONHI01000070.1, read on the forward strand.
TTGATGCGTTATAATGTGGGGGAATGAACGGAAGGGGGCTGGACGTGTTGAAGAAGGCCATGCTGCTGGCGCTGCTGCTGGCGCTGCTGGGTGCGGCCCGCGCCGAGGGGGCGCTCTGCGTCGTCACGCCGCAGCTCACGGCGCTGACGGACGCCAGCGGCGACGTGCTGCTCTCGGGCGAGGGCATCGGGGACGTGTTCTGCGTGCGCGAAGGCGCGCTGTACGCGGCGGGCAGCCGGGGCACGTACCGGCTGTACGACGCCGCCGGGAAGCCCGTGGGCGAGACGGTGTTCGGCATGATCGACGACGCCGGGGACGCGCTGGTGTATCGCATCGGCAGGCGCTACGGCGCGATGGACGCGGACGGCGCGGTGCTGCTGGAGCCGGAGTGGACCCAGCTCACCCCGGACGGCGCGGGCGGCTGGCTGGCGCTGGACGGCGACCCGCTGGACGACAGCGCCGACGAGATACTGCACATCGATGCCGCGGGCGAGGTGCGCCGCAGCGGCGTCTACACCGCCAGCGGGCTTATGCCCGTGGGCTGCGGATGCATGCCCTACAGGACCGCCGAGGGCCTCTGGGGCGCGGTGGACGCCTCGGGCCGCGTGGCCGTGAATCCCGACTGGCACGCGCTGGGCGGCTATGAGGACGGCCTTGCAAAGGCCACCGGGCCGGACGGCACCGGCGTGATCGACGTCAACGGCCGCGTGGTGGTCGCCACCGTGTATCGCTGGCTGGAGCGCAGCCCGGCGATGATCGCCGCGCTGGGCGCGAGCGGCCTGGACGTCTACGCGCCGGACGGCGGCAAGCGGCTGTTCAGCCTGCCCGGCGGGGACGTCGACGTTTGCCTCGCGGGCGGCATGCTGGCCGTGTCGGACGATACCGGGACCCGGCTGTACGACGCGGACGGGCAGATGCTCTACGAGGGCGGACCGGGCGTGACCTTTGCCGAAGGCTGCATGGGCCAGCTGATCGCCTGCGACGGCGCGTGGGGCGAGGCCTGCCAGTGGCTGATGAACCCGGACGGCAGCGCCGCCTCGGCGCGGGTGCAGCAGCTGCTGCCGCTGTCCGGGGAGCGCTATGCCTTTCTGGAGCTGGACGGCACCGAGTATTACAGTGCGGAGCTGGGCCGCATACAGACCTCCTGGGACTACGCCCACATGCGCTACGGGCTGATGGACAGCCTCGGGAACATACTGATCCCCGCCCGCTTCCGGGAGATCCGGTCGCTGGGCGGGGACAGGCTGCTGTTGCTGTCGGAGGGGGAGACGGTGCTCGCGGACATGGACGGCACGGCGCTTAAGCGCTGGGTCACGGCGCAAACAGAAGCGCCCACCGGCGAAGCAGGCGAGTGAGGGAGCGGGCGAAGCTGCGCCTCTCCACGGTCTCATCGGCCACAAGCCCGCACCGGGCCAGCACCTGACCGCCGCAGACGAGGCTGGCGCTGCCCACCTGTTCCCCTTGAAGCACCGGGGCTTCCAGCTCGTTGGGCAGGTCGATCTCCGTCCGGGCGACGCTGCCCACGGGCACGGCGGCCTTCAGCGCTCCGTCCGCGACGATATCCACGGAGAGCGCCTCGCCGCCCACCACCGGCAGCTCCGCCAGCCGCGCGCCCGCCTCGCAGGCCGCCTCCATGCGGAAGTTCTCGAAGCCGTAGTCCAGCAGCGCGGTCGCCGTGTCGAACCAGGTGGGACAGTTCAGCACCGCGCCGATCAGCGAAAGCCCGTCCCGCTCGGCGCTGAACACCAGGCAGCGCCCCGCCCTGCCGGTATAGCCGGTCTTGCCGCCCGTCGCGCCCTCGTAGGTGCGCAGCAGGCGGTTTTTGTTTTCCAGCACCCGGCTGAATTCGTTGCCCACCCAGGGGATCACCTTGCGCCGCGTGCCGGTGATGCGGCGAAAGTCGGGGTCCAGCATCGCTTGGCGCATCACCAGGCACAGCCCGAGGGCCGATATGGCGTGCCCCTCGGCGTCCAGGCCGTGGGGGTTGACGTAGTGGGCGTCGACGCCCAGCTCCGCCGCCCGGGCGTTCATCATTTCCGCGAAGGCCGGTACGCTGCCCGCCACGTGCTCCGCGATGGCCACGGCGGCGTCGTTGCCGCTGCGCAGCATCAGCCCGTAGAGCATGTGCTCCATGGACAGCGTCTCGCCCACGGACAGATACAGCGACGTGCCCGGCACGCCGCTGGCGTTTTTGGAGGCGGTGACCGGCTCGTCCAGCCCCGCGTTTTCCAGGGCCAGCAGCGCGGTCATCACCTTGGTGGTGGAGGCCATCGGCAGCCTCCGGTTCTCGTTCTGGCCGAACAGCACCCGCCCCGTGTCCCCGTCGATCAGCGCCGCGCCCTTGGCGGCGACGGCGAAGGGCTCCGACGCCCGGGCGGGCAGGGACAGGGCGAGGAGCAGGATAATACACAGATATATACGGTACGGACGGATTAGCCTTCGCATGCGCATATCTCCCTTGAGCGATGAGGGCTGTCGCTGGGACACACGCATGCGCAGGGGCGGCAGTGCCTTACCCTTTGGGGAAGGTGGCAGCCCGCAGGGCTGACGGATGAGGTCGAATGCCATCGACCTGCCGTTGCCTGCGATCTGCCCGGGCGGGCGCCGCATCGGCGCCCCTACGCCCATGGATGCGATGATCTGCGTACAGAGACTGCCCTTTGTCTTAAAGAGGATATGCGCGATCTCAATCCGGCTGAACCTGATTCGCCTCGTATTTCAGCACCGCGGCGCAGCCGGCGGAATAGGCGCAGGCGAGTATGCGAGTATGGCCATGTCCAGCGCCGAGGACGGCGCGTCCATGGACCCCGCCTCGCCGCACATGGACTGTATCGCGTGGCTGAAGCGCAGGCTGAAGGTGTCGTAGAGGGCCTGCGCGGTGTCCCCGCCCTCCAGCGCCAGCATGCGCCGGATGTCCTCCATGCGGCAGGTCTGCTTCAGCGCGATGATCATCGTCAAAAGCGCGATCTGCTCCCGGCTGTACTTCTTGGCCACGGGCCGGGGGATCAGCTTGCTCTTGACATAGTTGTTGATCATCGACGGCGAGAGATAGCCGTGGATGTCCTCGCCGTACAGCGGCTCATACACCC
>ONHI01000168.1 GCA_900317565.1 uncultured Eubacteriales bacterium
GACGGCACCGCCGTCGGCAATTCCGTGCAGGGCGAGGAGACCGAGACCAAGGACGGCACCTGGACGCTCGAGGGCGACACCGTGACCGTCACCATCGACGACGAGCCCATGGTCTTCACGGTGCAGGAGGGCAACCTGGTGGCCGACAGCGACGGCATGGTGATGATCTTCGGCACCGAGAAGGTCGAGGCCGAGATATTCGAGCCCGCCGCCGCCAGGACGGACGCTGCCGAAGAGGAATTTGCCGGCGCCTGGACCGCCTTCAAGATCAACATGGACGGCTCCTACATGGACGCCGCGCTGCTGGGCGAGGAGATCACCGCCACCATCGAGGGCACCACCGTGACGCTGAACGGCTTCCTGTTCGACGGCGACGCCTTCGAGACTCAGTACGCCGACGGCGCGCTGGCCTTCTCCGTGGAGGATCCGGAGAGCGCGCTGATCGCCGGCATCAAGGCCCAGCTGCTGGAGGACGGCACCATGGCGCTGACCATCACCGCCAGCGAGGATCTGGTGCTGATCATGAACCGCGCCGAATAAGACGGATGGCTTTGCAGGCATGAAGGGCGGCGGGAGAGATCCCGCCGCCCTTCATATGCGCATTTTTCCAGTTTTGCAATTCAATGACAGTGTACAATTTCCAGTGTAAATCCCGCGGCTCCGGTCAAAATAGTTGCAGACTGAACGGCGAGCGCCGCGAGGTCGAAAAACGAAATTGAAAGGGGTCATTCAAGATGGCGAACAACAATTCCAACAGCAGCCAGATCAACGTTCCCGAGGCGCGCGAGGCCATGCGCAACATGAAGCACGAGGTGGCCAACGAGCTGGGCATCACCCTGAACCAGGGCTACAACGGCAACAACATCTCCGCCAAGGACGCCGGCCACATCGGCGGCAACATGGTCAAGAAGATGATCGAGGCCCAGGAGCGCCAGATGAGCGGCAATTCCCGCTTCTGAGGCTGATTCCGGGAGCTGAAAACGGCCGGCCCAATGCTCCGCGCAGTGCGGAGCGTCGGGCCGGCCGCGTTTTTGGGAAGGGGAGACCGGATTGCCACGTCGCTGCGCTCCTCGCAATGACACGCCGTGAAATCGCATCGAACGGCGACATTGCGAAGGGGACCGGATTGCCACGTCGCTGCGCTCTTCGCAATGACACGCCGTGGAATCGCATCGAACGGCGACATTGCGAGGGAGACCGGATTGCCACGTCGCTGCGCTCCTCGCAATGACACGCCGTGAAATCGCATCGAACGGCGACATTGCGAGGGGGACCGGATTGCCACGTCGCTGCGCTCCTCGCAATGACACGCGGGGAAACAGATTCGAACCATGTCATTGCGAGGAGGCGCGCAGCGCCGACGTGGCAATCCGTCTCCCGGGCGTTCGGCCCCCCAAAGGGGAAGGCTATGCCATCCCTACAGCTATTCCTACTCCCTACTCCCTATTCCCTACTCCCTGATCCCTATTGCCCAACGCCTCTCCCCGCTGCCTGTGCAACGCCTCGGCGTGCTGATCCCGTGTCTCGGTGATGAACTCATGGGTCAGGTATTCGGGGCGGACGCGCTCCAGCAGCCTGCGGGCGGCGGGGCTGTCGAAGGGCAGGTGCCGGTCCACACCCAGCACGTATTCCATGGCGTGGCCGAAGCGGGTCCAATAGTCCCCGCCCGCGTCCAGACCCCTGGCCAGCGCCTCCCGGACCCACGCCCCGGTGAGGCTCTGGTGCAGGTGGACGCCCCTGATCCAGCTCGCCGCGTCCCTGTGGGCGTCCAGGCGGCCCAGTATGTAATCCACGGCCTCCTCCTGGGTGCGCAGGTCCCGGTTGGTGTGCATCAGATGGCCGGTGTCCAGCATGATGCCCTTGCGGGGCAGCCGTATGGCCTCCATCAGCGACCGGGTGACCTCCGGGCGGGTGAGCGTCAGCCCCGGCCACCACAGGTTCTCCACCAGGAAGTCGAACCTGTCTTCCTGCGCGACCGACAGCCGGTTGACGATCTCCGCGGCGGCGGCGCAGACCTCCTCGTCGCCGTGGACCATGCGATCCGTCAGGCACTCGTCCACCGTCACATTGGACACGTGGAACACCACGTAGCGCGCGCCCAGGGACCGGGCGAAGTCCAGCGCGTCGTCCAGCATGGCCACCATGCAATCGGGCCGGTCCCCGCCGAACACCGCGCGGACGTTGTCGAGGCTGCCGTACTCCCGCAGCAGCGCTTCCTCGTCGCCCCGCCAGAAGTCCAGCCAGCTGGTGTAGAAGGGCAGGTGCACGCCGGTGACGCGCTCCGGGGGAATGGTGTACAGCGCCCGGCTGCCCGCCACGGGCATGACCTCCAGCCCGTCCAGCCCGAATTCGTCGCAGAAGCGGCGCAGGTCGTCCGTGTCCCGGTAGCGCTCCACGTCCATGTCGGTGTTGGTGATGTTCGTCGATACCAGCATGGCGCTATGCCTCCCGGGACTTCGGGGCGGGATAGTTGCGGCTCTCAAAGTCGATCTCCGCGACGCCGTCCGCCCGATTCAGCCACAGCGCCAGCAGGAAGAAGTACTCCGAGACGAGGCTGGCAAAGTCGATCAGCCGGTCGTGGGCCTCGCCGGTGCGTTCGCAATGGCGATAGATCAACCGCACCAGCGCCTTGCCATCCACCCGCAGGCCGTGGGCGACGCAGGCCCGGGGCGATCCGGCGGGCAGCACGAAGCGGCGGCAGAGCCCGTCGGTCTCCCGGCGCAGCGCCTCCACCCGCCCGGCCAGCCAGGCGATCTCCGGCTCCGTGACGCTGAAGAACGTGCGCAGCGTGGGATTGGCGTGGTAGATCAGTTCGTCCAGCTTCAAGAGCTCCTCCCGCCGCTCGGGCGCCTGGGCCGCCAGCAGCCCCGTCCGGGAGGCTATGGCGTCGGTCATGATCTCGAAGTCGCAGCGCATGTCCGCGTCCGGGTCGCACAGAAAGGGATAGGCCTCGTAGGGACTGCGATAGGGCGTCATTTCAAATCCCTCCACTTTTCAAAGGATTGGCGCATGAACTGGGCGATGTCCGTGCCGTAGACCTCCGCCAGCAGCGCGGCGTCGGCGATGTCGTGGAAAACGCCCTGGGTGACGATGCGGCCCTCCCGCATCAGCAGCACCCGGTCCGTCAGTCGCAGCGCCAGGTTGATGTCGTGCAGCACGCCGATCACCGAGTGCCGCCCGGTGGCGGTCCAGCGGTGCAGATAGTCGATCAGCTCGATCTGATGGCGGATGTCCAGGTGGTTGGTGGGCTCGTCCAGCAGTATGATCTCCGGGTCCTGGGCCAGCGTCTGGGCCAGGAACACCCGCTGCCGCTGTCCGCCGGAGAGCTCGTCGATCCTGCGGTCCCGCAGGTCGATGAGGCCCACAGATTCCAGACACTGCTCCACCTTGTCCCGGTCCTCGGCGGTGGTCCGCGCGAACATGCGGCGGCTCATCTGCTGGTACCGGCCCAGCATCACCGTGTCGTACACCGTGTAGGGGAAGTACAGCGCCGTCACCTGGCTCATGACCGCCAGCTTCTCGGCCACCTCCCGCCGCTTCAGCTTCCGCAGCGGCACGCCGTCGATCTCCACCTTCCCGGTGGATTCGATCAGCCCGGCCACGGCCCGCACCAGCGTGGTCTTGCCGCAGCCGTTCGGCCCCAGCACGCAGTAATTGACGCCGCGCTCGAAGCTGGCGGTGATGCCGTGCAGCACCTCCCGCCCGGCGTAGCCCGCCCGCAGGTCTTCCAGAACCAGCATCAGAGACCACCCCGCCTTCTGTGGAAGTAGATCCAGGCGAAGAAGGGCGCGCCGATCAGCGCCGTCACCGCGCCCACGGGCAGCTCCTGGGGCGCGAGCACCGTGCGGCTGGCCAGGTCCGCCAGCACCATCAGCAGCCCGCCGAACAGCGCGCTGGCGGGCACCACCACCCGATGGTTGGAGCCGAAGAAGCGGCGCATCACGTGGGGCGCGATCAGGTCCACAAAGCCTATGACGCCCACCAGCGACACCGCCGTGCCGGTCAGCAGCGCGGCGATGCCGATCAGCATCAGCTTCACCCGCCGCAGGTCCACGCCCGCGGACAGCGCCTGCTCCTCGCCGAAGGTCATCAGGTCCATCTCCCGGGTGTAGCGCATCAGCCCCAGCAGGCACAGCGCCAGCACCGCGTATTGCAGGCCCACGTTCTCCCAGGTGGAGCCGGAGAAGCTGCCCATCTGCCAGTAGACCAGCCGCGCCAGCCGGTCGGCGGACAGCGCCGTCACCAGCGTCAGCAGCGCGTTCACGAACAGCGACAGCACCATGCCCACCAGTATCACCGTCTGGTTTTCCAGCGTCCGGTCGAAGTGCAGCGCCAGGGACATGGCGATGAACACCGTGCCCAGCCCGCCCACGAAGCCGGAGATGGGCAGCGTGTAGCGGCCCAATATGTTGAAGCCGGACACGATCACCAGCGCCGCCAGCAGCGACGCGCCGGAGGACACGCCCAGGGTGTAGGAGGAGGCCAGCGGGTTGCGCAGCACGGACTGCATCACCGTGCCGCTGGCCGCCAGCGAGGCCCCTACGGCAAAGGCCATCAGCGCCCGGGGAAAGCGCAGATTCCATAAAATGGACGGCGTCACCGAAGGGAGACCCTCCGGCAGCGCCGTGCCAAATATGCGGTTTGACAGCACGGCCAGCTGCACCTGCGGCGCGATGGTGGTGCTGCCCAGCGCCACGCCCGCCGCGATCGCCAGCAGCGAAAGCAGCATCAGCAGCGCCATGCGCATCGGTTTTTTCATGGCTTACGCAGCGGCATCCACGTCCGCGTAGGCCGCGTAGGCCTCCGGATAGATCGCCAGCGCCATTTCGATCATGGCCTTGACGATGTTCTGGTCCGGCAGGGAGCTGGCGGCGTTGTCGATGTAGTAGACGTCCCCGTTGGCGATGGCTGTGACGCCCTCCCAGCCGGAGCGGCTCAGGATCTCGCCCACGGAATCCTCGATGTAGTTGACGCTGGTCAGGATCACGTCGGGGTTGGAGGCGACGGCGTCCTCCTCGGTGACGGACACCCAGCCCTCCATGTCGCCCAGCACGTTGTTCGCGCCGATCTTCTCCATCATCTCGTCGATGAAGGTGCCCTTGCCGCAGCTGTAGATGTAGGGCAGCGCGGAGATTTCAAAGAACACGCTCTTCTTCTCCTCGATGGTCGCGCCGATGGCGGACAGCTCCTCGATCTGGGCCAGCATGCCGTCGGCCAGCGCCTGGCCTTCGTCCGCCAGGCCGATGCAGGCGGCGGTGAACACGATGTCGTCGGCCACGCCCTGGATGGAGGTGCTGGAGGGGATCTCGATCACGCAGATGCCCATGTCCACCAGCGCGTGGTAGGGATCGCCGTCGATGTAGCTCATGCCGGAGGTGTACACCACGTCCGGCTCCAGCGCCGCGATGGCCTCCACGTCCGGAGCCATCATGTCGAACTGGGGCACGTCGTCAAAGCCCGCGACGTACAGGGGGGTCTGGGTGTCCACGGCGATGATCTTGTCCTTCGCGCCGATGGCCTCCAGGATCTCGGTGGTGGCCG
>ONHI01000171.1 GCA_900317565.1 uncultured Eubacteriales bacterium
GGAGGCAAGCCTGCAAAAAAGGGAGCTTACCCGGTCGTAAGTGACCGCATTTTGCAGGCGACGCCGACACAGCAAGCAAGAATCTCTGCCGGTTTCTTTTCGTCAGCAGAGATTCTTGCGTTTGCGGGCTTTGCCAGCGGTCTGAAAAGCCGGACCGGGCGTCAGGGCCTTCCCTGCGCCTTCTGCAATACCCTTCGGATGGTTTCCAGCATCTTCTGGAGGTCGATCGGCTTTGCGATGTGCCCCTGCATCCCTGCCCGCTCCGCCGCCTGCTCATCCTCTTTGAAGGCGTTCGCGGTCATGGCCAGGATCGGGATCCCCGCCAGCGCGGGATCCTCCAGGGCGCGGATCGCCCGCGTCGCTTCGTAGCCATCCATCACCGGCATCTGTATATCCATCAGGATCGCGTCATAGTCGCCCGGTTGAGAGGCGGAGACCTTGTCCAGCGCGACCTTGCCGTTCTCAGCCCACTCCACCGTGAAGCCGGCCTGCGTGAGGAGCATGCTGGCGATCTCCATGTTGATGGCGTTGTCCTCCACCAGCAGGAGGCGCTTCCCCGTGAAGGTCATTTCGCCTTCCGCTTCCGCCCCGGCGCCTTCATCCCCGGCGCCTTCATCCCCGCCGGCGGTATCCTCCAGGGTGTGGACGTCCTCCGCTTCGGCCAGCCTGAGCTTGATGCGGATGATGATCGTGGTGCCGGACCCGGGCGCCGTCAGGACATCGATGGTGCCGCCCATCAGATCGACGATGCTCTTGGTGATCGACATGCCCAGCCCGGTGCCCTCCATGCCGCTGTCCGTGGAAGTCCGTTCCCGCTCAAAGGCGATGAACATCTTTTCCGCAAACTCCTTGGACATGCCGATGCCGTTGTCCTGCACGCGGATCTCGTAGGAACCGTATCCACCCTCCCCGCTGCCCGTTTCCAGGAGGGAGAGCGTGATCGTCCCGCCCTCCGGCGTGAACTTGTATGCGTTGCCCAGGATGTTCAGGAGCACGCGGTTCAGGCTGTTCCTGTCACACCAGACATAGCGGTCCCGCAGCTGGCCCGTGTGGACCTGGAAATCCAGGCGCTTCTGCTTCATCTGTTCAGAGAACAGGCTCCGGATCTCCTCGAAGACCGCGCAGAGATCCAGCGGCACATAATCCAGCTCGATCTTTCCGTTTTCGATGCGGCTCATCTCAAGGATGTCATTGATCAGCGCCAGGAGATGCTGGTTGGACTTGTCGATCTTGTCCAGGTACTCGTGGATCTTTGCGGGCTCCGTCTCCTGCTGCGCCAGGTTGGTATAGCCGATGATCGCGTTCATGGGGGTGCGGATGTCGTGCGACATATTGAACAGGAAGCGGCTCTTGGCCAGGCTGCTTTCCACCGCGTGGATCTTCTCCCTTTCGGCGGCCTCATGCTTCTTCCGGACGATATTCTGCACATACAGCATCACCGCGAGCCCCACGAAGATGATCGCGACGAGCAGAAAGCCGCCCTGGGTGAGCGCCTGCCTCATCTGCTCCGCGTTCTCCCCGGCAGCGATCTTCTTAGCCATCCACATCAGCGCGGAATACACCAGCAGGGCAAACAGCACGATCTCGGAGGCGGACATGCCGCTGTATTCCGTGAGCGTGCTCCGGATCACGGTCCTCCAGTAGAAGACGAAGCCCAGCAGGCACCACAGCGAAAGCAGCAGGAAGGCCTCGCTCCCCATCGCCTCCATGGCCGCCAGCCGCGGAACGAGCTGTACGACGGCGAGGACCACGGACAGCGCCGTTCCGACCAGTCCCGTTGCCATCGTCCTTCTGTCTCCCTCCGCCTTCGCGATCTTCCAGGCGGCGGCGGAGGAATACCCGAAGGCGACGATCGCGCCGAAGGAGGTGAGGTCCACAAACCAGTTCAGCGTGTTTCTGCCGAGCAGCGACAGCAGGATGGACAGCACCATGATGAACACGATGCTGTACGTGGGCTTCGAGAACTTTTCGGAGAGGATGCGGTCCTCCGCCATGGTGGACAGCACGCGGGTCGTCGCCCGGTAGCCGCCGATGATGCCCGTCAGGATGGCGGCGACGGCCGTCAGCGTCATGACCACCAGGCCTGCCGGGCCCATGATGGCCCGGGCAACGTAGAAGGTGGGCACCGAAACCACGCCGCTCGTATTCTCCAGGCCCGCGATGTATTCCTGCCAGGTGGAAAAACCGTCCGGAACGGAAGCGATGCTGACGAGCGCCATGGCGATATACGCAAAGGCGGCCACCAGGATGGAGACGAAGAGGACCTTTTTCGAGTTTTTGATCGAAAACCTGAAATGCGCGGTATCAAAGGCCGTGACCTCAAAGCCCACGTAGGCCCAGGGAGCCAGGATCACGAGGCTGAAAACCGCGTAGCCGTTGTTGACGCCCGAGGTGCCGAAGGCGCTCAGCGCGCCATTGGCCAGCGCGTGGGGCAGGCAGAACGCGGCCGTCACGGCGATCCCCGCGAACAGCACGACGGACAGCACCGTATTGATCCGCTGCAGCGCCGGCTTTGCGGCCACAAAGAGGATCCCCGTGCCCGCGAGCACCAGGACGGATATCAGCGCCTCCCCCAGATAGATGGGGTGCCCCGATACCGTGTAGTGGATGCCGGACTGCGCCGCGTCGGAGAACAGCGTCCGGACGATGAAGAACAGCGCCGTGCCGTTCAGGAATACGATGGTCAGATAGGACAGGCACAGAAACCACGAGCTCAGGAAGGCATGGTCCCTCCCGAAAGCCTCCTTTGTATAGGCGTATATGCCGCCGGTCACCGCCGAGCGGCCCATCATATACGAAAGGTTGCTGGCGATGACCAGCATGATCACCATGCCGATCAGCATCGAAAGCGTCGTGCCCAGGGGACCGGCCACCGGGAGGAACGTCGTTCCCGGCATGGCAAATACGCCCCAGCCAACCATACAACCGAAGGCCATGGCCCAAACGTCAACGACGGACAAATACCGATCCAGCGGTCTGGGGGAATGCGTGTCGTGCGTATCCATGTCTGTGTTCTCCTTCCGGAGCGGAAAGTGGGGTTCGATACCGCCCCCATTTTATGACGGCGAGAGCAGCGGATAGGACAATCAGTCCCGTATCAGTTCCTCCAGGGTCTGGAACAGCGCGTCCGGCTCCACGGGCTTGGACAGGTGCGCGTTCAGGCCCGCCTGCGTGCTGCGCTGCACATCCTCGTCAAAGGCATTGGCCGTCAATGCGATGATCGGGATCTCCCTCGCGTCCGCGCGGTCCATCCCGCGGATCGTCCGGGTCGCTTCCAGGCCGTCCATCTCCGGCATGCGCATATCCATGAGAATGGCGTCATAGTAGCCCGGCTCGTGGCCGGCGAACATCTCCACGGCGATCCTGCCGTTCTCCGCGTGGTCGACCTGCATTTCCCGCATGCTCAAAACCATCATCATGATCTCCGCGTTCACGGCCACGTCTTCCGCCAGCAGCACGCGGCGGCCGGTCAGATCGGCCGTCTCCCGGACCAGCTTCGCGTTCTTCTTCCTGAAGGCTTCGCGGAATTCGTCCATCACGGTCCCGGCGAAGAGCGGCTTGGCCGCGAACGTGTCCACGCCCGCTTCGCGGGCATCCTTTTCGATATCGTCCCAGCTGTAGGAGGTCAGGATGATGATCGGCGTGTCATGGCCGACGATGGCGCGAATCTGGCGGGTGGTCTCCACGCCGTCCAGCTCCGGCATCTTCCAGTCCACCAGGATCAGGTTGTAGTCCTCCCGGCGGGCGTGGCGCGTCTTCACCAGTTCAATGGCTTCCCTGCCGGACAGCACCATATCACAGCTTATGCCGAGCTGGCCCAGCACCACCTGCGCGTGGTCGCAGGCGATGCGGTCGTCGTCGATCACCAGCACGCTCATCTCATGCGGGCGAAGCTCGATATCCCCGCCGTCATCCACCACGTGGTTGGCCTGGCCCAGCGTAATGGTCACGGTGAACGTGGTGCCGACGCCCTTCTCGCTCTCCACCTCGATCTGGCCGTTCATCAGCTCCACGATGCTCTTGGTGATGGGCATGCCGAGGCCGGTGCTGCCGTACTTGCTGGTGGTGGTGGCGTCCTCCTGGGAGAACGTCTCGAACAGCTTGGGCAGGTATTCCTTGCTCATGCCGATGCCGGTATCGCTGATGATGAATTTGAGCGTCGCCTTGTCGTTCATGCGGGCCGCGTCTTCGATGGTGAAGGTGACGGCGCCGCCCTCGGGGGTGAACTTGACCGCGTTGCCCAGGATATTGATCAGCACCTGGCGGAGCTTCATATCGTCGCCGATATAATACTCGTCGATCTTCCCCTTCGTCCGGCAGTCGTAGTGCAGGCCCTTGTCCCCGCACTGTCCGATGACGATGGTGTTGACCTGCTCCAGCATCTTGGAGAAGGAGAACTCCTCCTGCTTGATGA
>ONHI01000173.1 GCA_900317565.1 uncultured Eubacteriales bacterium
CGCGGCGCGCAGCGTCGTATTCAACCGGTATACCGGCGGGCGCGTGCCGTTGTAGCGATAGGGATAGTCCCAGCGGTGCATCATGTCCCGGCTGATGCGGTTGTTCAGGCTGATCAGGCCCAGCGCCGAGGCCACGCTGGCGATCAGCGCGCCGGTCTGGTCCCACACGGAGGAGGTGTTGGACTCCCAATCCCGCCAGCCATTGCCGTCGTAGACCGAGACCTCCAGCCCGTATTCTGTGAAGGCCTGAGCCAGGTAGCGGGCCTGGGCGTCGCTCAGCCCCCGGGCCACGGTGATGGGCGCGCTGTCGGCGATGAGCAGCGCGTCGTCGGAGTCATAGCCGCAGATCTGGGACAGCAGCGCCGCCGCGGTGGCGCGGTTGCAGGTGCCCAGGGAGAGCAGCATGACCATGTTGCCCTGGTCCGCCGTGGTGGCGTTGACCCGGGCGGCCACATTGCTGACGTTGGCGCCGCAATTCGGGCAGAAATTCACGCCGCTGGAGAGCTGCGTGCCGCAATTCGGACAAAACATCGATGTCACCCCTTCTGTTTGAGAGTACACTTCCCTCTCACTCTATTTTCCTGTTTAGCATTTTACACGCAAGATGTGGAGCATCGATGTCCAAATTGTTAACACTATATCACATTACACTTTACAATTTTCCCGGCGCGCCGTCCCCGCCCAGCATCACGTTGCGCTTCGCCCAGGCCATGCAGGCCAGGCACATGACGATCTGCAGCGTCGACGAGCAGGGCGTCGCCAGGCCGATGCGGAACAGGGACACCGGCTGCTGGCGGCTCATCAGCCAGGACACGGGCACGCGCACGCAGAAGGCGCTGACGATGCCCTGGAGCATCACGAAGCGGGTCATGCCGATGCCGTTGTAAAAGCCGATGAAGCAGAAGAATATGGGCGTGAGCATGCAGTCGATGCCGTAAGCCTTCAGATAGTCCGCCGCGGCCAGCACCACGTCGGCGTCCTTCGAGAATATGCCCGCCAGCATGTCGCCCCGGAAGAAGGACAGATAGCACATCACCACGCCGATGCACAGCGACAGGCCGATGCCGTAGCGCAGCGCCTTCACCGCCCGGCGGTACTTCCCCGCCCCGGCGTTCTGGGCCACGAAGGCGGACATGGACTGCATGAACGAGGACGGCACCAGCATGATGAAGGCGCAGACCTTCTCCGCCACGCCCACCCCGGCGGAGGGGATCAGGCCCAGCGCGTTCACGATGGCCTGTATGATCAGGAAAGATACGCCCACCAGCAGATCCTGGAGCGCGATGGGCAGGCCCAGCCGGGCGATGCGGCCCATCACAGGGCCGTTGAAGCGTATGTGCGCCCGCTTCAGCTGGAAGGGCAGCTGCCTGCGCCGCATCAGCAGCAGCGACACGGCCACGCTGACGCCCTGGGCGAACACCGTCGCCAGCGCCGCCCCGGCGGTGCCCATGCGAAGCACAGCCACCAGCAAAAGGTCGCCCACGATGTTGCAGCCGCAGGCGATGGCCACGGTCACCAGCGGCGTGGCGGAATCGCCGATGCCGCGGAACACGCTGCCGATCAGGTTGTAGGCGATGATGACCAGCGTGCCCGCGCCGCAGATGCGCACATAGGCGGTGGTCAGGTCGAAGGCCTCCGCCGGGGCGTGCATCACCGCGGCCAGCGCCCCGGCCCCGGGCACGGCCAGCGCCGTCAGCGCCAGGCCGATGCAGCCGAACAGCACGATGCACGTGCCGATGGTCTCCCCGCCCTTTTTGCCGTTGCCCTCGCCGATCTGCTGGCCCAGCAGTATGGTCGCGCCCATGGCGAAGCTGGACACCAGGTTGGTCAGCGTCATCATGATCTGGCTGCCGGTGCTGACCGCCGAGACGTCCGCGGGGCTGCCGAAGCGCCCCACCACCAGCAGGTCCACCGCACCGTACATCGCCTGCAAAAACAGCGCCGCCAGCACCGGCAGCGCGAAGCGCACCAGCGGTCCCAGTATCCTGCCCTCGGTGAAATTGCGCGCCTGCGCCTTGCCCTCCATGGCCTTTCCCTCCGCATCCTCTACATCAAAACAGCCGGATAAGCAGCGGGCGTTCCAGCCCGCCATCTTATCCGGCTCGCAGTCTCCTGTCGGACGGCTTGCCCTCCGATGAACAGCGCCATTATACACAATCCGGGCGCGTTTTTCAAGTTATGTTTGTCTGACAGGGCTCAGCGCGCGTCCCGGAAATCCTCGTCGATGGCTGCGCTCCAGTCCGCGGCGATCGGCGCGCCGCCGCGCACGCAGGAGATGGTATCCGCCAGGGCATCGAAGTTGGCCCGGGTGCCCCGGGCATCCGCGCGGTAATTCGCGGCCCGGTCGGGCCGTATGCCGTATCGGTCCGCGGTCTCCACGGCGTCGATGTTCGCGCCCAGGAACAGGAACTCCCAGCCATAGCGCCGCTGCTGGCGCTGGATCATCCGCTTCACCTCGTCGCTGGAGTAGCGGCGGCTGGCGTTCTCCATGCCGTCGGTGGTGATCACGAACAGCGTGCGCGCCGGCACGTCCTCCGGGCGGGCGTACTTGTGGACGTTGCCGATGTGGTGGATCGCGCCGCCCAGCGCGTCCAGCAGCGCGGTGCAGCCCTTGACGTAGTAATCCCGGTTGGTCATGGGCGGTATGTCGGTCAGGCGCACCCGGTCGTGGAGCACCTTGATCTCGTTGTCGAACAGCACCGTGGAGACCAGCGCCTCGCCCGGCTCGGCCTTCTGCTTGTCGATCAGGCCGTTGAAGCCCCCGATGGTGTCGGCCTCCAGCCCCGCCATGGAGCCGCTGCGGTCGAGTATGAATACCAGCTCGGTCAGGTTCTTGTTCATGATGAAAACCTCCTCTAATATCCCTGAGTTTGTAGATCCTTCACTTCGTTCAGGATGACGGTTTACGATCGAAACGTTGTCATTCTGAGTGGAGGCGGAGTCGGAACGAAGAATCCGCTCTCTTGTTTACAGGGACACTATAGGAGGTTTTCGCGCCTCAGAGGTCGCCCGGGAGGCGACAAATGTATTCAGTTGTTCAATACCCCAGCGGCTGCAGGTCCAGCTTGAACAGCACCTCGTTGATGCCGATCAGATCGTAAAAGCCGTGGGTGATGCAGTATTCCACCACGATGTCGGCCTTGCTGCTGTGGGACAGGGCGTAGCCCGCCTTCATCAGCAGGTCCCGCGTCTCCTCCAG
The DNA here is from genome assembly GCA_900317565.1 of uncultured Eubacteriales bacterium. Lineage (GTDB taxonomy): Bacteria > Bacillota > Clostridia > Christensenellales > Aristaeellaceae > UBA2862. The sequence continues at coordinate 3,200 of ONHI01000173.1, forward strand.
CGACAGCTCCAGCGCGATGGCGAAGGCCAGCGCGGTCTGCTTGCCGGGCTTGTAGCCGGGGTTGTTCTTGATCTTGTTGAACAGCCGCCGGTCCACGTTGGCCCGCTTGTAGCACTGGGCATCGGTGATTCCCTTTTCGTCGATACGCCGCAGCAGCGATTCCGAGAAGCTCTCGTCCACCTGCCCCAGCAGGTCGTCCAGGCCGGCTATCTTCGGCGCGACGCTCTGCGTGGGCATCGGAGCCGCCTCGCCGAAGGCCATGTCGGGCAGATCGAAGGATTCCAGGATGCGCTGGCTGCGCTGATACTCCCGGTTGGCGTCGTAGTGGGTGTCCGCGTAGACGTCGTCGATGTAGGCCACGATGTCGTCGAACAGCCTGCCGCCCAGCTGGACCGCGTCCCGGCTGAACACCACGATGTATACGTCCATGTCGTTGTCCAGCAGGAAGCGGGTGATCTCGTCCACCGCCACCTGCAGCGCCTCGGCCTTGGGATAGCCGTAGACCCCGGCGGAGATCAGCGGGAAGGCCACCGATTCACAGCGTGCCGACTTCGCCAGCGCCAGTGAATTGCGATAGCAGGACGCCAGCAGCGCCCGCTCCCCCGCCTTGCCGCCGCGCCAGACGGGCCCGACGGTGTGTATCACATAGCGGCAGGGCAGTCGATAGCCCTTCGTCAGCTTGGTCTCGCCGGTGGCGCAGCCGTTCAGCGTCCGGCACTCGGCCAGCAGCTCCGGCCCCGCGGCCCGGTGGATCGCACCGTCCACGCCACCCCCGCCCAGCAGGCTGTTGTTCGCGGCGTTGACGATGGCGTCCACCTTCATCAGCGTGATGTCGTTCCTGACCATGTAAAGCGGCATGGCGCACCTCATCTTCACCTTGGCGATCTTGCCGTTGTCCGTCCGCACGCCGATGTAGCAGGTGCCCTTCTTCAGCGCGGTGACCTTGCCGTTCTGATCCACCTTCGCGACGCTGGGCTTGGAGGATTTCCAGGTCAGCGTGGTCACGGCGGTGGAGGGCGACACGGCGGCGGCAAGCTTCAGCGTCTTGCCCTTCTTCAGGGAGACGGTCTTCTTCTTGTTGAGCACGACCTTGGAGGCCTTGTAGGGATCGATGACCTTGATGGTCAGCGTGGCCTTTTTCTTGTTCTTGGTGACGACGGTGATGGTCGCCTTGCCCTCGGCGACGGCGGTCACCACGCCGGTCTTGTCCACGGTGGCGACCTTGGCGCTGGAGGACTTGACGCTCTTGATCTTCCAGCCCTTCGACGTGGCGAACTTGGGCACCAGCTGAAGCTTCATACCCGGAGCCAGCTTCACGGTGCCGTTGCTGCCGGTCTTCTTGAGGGTCTTTTCACCCGTGGCCTTGACCACGGTCACCGCGCAGCTGGCGGCCTGCTTGCCGTCGGCAGAGGTGGCGGTGATGGTGGCGGTGCCGGCCTTGACGCCGGTAACGGTGCCGTTTGAGGCGGTGGCCACGGAATCGTCGCTGCTGCTCCAGGTGAGACCCTGGTCCGTGGCGTCCAGCGGCGCGACGGCCGCCGTCAGCGCGGCGCTCTTGCCCTCCAGCAGCTTCAGGCTGGCGGAGCTCAGGGCCACGCCGGTGACGGGGATGGCGTCGTTCACGTCGGCCACGCTGCCGTCAAGGGCCAGCCAGCCCGTCGCGCCCGCCTCGGTGATGCCGTACACCCAGGCCGCGCCGCCAATGGACTCGTTGGAGCGCTTCGCCGTCTTGAACAGGGCCGGATACGCCAGCGTGCCCAGCAGCTGCCCGTCCTTGGGCGAGGAATAGAGCTTCGCGCCCTCCGTCGCCGTGGCGCGCACGCGGTAGGTCGCCTCATAGCTGCGCACCGCAATGCCGTCCACGGTCTCCGTCGGCGGCAGCGCCGGAGCATTGGGCCACTTGATGTACTTGATGTGGTCGTAATTCTTCCAGGAATTGCAGAAGCCCTGCCAGCTGTAGAAGCGGGTGTGCTGGGAATTGGAGTGGCTGTCCAGCGTGAACACGCCGTCGCCGTTCCAGGACGCGATGATCAGGCTGTGGCCCTTGTGGCCGCAGCGCAGCCCGTCGTTGGTCCACTCGGCGCAGTCCGAGGTGCAGGAGCTGACGCGGATCGTCGATCCGGGCACGGCGTTCTGCACGAACAGCTTCAGGTGCTCCGGGGTCAGCAGGCGCTCGGCGTCGCTGAGGTTGCGCAGCATGTTCAGGCCCGTGGCCGCGGTGCCCTCGAAGGTGGAGTTAAAGTGCACGCCCCACAGCTCCAGATACACCTGCTGCGCCCAGGCCCAGCAGTTGCCCGCGCCGGTGTCCGGGAACATGGAGGCGTAGATGGTCTTGCCGTTGATGGTGTAGGTCGTGTCGTTGCCGTACTCGGTGTAGTTGGAGGACGCCATCAGGTCCGTCAGGCTGGCCGCGGAGGCCTCGCCCAGCCG
>ONHI01000155.1:0-1938 GCA_900317565.1 uncultured Eubacteriales bacterium
CGGACGGCACCTGGGAGATCGAGCTGGAAGGCGCGGACGCCCTTCGGCACGGCCAGCGGGTGAAGATCCAGGTGACCAAGGACGGCAAGACCGCCGACCACATCCCCGCCTACATCCGACGGGTGGTGCAGGACCCGGAGACCAACGTGTTCAACGGCCAGATCTGGGCCCCCGCCCGCCCATTCAAATGGACCGATGGCGGTTACGGCAAGCGCAAGGTGGCCCCGCCCTACATCTACGAGGCCCACGTCGGCATGGCCCAGGAGAAGGAAGCCGTGGGCACCTACCGGGAGTTTGCGGACTTCAACCTGGAGTACATCCACAACCTCGGCTACAACACCGTCCAGCTGATGGCGATCCAGGAGCATCCCTATTACGCCTCCTTCGGCTACCAGGTGACGAACTTCTTCGCCGCCTCCTCCCGCTACGGCGAACCGGAGGATCTGAAGTATCTCATCAACAAGGCCCACGAGCTGGGCATGTACGTGCTGCTGGACGTGGTGCACAGCCACGCCTCCGCCAACGCCGACGAGGGTCTGAACGGCCTGGACGGCACCGACGGGCAGTACTTCCTCACCGGCGACCGGGGCTGGCACCCCGCCTGGAAGACCCGCCTGTTCAACTACGGCCGGCACGAGGTGCTGCACTTTTTGCTGTCCAATCTGAAATTCTGGCTGGAGGAGTATCACTTCGACGGCTTCCGCTTCGACGGCGTGACCAGCATGATCTACCAGGACCACGGCCTGGGCTCCAGCTTCACGGACTACTCCCAGTACTTCGGCCTGAACACCAATGTGGACGCGCTGACCTACCTGCAGCTGGCCAACGAGCTGATCCACGCCGTGAACCCCTTCGCCCTCACCATCTGCGAGGAGATGAGCGGCATGCCGGGCATGTGCGTGCCCATCCGCTCCGGCGGCATCGGCTTCGACTACCGGCTGTCCATGGGCGTGCCGGACTTCTGGATCCGGCTCCTGAAGGAGTATTCCGACGATCAGTGGGACATGTACAAGCTGTGGTATGAGCTCACCACCCGCCGCCCCCAGGAGAAAAACGTGGGCTACTGCGAGAGCCACGACCAGGCCATGGTGGGCGACAAGACGCTGATGTTCTGGCTGGCGGACGCGGAGATGTACACCGGCATGAGCAAGAGCTACCACTCCATCGTCATCGATCGGGCCGTGGCGCTGCACAAGATGATCCGGTTCATCACGCTCTCCCTGGGCAGCGACGGCTATCTGAACTTCATGGGCAACGAGTTCGGCCACCCGGAGTGGATCGACTTCCCCCGGGAGGGCAACGGCTGGAGCTACAAGTACGCCCGGCGGCAGTGGTCGCTGGTGCAGAACGGGTCGCTGAAGTACGAGTGGCTGGTGAACTTCGACAAGGCGATGCTGAAATTCAGCCGGAAGTATCGGGTGCTGAACAAGACGGACACGGTGAACCTGTGGATCGACCAGCCCGGCAAGGTGATCGCCTTCGCAAAGGGCGGGCTGGTGTACGTGTTCAACTTCCACCCGACCTATTCCCCCACGGACTTCTTCCTGCCGGTGAACCCCGTCGGCGAGGGCAAATACAAGGTGATCTTCTCCACCGACGACATCGACTTCGGCGGCATGGATCGCACCAGCAAGGATTACGTGTACTACACCCAGTTCGTCGAGGGCAGGGGCCTGGGCTTCGAGGTCTACGTGCCCTGCCGCACGGCCATCGTGTTCAAGCGGGTGGATTGATTCCTGCGGGATTAACGGAAGGGAGCCGACGCTATTGTGCGTCGGCTCCCTTTTCATGGTCTTGTCGATTCAGGGTTTATTTCTTCTTGCCCTGGTTGGCGACTGCCTCCATCTTGGCCTTCAGGGCCTCCTGGTCGCCCAGGTAATAGGACTTGATGACCTTGAAATCATCGTCGAACTCATACACCAGCGGGGTGCCGGTGGG
>ONHI01000155.1:1946-7781 GCA_900317565.1 uncultured Eubacteriales bacterium
GTGCCGGTGGGAATATTGACGCCGATGATGTCATCGTCGGAAATGTTGTCGAAATACTTCACCAGCGCGCGCAGGCTGTTGCCGTGGGCGGCGATGATGACGCGCTTGCCGGCCTGCATGTCGGGCTTGATGACCTCGTTGAAGTAGGGCACGGCGCGCTCGATGGTGGTCTCGAGGCTCTCGTTGGCCGGCAGCAGGGCCTTGTCCACGTCGCGGTACATGGCCTGTTTGACGGCGGAGCGCTCGTCGGTCTCTTCGAGGGCCGGCGGCTTGATGTTGAAGGAACGGCGCCAGATCTTGACCTGCTCCTCGCCGTACTTCTCGGCGGTCTCGGACTTGTTCAGGCCCTGCAGCGCGCCATAGTGGCGCTCATTCAGCTTCCAGCTCTTGATGACGGGCAGCCAGGCGCGGTCCATCTCGTCCAGCACATGATACAGCGTGTGGATGGCGCGCTTCAGATAAGAGGTATAGCACACGTCAAAGTCATAGCCCTCTGCCTTCAGCAGGCGGCCCGCGGCCTTGGCTTCCTCGTGGCCCTTCTCGCTCAGGTCCACGTCGGTCCAGCCGGTGAACAGGTTCAGCTTGTTCCACTCGCTCTCGCCATGGCGGATCAGGACGAGCTTCATCATGGGAATCACCCTCCTTGAATTAGTGTGGAGCCCGGTGTGCGAGGCGCGGCATGATCGATCCGCGCCCCGCACGTCTCCTTGGAATTGATTTAGAAATTGACAACCTGGGCGAAGTCAGCCGCCTTCAGGGACGCGCCGCCAATCAGGCCGCCGTCGATCTCAGGCTGAGCCATCAGGCCCTTCACGTTGGAGCCCTTCATGCTTCCGCCGTACTGGATGCGGATGTGCTCGGCGGCATAACGGCCGAACTTGGCTTCGATGGCCTTGCGGATCACGCCGATGGTCTCGTTCGCCTGTTCGTCGGTGGCGGTCAGGCCGGTGCCGATGGCCCAAACGGGCTCATAGGCAACCACAACGTTATCCAGGTCGTTGGCGGTCAGGCCGTGCAGCGCCATCTGGGTCTGATAGGTGACGATCATGTCGGTGTAGCCCGCTTCGCGCTCGTCCTTCATCTCGCCGACGCACACGATGGCCTTCAGGCCGGCCTTCACGGCCGCGACGGTGCGCAGGTTGACGGTCTTGTCGGTCTCGCCGAAGTACTGGCGGCGCTCGGAGTGGCCGATGATGACGTACTCGCAGCCGGCGGCCTTGAGCATGTCGGCGCTCAGCTCGCCGGTGTAGGCGCCGGACTCCTTGAAGTGCACGTTCTGCGCGCCCAGGTGGATGTTGGTGCCGGCGATGACGGGCTTGATGGCGGCGAAGTCAACCGCGGGGGTGCAGACCACGACGTCGCACTTGGCGTTCTTCACCAGCGGGATCAGGTCGGTGACCAGCTGGGCCGCCTCTTCGGGGGTCTTGTTCATCTTCCAGTTGCCGGCGATGATGGGGGTGCGCTTGGGGATCTCGCGGTCCTTCAGGCACACGACGCCGGGCAGCTCCTTGCCCTCCAGGAACTCCAGGGAGGCGCCGCCGCCGGTGGAGATGTGGCTCATGCGATCGGCCAGGCCCATCTGGGTCACAGCCGCGGCGCTGTCGCCGCCGCCGATGATCGTGGTGGCCTGGGACTCGGCCAGCGCCTTGGCGATGGCCAGGGTGCCGACGGCGAAGTTGGGCATCTCAAAGCAGCCCATCGGGCCGTTCCAGACGATGGTGCGGGCCTTGGCGATCTCCTCGGAGAACAGCTTCACGGTCTCCGGACCGATGTCCATGCCCTCGAAGTTGTCGGGGATGTTGCGGGAATGCGCGGTGATGCGCTCGCAGTCGTTGGAGAAGTTGTCGCCGCAGACGTTGTCAACGGGCAGCAGCATCTTCACGCCCTTGGCCTGCGCCAGCTCGATCAGCTCCTTGGCCAGGCCGATGCGCTCCTCGTCCAGCAGGGAACGACCGACCTTGCCGCCCAGGGCCACCTGGAAGGTGTAGGACATGCCGCCGCCGATCAGCAGCACGTCGACCTTCTCCAGCAGGTTCTTGATGACGCCGATCTTGTCCTTGACCTTCGCGCCGCCCAGGATCGCCACGAAGGGGCGGACCGGGTTCTCGACGGCGTTGCCCAGGAACTCCAGCTCCTTGCCGATCAGGAAGCCGGCCACGGCGGGCAGATAGTTGGCCACGCCGGCGGTGGAGGCATGCGCGCGGTGCACGGTGCCGAAGGCGTCGGAGACGTACAGCTCGGCCATGGAGGCCAGCTCCTTGGCGAACTCGGGGTCGTTCTTCTCCTCTTCGGCGTGGAAGCGGACGTTCTCCAGCATCACGGCCTTGCCGGGCTCGACCTCGGCGGCCAGCTTCTTGGCGTCGGGACCGATGACGTCCTTGGCCAGCTTCACCTCAAAGCCCAGCTTCTCGCTCAGGCGCTTGGCGACGGGAGCCAGGGAGAACTCCATGTTGAACTGTCCCTTCGGGCGGCCCAGGTGGGAGCAGAGGATCACGGCGGCACCGTTGTCCAGCAGATAGCGGATCGTAGGCAGCGCGGCGTTGATGCGGGTCTCGTCGGTGATATTCTTTTCCGCGTCCAGCGGCACATTGAAGTCACAGCGCACAAGGACCTTCTTACCCCGGACCTGAACGTCCTCAATGGTCATCTTATTGAGATTCATGATAAGTCACTCCTTATTCATAATTGTACCCATATTCTAGCACATTGCGCGGCAAAATAAAAGGGGCTTTTACATATTCCCTTCTATAAAATTTGCGTTGATTGTGTCAAATCGCCTCAAATCATAGCGCGGAAATGGATTACTCTTAACGAACGGGTGCTATACTGTGTTGAATTGGGAGGATGAACCGATGAACAAACCGATCATCGAGGCACGGGACGTGTGCTTTCAATATGAGGGGGCTTCCGCCCTCGCCGTGGACCATGTGAGCCTGTCCGTCGCCCGGGGCGAATTCCTGGCGATACTGGGCCGCAACGGCAGCGGCAAATCCACCTTCGCAAAGCTTTTGAACGCGCTGCAGCTGCCCACCTCCGGCGAGTTGGTCGTGGACGGGATAACGCCCGCCAGCGAGGATGACTGCTACGAGGTGCGCAAATCCTGCGGCATGGTGTTCCAGAACCCGGACAACCAGATCGTCACCACCATTGTGGAGGAGGACTGCGCCTTCGGCCTGGAGAACCTGGGCACGCCGCCCGGGGAGATCCGCAGCCGGGTGGACGAGGCGCTGCACAGCGTGGGCATGAGCGATTTCGCCCTCGCCTCCCCCTCCATGCTCTCCGGCGGCCAGAAGCAGCGCGTCGCCGTGGCGGGCGTGCTGGCCATGCGGCCCAGGATCATCGTGTTCGACGAATCCACCGCCATGCTGGACCCCATCGGCCGGCGCGACGTGTTCACGCTGGCCCGCCGCCTGAACGTGGAAGAGGGCATCACCGTGGTGTGGATCACCCACTTCATGGAGGAGGCCGCGCTGGCGGACCGGCTGATCGTCATGGACCGCGGCAGGATCGCGCTGGAGGGCGCGCCGCGGGAGGTATTCGCCCAGTCGGACAGGGTGCTGTCCCTGGGGCTGGACGTTCCCGAGATGATGAAGCTGGCGAAGCTGCTGCGGGACAGGGGCGTGGCGCTGCCGGAGGGCCTGATGACCGTCAACGAGATGGCGCAGGCGCTGGGCAAGATGCCCCTCTCCGGCGGCAAGGCGCATGTCGTGCCGGAGCTGGGCGGCTCCGTTGCAGACGACGGCAGGCTCGCCGTGGCGGTCAACGGCCTCACCCACGTCTACATGCCCGGCACGCCCTTTGAGGCAAAGGCGCTGGACAACGTGAGCCTGAGCGTTCACAGCGGCGAATTCATAGGCATCATCGGCCACACCGGCAGCGGCAAGAGCACGCTGATCTCCCACCTGAACGGCCTGGAGCGCTCCGAGCCCGGCGCGGTCAGGATCAACGGCACAGACTTGGGCGAAAAGGACGCGGACCTGATCGCCGTCCGGCACGTCGTGGGCCTGGTGTTCCAGTATCCCGAATACCAGCTGTTCGAGGAGACGGTGGCCAAGGACGTGGCCTTCGGCCCCCACAACCTGGGGTTGGACGACGATGAGATCGCCCGGCGCGTGGATATCGCGCTGCGCCAGGTCGGGCTGGACCCCGCTGAGGTGGCGGAGAAATCCCCCTTCGAGCTGTCCGGCGGCCAGAAGCGCCGCGTGGCCATCGCGGGCGTGCTGGCCATGCAGCCGTCGATACTGGTGCTGGACGAGCCAGCCGCGGGCCTGGACCCCGCCGGTCGTAGGGAGATGCTGGAGCTGATCCGGGGCATCCACGATTCCGGCGTGACCGTCATCATGGTCTCCCACTCCATGGACGACGTGGGCCGCTATTGCGACCGCCTGTTCGTGCTCAGCAAGGGACAGATCGCCTATTCGGGCACGCCCGCGGAGGTATTCATACACGACAGCCGCCTGCACGACATCGGCCTGGACGTGCCGGAGTGCGCCAAGCTGGCGCGTCGGCTGCGGGATTCGGGCTATGACATGCCGGAGGGCATCTATCGCGCGGAGGACGTCTGCGCGGCGATCATCGACAATCTTCGCGGGGGGAAGTGACGCCAAATGCTGAAAAACATCACGCTGGGCCAGTATTTCCCCGGCGAATCCTTCATACACAGGCTCGACCCGCGCACCAAGCTGCTGGCCACCATCGCCCTGATCGCCTTCGTGTTCGTGGCCCAGGGCTTTTCGGGCTTTCTGCTGATCGCCGCCTTCGTGCTGGCCTGCGCCGCGTCCACCGGGATCCACCTGAAGTTCCTGATCCGCGGCCTGAAGCCCATATTCTTCATCATCATATTCACCTTCATACTGAACCTGTTCTTCCAGACCACGGGCAACGAGCTGGTGCACGTCGGCTTCATACGCATCACCGACACCGGCCTGCGCATGGCCAGCTTCATGGCGGTGCGCCTGATCCTGCTGGTGGTGAGCTCCCAGCTGTTGACGCTGACGACCTCCCCCATATCGCTGACGGACGGCCTGGAGACGCTGTTCCGGCCGCTGGAGGCCATACACTTCCCGGCCCACGAGATCGCCATGATGATGTCCATCGCGCTGCGCTTCATCCCCACGCTGATGGACGAGGCGGACAAGATCATGAAGGCCCAGAAGGCCCGCGGCGCGAACTTCGAGACAGGCAGCATCATCGCCCGGGCCAAGGCCATGGTGCCGCTGCTGGTGCCGCTGTTCGTGGGCGCCTTCCGCCGGGCGGAGGAGCTGGCCCTGGCGATGGACGCCCGCTGCTATCGCGGCGGCGCGGGCCGCACCCGCATGAAGCAGCTGAGGTTCGGCAGGATCGACCTGCTGGCGGCGCTGGCGCTGCTGGCCCTGCTGGCGGGCGTGATCGCGCTGAACGCCGTCCACGCCTTTTAGGGTGCCCGGCATGCGCAGGATACACATGACCGTCGAATATGACGGCACGAATTACGCCGGCTGGCAGCGGCAGGCCAACGCGCTGGCGGTGCAGCAGGTGATCGAGGAGACGCTGAAAAAGCTCACCGGCGAGGGGATCGTGATCCACGGGGCCAGCCGCACGGACGCCGGGGTGCACGCCCTGGGCCAGTCGGTCCACTTCGACACCGAGAGCCGCATCCCCGGCGAGAAGTTCAGCTACGCGCTGAACGCGCTGCTGCCCCACGACATACGCATCCGCGCCTCCGGGGACGCGCCGGAGGGCTGCCACGCCCGCTTTTCCACGAAGGGCAAGCGCTATCGCTATCTGTTCTACGATGCGCCCCACGCCGGGGCGCTGAACCGCAACACCCACGCCCACAGCATCTATCCGCTGAAC
>ONHI01000174.1 GCA_900317565.1 uncultured Eubacteriales bacterium
AACCGCAGGGCGCTGGACGCGCTGGGGCCGATGCTGGAGAGGCGCGGGCGCATCATGGCCGACTATGCCCGGCTGGAGAGCCTGTACAATCGCCTGGCGGGTCGGGTTTCCGGCGCGCGCATGGACATCGAGACCTTCGTGCAGCGTTACTACCTCAGGCGCATACTCGCCTCGGCCAACCTGCGCTTCCGGGAAATGTCGGCGGGCCAGTTCGAGCTGCGCATGACCGACGCGGACCGGGCCGGCGCGGGCGGCAACCACGGCCTCGACCTGATGGTCTATTCCGCCGTCACCGGCAGGGCCCGGGAGATCCGCACCCTCTCCGGCGGCGAATCCTTCATGGCCGCGCTGTCCCTGGCGCTGGGCATGGCGGACCAGATCCAGCAGAGCGCCGCCGCCATCAACCTGGACATCATGTTCATCGACGAGGGCTTCGGATCGCTGGACGACCACGCCCGGGACCAGGCGGTGCGGGTGCTGAAGCAGATGGCGGGGGGATCGAAGCTGATCGGCATCATCTCCCACGTCACCGAGCTCAAGCAGGAGATCGACGACCAGCTGGTGGTCACCAAGGATGAAAGCGGCAGCCACACGCGCTGGCAGCTTGGCTAGCATACAAAACCGGCCCGGGAGTCTGCGCTCCCGGGCCGGTCTACCAATGCCTGATGCCTAATGCCTGTTGCCTAATGCCTGTTGCCTCGTCAGATGTCCAGCAGCTCGCTGTAGGCCTTCAGCGCGCCGTCGGTGTCGTGGGCCAGCACGCGCTTGGCCAGCACCTTGCCCAGCTGCACGCCCTCCTGGTCGAAGCTGTTGACGTTCCAGCAGAAGCCCTGGAACATCACCTTGTTCTCAAAGTGGCTCAGCAGCGCGCCCAGGCTCTCGGGGGTCAGCTGCTCGCCGATGATGATGCTGGAGGGACGGCCGCCGGCGAAGGCCTTGTTGGGGTTGTCGTCCTTCTTGCCGCAGGCGAAGGCCATGATCTGGGCGGCCACGTTGGCGCAAAGCTTCTGCTGGCTGGTGCTGCCCTGGATGTCCACGTCCATGCCCGCCTGGTTGCGGCGGAAGCCCACGAACTGCAGCGGCACGATGTCGGTGCCCTGGTGCAGCAGCTGGTAGAAGGAATGCTGGCCGTTGGTGCCGGGCTCGCCGAAGATCACCGGGCCGGTGGGATAGCTCACGGGCTCGCCGAAGCGGTTCACGGACTTGCCGTTGGACTCCATGTCCAGCTGCTGCAGGTGAGCCGGGAAGCGGTTCAGCGCCTGGCTGTAGGGCAGCACCGCCGTGGCGGGATAGCCCAGCACGTTGCGCTCATACACGCCGATCAGCGCGTCCAGCAGCGCCGGGTTCTTCATGATGTCGGCATTCTTCGCCAGCGCGTCGGCCTGGGCCGCGCCGTCCAGGAAGCGGGCGAACACCTCCGGGCCGAAGGCCAGGGACAGCACCACGCCGCCCACGCAGGAGGTGGAGGAATAGCGGCCGCCGATGAAGTCGTCCATGAAGAAGGCGGCCAGGTAGTCGCTGCTCTTGGCCAGCGGGGAGGTCTCGCTGGTGACGGCCACCATGTGCTTGCTGGCGTCCAGGCCCGCGTTCTTCAGCGCGTCCTTCACAAAGGCCTCGTTGGTCAGGGTCTCCAGCGTGGTGCCGGACTTCGACACCAGCACGAACAGCGAGCGGGACACGTCGATGCTCTTCAGCACGCTGGCGGCGTCGTCGGGATCGACGTTGCTGATGAAACGGGCTTCCATTTTGAAGGCGCCGTTCTGCTTCGCCCACTGCTCCAGGGCCAGGTACATCGCCCGGGGGCCCAGGTCGCTGCCGCCGATGCCGATCTGCACCACGGTGGTGAACTTCTCGCCCGCGGCGTTGGCGATCTCGCCGGAATGGACCTTGCGGGCGAAATCGGCGGCCTTCTGCTGCTGGGCCACATAGAATTCGCGCTTGTCCACGCCGTCCGCCACCACGGCCTTGCCCTGCTGGCCGCGGGTCAGCTGGTGCAGCACCCTGCGCTTTTCGCCGGTATTGATGATCTCGCCGTCCAGCAGCGCCTCGTACTTCTCCACCAGCTGGGCCTCCTTCGCCAGCTGGGCCAGCGCCGCGAGCACGTCGTCGTCCACGGCCTTGGCCGCGAAATTGTAATTCAGGCCGCCCGCCATGGGCACGCTGTACTTCGCCACGCGCTGCGCGCCGCCCTCGCCCGCCATGGCGGCGGCCAGGTCCACGCGCTTAGTGCCTGCCAGCGCGCCGTAGGCCGCCAGCTTGTCCAGATTGTTCCAGGAAATCATTGCAATGCACCCCTTCATATCGTGTAGTTTGGCGTTGGTATCATTATAGCGCAAAACCCCCGCGCTTGTCCAGTGCCACGCGCGGGGGTTTTGGCGGCGCATCGATCACGCCTTCTTCAGGTACTTGGAGGCCACCCAGCCGGTGCGGCCCTTGTAGCTGATCTGCATCCAGGTGCCCTTCTGCTTGATGAGCTTGACCTTGGTGCCCTTCTTCAGCTTGCCCAGGGCATAGCTGGTCTCGGAGGCCTTGGAGCGGACGTACAGATTCACGGTGGTGGCGAAATTGCCGCCCACATAGCCGTTGACGGAGGTGAGCCAGCGGCGGTCCACATAGCCGGTGCCCGCGGCGCACATCACGCGCCACCAGCCCTTGGACTGGCTGCGATAGACCACCACGGTGCCCTTGGGCAGCTTGCGCACGATGCTGCCGTTGGCGCCGGAGCGCATGTTGAGCCTGCTGGCGGTGACGATGTAAGCGCCGCCGGGATTTTTATTGCTGGCGGCAAAGGCCGGCGCGGCGGTGACGGCCAGCAGCGCGACGATGAACACGATGCAGAGGACCCGACGGATGCGATTGAGACCCTTCATGGAAAACGACCTCCTCAGGCGGGATCATTGAGCGACGATCCCTTGGGTTGTTGCGGCGCACATGCGCCGATCATTAATCACATTATAACTTATGCACCCATAAAAAGTCAATATTCAAATCATATTATGACACATTTTAACACGATTTCGACACGCATGCAAAACCGCCCCGCCGGAAATCCGGCGGGGCGGCGATATGCCTTGCGGGGAATTACTTTTTCTTCATGAAGCTGGGCACGTCCGGGGCGAAGCCGCGGCGGTTCTGGCTCCTGGGCTCCTGGCCGTCCTCCTGGTAGACGCGGGGACGCCGGGTCTGCTGGCGCTCGGCGCGGCGCTGCTCGCGCTGCTCATAGCCGGTGTCGCCACCCTCGCGGGGACGGCTGCGCCGCTCGAAGATCGGGGAAACGGGCTCCTCCTCATAGCGGGAGGCGTTGCGCGCCGGGCGCTCCGGCTCGGCCTCGGCCTCGCCGGCGGGCTCGCGCTCGCCGATGGTGGAGGCGGTGTGGCTGGCCGTGAAGCTGGGCTTCTCGAAGCCGGTGGCGATGACGGTGATCTTGACCTCGTCCTCCATGCTCTCGTCGATGCCCGCGCCGAAGATGATGTTGGCCTCGGGATCGGCGGCGGCGGTGATCAGCTGGGCCGCCTCGTTGATGTCGATGATGGAGGTGTCCGGGCCGCCGGTGATGTTGATCAGCACCGCGCGCGCGCCGTCGATGCTGGTCTCCAGCATCGGGCTGGAGATGGCCTGCTTGGCGGCGTCCACCATGCGGCTCTCGCCCTTGCCGATGCCGATGCCCATGTGGGCCAGGCCGCGGGACTGCATGACCGTGCGCACATCCGCGAAGTCCAGGTTGATGAGGCTGGGCACAGCGATCAGATCGGAGATGCCCTGGATGCCCTGGCGCAGCGTGTCGTCGGCGATCTTGAAGGCGTCGGTCATCGTGGTGCCCTTGGTGACCACGGACAGCAGCCGGTCGTTGGGGACCACCACCAGGGTGTCCACGTTGGCCTTCAGGCGCTCGATGCCGGCCTCGGCGTTCTTCATGCGCTGGCGTCCCTCGAACAGGAAGGGCTTGGAGACCACGCCGATGGTGAGAATGCCCATCTCGCGGGCGGTCTCGGCGATGATCGGGGCCGCGCCGGTGCCGGTGCCGCCGCCCATGCCGCAGGTGACGAA
>ONHI01000103.1 GCA_900317565.1 uncultured Eubacteriales bacterium
GAAGGCCGCCCCCGCCGCCGCCCCCAAGGCTGCTGCCGCCGCGCCCGCCGGCGCCGAGGCCATCAAGGCCCCCATGCCCGGCAACATCAACGCCGTGAAGGTGTCCCAGGGCCAGAACGTCAAGAAGGGCGACGTGCTGCTGATCCTCGAGGCCATGAAGATGGAGAACGAGATCATGGCTCCCCGCGACGGCGTCGTGGCTTCCGTGAACGTGTCCAAGGGCGCCACCGTCAATACCGGCGACGTACTGCTCTCGCTGAACTAATATAAACATTAGTCTTGTGAAAGCGGTAAGGAGGGTTTGACGAAATGTCCAAATTAAGAAAGGTAAGCCCCAAGCGCGCGCTCGCGTGCCTGCTGGCGCTGTTCGCCCTGCTGACCGTGTTTACGGCCTTGGCCGAGACCCCCGCGGAAGATGAGACCGCCCAGGTGGCCGAGCAGGCCGAGGCGGCGGTGGAGACGACCGCGACCGAGGCGGGCAACACCGATCCCGATATCAACTTTATACAGGGCCTGAAGAACATTGCGATGTCCACGGGCTTCGCGAAGAGCTTCGACGGCACCGGCGGCGACTGGCGCAACTATGTGATGATCGCCGTGGCCTGCTTCCTGCTGTACCTGGCCATCGTGAAGCAGTTCGAGCCGCTGCTGCTGCTGCCCATCAGCTTCGGCATGCTGCTGGCGAACCTGCCCGCCGCGGGCATGATGAGCCATCCCACGTTCACCTTCTTCGGCAGCCAGGCCGAGGCCCTGGCCGGGGCGCAGGCGCTGGGCAAGGACGTCACCGACGTCATGATGCGCCTCAATCCCGCCACCGGCGAGATGGGCTACGCGCTGCAAACCGCCAACGGCGGCCTGCTGTACTATCTGTATCAGGGCGTCAAGCTGGGCATCTACCCCCCGCTGATCTTCATGGGCGTGGGCGCGATGACCGACTTCGGCCCGCTGATCGCCAACCCGAAGAGCCTGCTGCTGGGCGCTGCCGCGCAGCTGGGCATCTTCCTGACCTTCCTGGGCGCGAAGCTGCTGGGCTTCACCGCCAGTGAGGCCGGCGCCATCGGCATCATCGGCGGCGCGGACGGCCCGACGGCCATCTTCGTCACCACCAAGCTGGCGCCCCACCTGCTGGGCCCCATCGCCGTGGCGGCCTACAGCTACATGGCCCTGGTGCCGGTCATCCAGCCCCCGATCATGAAGGCGCTGACCACCAAGAAGGAGCGCACCATCCGCATGGGCCAGCTGCGCCAGGTGTCCAAGACCGAAATGATCATCTTCCCGATCGCGGTCACGATCATCGTTTCCCTGCTGCTGCCCGACGCGGCCACGCTGGTGGGCATGCTGATGCTGGGCAACCTGATGCGCGTCTGCGGCGTCGTGGAGCGCATCAACAAGACCGCGCAGAACGAGCTGTGCAACATCGTCACCATCTTCCTGGGCCTGACGGTCGGCGCGACCACCCAGGGCAGCACCTTCCTGACCATGCAGACCATCTACATCGTCATCCTCGGCGTCATCGCGTTCAGCTTCGGCACCGCGGGCGGCGTGATGCTGGCCAAGCTGATGAACGTGCTCTCCGGCGGCCAGATCAATCCGCTGATCGGCTCCGCGGGCGTTTCCGCCGTTCCCATGGCGGCCCGCGTGTCCCAGAAGGTCGGCCAGGAGGAGGATCCCGGCAACTTCCTGCTGATGCACGCCATGGGCCCCAACGTGGCCGGCGTCATCGGCTCCGCGGTTGCGGCGGGCGTGTTCATCGCGCTGTTTGCGCATTAATTGGATTTGGAGGAGAGTTATCATGGGCAAAGTAATGATTACCGAGACCATCCTTCGCGACGCGCACCAGTCCCAGGCCGCGACCCGCATGCGCCTGGAGGACATGCTGCCCGCCTGCGAAACGCTGGATAAGGTCGGCTATTATTCCCTGGAGTGCTGGGGCGGCGCCACGTTCGACAGCTGCCTGCGCTTTTTGAACGAGGATCCCTGGGTGCGCCTGCGCAAGCTCAAGGAGGCCATACCGAACACCAAGCTGCAGATGCTGTTCCGCGGCCAGAACATCCTGGGCTATCGCCACTATGCCGACGACGTGGTGGATGAATTCACCCGCCTGTCCATCAAAAACGGCATCGACGTCATCCGCATCTTCGACGCGCTGAACGATCCCCGCAACCTGGAGCCGGCCATCAAGGCCACCAAGAAGTACGGCGGCATCTGCGAGGTCGCGCTGAGCTACACCATCAGCCCCGTGCACACGGAGGAGTACTTCGTGAACCTGGCCCTGGAGCTGGAGAAGATGGGCGCCGACAACATCTGCATCAAGGACATGGCCAACCTGCTGCTGCCCTACAAGGCCTACAGCCTGGTCAAGTGCCTCAAGCAGGCCCTGAAGCCCGAGACCAAGGTGCACCTGCACACCCACAACACCGCCGGCATCGGCGATATGTGCAACCTGAAGGCCATCGAGGCGGGTGTGGACATCGTGGACTGCGCACTGTCCCCCCTGGGCAACGGCACCAGCCAGCCCGCGACCGAGCCCCTGGTGGCGACCCTGGCGGGCACCGAGTGGGACACCGGCCTGGACCTGAACATCATCACCAAGGCTACCGAGCACTTCCGCGGCGTCGCCCAGAAGCTCCAGGAGCAGGGCGTGCTGGATCCCAAGGTGCTGCGCGTGGACGTGAATACCCTGAAGTATCAGGTGCCCGGCGGCATGCTGTCCAACCTGATCAACCAGCTGAAGCAGGCCGGCCAGTCCGACAAGCTGTACGAGGTGCTGGCCGAGGTGCCGCGCGTGCGCGAGGACTTCGGCTATCCGCCGCTGGTGACCCCGACCTCCCAGATCGTCGGCACCCAGGCCGTCATGAACGTGCTGACCGGCGAGCGCTACAAGATGTGCCCCAAGGAGAGCCAGGGCCTGATGCGCGGCGAATACGGCCGCCTGCCCGCGCCCGTCAACGAGGAAGTGCGCAAGAAGGTCATCGGCGACCAGAAGGTCATCACCTGCCGCCCCGTGGACGACAAGTCCTACGGCGTCAAGCACCTGGACGAGTTCAAGAAGGAGATGGGCCAGTACCTGACCCAGGAGGAGGACGTGCTCAGCTACGCCCTGTTCCCGCAGGTGGCCGAGAAGTTCTTCCAGAACCGCCAGGCGAAGCAGCTGGGCCTGGACAACAGCGTGCTGGACAAGAAGAACAACGCCATGCCGCTGTAATTGAGCCGATTGAATCCATCGCCGCCCGTGTCGATTTGGCACGGGCGGCGTAAATTTTGTCATAAAAAAATCATTTTGTACTTGAAATTATTTCAAATTTGTTTTATAATGTTTCAAAATGATTGATTTCAGGGCGCTTTGGGGCCTGGCCCCGGTGCGCCCCTCCGGAAGGATTTGGTTCGAATATGGGCAAGAATGTGACGAAGAAGAAAAAGGCGGCCCAGCGCCGCAGGCGGAGGACCCTGCGCGCCGGGGTGATGGGCCTGCTGGTGCTGATGGGCGTGGGCACGATGGCCGGCATGGCCATGTTCAACGCCAGCGTCAAGCCCAACCGGGATATGCAGTGGTACGTCCGCCAGGGGGCCGTCGAGGTCGCCGCGCCCGCGCTGGGCGAGGGCTATGCCCAGACCGCTGCGAACGGCGCGCGCACCGGCGCGATCCAGAGCCGCGGCCAGTTTGCGCCGGACGGCGTCACGGACGAGGACGCGCTGTCCCTGGGCGTGATCGACCGCCGGACCGCCGAGGTCCCCGCGGTGGAGCCCACCCGCGAGCCCGTAGCCACGGAGGCGCCCGTCGCGACCCCGGAGCCCACGCCCGAGCCCACCGAGGATCCCTCCGGCTCCGTGACGCTGACCATCTCGGCGGCGGGGGATTGCACCTTCGGCGGCGAGGAGGGCGCGAAGGGCCAGCGGCGCTTCACCCAGTACGCCAGGAAGTACGGCTATGAATACTTCTTCCAGAACGTGCGCTCCATATTCGAGGGGGACGACCTGACCATCGTGAACCTGGAGGGCCCGCTGACCACCAGCGACAAGCCCGGCAAGCACGGCGGCTTCATCTTCAAGGGCGACCCGGACTATGTGAACATACTCACCTCCTCCAGCGTGGAGCTGTGCAACCTGGCCAACAACCACACCCTGGACTACGGCAAGACCGGCCTGAAGGAGACCGCCTCCATACTGTCGTCCAACGGCGTGGGCTATTGCGGCTATACTCAGGCGTGGTACACCGAGATGAAGGGCGTGCGGGTGTGCGCGCTGGGCTTCGATCAGTGGAACAACACCAAGGATGAGATCGCCGCCGCGGTGGCCGAGGCCCGTCCCAACTGCGACCTGCTGATCGTCAGCATGCACTGGGGCGAGGAGAGCCGCAACGATTACAACTCCAAGCAGGAGGCCATGGGCCACGCCATCGTGGACGCCGGCGCGGACCTGGTGATCGGCACCCATCCCCATGTGTATCAGGGCATCGAGAAGTACAAGGGCAAGTACATCGTCTACAGCCTGGGCAATTTCTGCTTCGCGGGCAACGCCAACCCCAACGACAAGCGCTGCCTGATCTTCCAGCAGACCTTCAGCTTCAACCCGGGCATGGGCATCGCCCAGGCCAACATACTGGACCAGGGCATCAACCTGATCCCCTGCACGGTTTCCTCCGTGAAGGACATGAACGATTTCCAGCCCACCGTGATGGCCGCCAAGGAGGGCGGGTCGCTGCTGAAGAACGTGGTGCGACGCTCCACCAACTTCGTCGCGGAGAAGGTGCGCTGGATGAAGAACAACTATCTGCTGGCCACCGGCCTCGTGAAGACCGAGGAGGAGCGGGAGGCCAACGCCGTGCTGGCCGACATCAAGCCCGAGGAGATCGAGGCCGACATCGAGCTCGAGGAGACGCCCGAGGCCGAGGACGGCAGCGTGACGTGATCGGATCGACGGCAAAAAGAGGGAGAGAGGCGAATGCCTTTCTCCCTCTTTTTTACCTTTACCATCTGTTCATCCCCGTAAAAACGTGCTATAATATCCAGTAAATCGGTGATATGGTCCCGCCGCGCACAGCGGCGGACAGGGGAGGAGACCAACATGGAGAATGAAGTGAGACGCCCGGCGAATTTTATCGAGGAATTCATCGAGCAGGACCTGGCCAGCGGGCGCTTTGACCACGTGCACACCCGCTTCCCGCCGGAGCCCAACGGCTATCTGCACATCGGCCACGCCAAGGCGCTGTGCGTGGATTTCGGCATCGCCGAAAAGTACGGCGGCAAGTGCAACCTGCGCTTCGACGACACCAACCCCACCAAGGAGGAGACGGCCTTCGTCGAGGGCATCCAGCGGGACATCGAGTGGCTGGGCTACAAGTGGGACAAGCTGTATTTCGCCTCCGATTTCTTCGACAGGCTGTATGAGATCGCCAAGGACATGATCCGCCGGGGCGTGGCCTATGTGGACGACCAGACGCCCGAGCAGATGCGCGCCAACCGCGGCACGCTGACCAAGCCCGGCGTGAACAGCCCCTATCGCGACCGCCCCGTGGAGGAGAACCTGGACCTGTTCGAGCGCATGAAGAACGGCGAATTCGAGGAGGGCGCCCGGGTGCTGCGCGCCAAGATCGACATGGCCAACCCCAACGTGCTGCTGCGCGACCCGACCATGTACCGCATCAACCGCCACACCCACCACCGCACCGGCGACAAGTGGTGCATCTACCCGATGTACGACTTCCAGCACCCCGTGCAGGACGCCATCGAGGGCATCTCCCACTCGCTGTGCTCGCTGGAGTATGAGATCCACCGCCCGCTGTACGACTGGTTCGTGAACCACGCGGGCGTCACCGACCAGCCGCCGCGCCAGATCGAGTTCGCCCGGCTGAACATCGAGCGCACCGTGATGTCCAAGCGCTACCTGCGCCGCCTGGTGGAGGAGCACGTGGTGTCCGGCTGGGACGATCCCCGCATGCCCACGCTGGTGGCCATGCGCCGCAGGGGCTATCCCGCCGCCGCCATCCACGATTTCATGGACCGCGTGGGCGTCGCCAAGGCCGACTCCATGGTGGAGGGCGCGCTGCTGGACCACTGCGTCCGCGAGGCGCTGGCCGACACCGCCCCCCGCGCCATGGCGGTGCTGAACCCGCTGAAGGTGGTGCTGACCAACTGGCCCGAGGACAAGACGGACACGCTGACCATCGAGAACCACCCGGATCATCCCGAGTTCGGCACCCGGGAGGTGGCCTTCGGCCGCGAGCTGTACATCGAGCGGGAGGACTTCATGGAGGAGCCAGTGAAGAAGTTCTTCCGGCTGGCCCCCGGCAAGGAGGTCCGCCTGAAGGGCGCCTACATCATCAAGTGCGAGGACTTCGTGAAGGACGCCGAGGGCAACATCGTGGAGCTGCGCTGCACCGTGGACATGGACAGCCGCTCCGGCAGCGAAGGCGCGAACCGCAAGGTGAAGGGCACGCTGCACTGGGTGTCCGCCGCCGAGGGCGTGCCCTGCGAGTACCGGCTGTACGAGCCGATCCTGGCCGAGGACGACCCCAACGCCGAGGCGAAGGTCGAGGTGGACGAGGACGGCAACGAGATCGAGGCGGCCCCCGTGGACTTCATGGACCGGCTGAACCCCGACAGCCTGAAGATCGTGAAGGGCTTCTGCGAGCCCTGGATCGCCGGGCACGACGTGGGCGCGACCTTCCAGTTCCTGCGCATGGGCTACTTCTGCAAGGACAAGGATTCCACCGAGGCGCTGCCGGTGTTCAACCGCACCGTGCCGCTGAAGGATTCCTGGGCCAAGGAAGCGAAGAAATAGAAAAATCGATGCAAACAGACAGGCCGGGACGGCGCAATGCCGTCCCGGCCTGTCTATATGGTCGTGCTTACAGCCCGCAGCCGCCGCAGCTGCCGCAGTCGCCCCCGCAGTCGCCGCAATCGCCCCCGCAGTCGGCGCAGCCGCCCTCCCCGCCGTGCTCGGGGCACTTGATGTCGGGGTCGTACTTCAGCCCGCCGTTCACCAGCGCGGTGATGGCCGCGTCCGCGTCGCCGGTGACGCCGCCGTAGAAGAGTATGCCCGCGTCGCGCAGCGCCAGCATCGCCCGTTCGCCGATGTTGCCGCAGACCACCACCTTCACGTCCATCGACCGCAGCAGCTCCGCCACCGCGGCGTGGCCCTGGGTCTCCACCTCCACGACCATCTCCATCAGGATCTGGCGGTTTTCGATCTCGTACACCTTGAACTGGGGGGTGTGCCCGAAGTGCTGGAAAATCTCGCCCATGTAAAAGGGAATCGCGATGCGCATAGCTGGTCCTCCTGATTGCTTCTATGCCCGCCGCCCGCGCGGGGGCACAGCACGAGCATACACCACTTTTCCCCTTTTGTCAACGCGCCGCGGGGCCGCTTTTGCCCGTTTTTACGCGCCTTTATACGGCCTCGAAAAGTTTTTAGTATTTTTACACAGACGATGAACAATGTGCCTTATCAGGGTTGGGGATGTGTGATATAATGATGGCGAATAGAGCGTACTGCGGGCCGCTGTGGGCGGTCCGGTGAGATAGATTCGGCACCATTGACCCAGGAGCGTAGGATTTGACCAGCGAGCGCTTTCCTCAAAACAGAATCAATTCCGGCAGGACTGCCGCGAACCGGCGCGCGCCCTCCCAGCGGGGAACGTCCCCTGCGCGGGGAACGTCCGCGCCCCGGGGAAGCGCCCCGGCGCGGCGGAGCGCTTCCGCGCGCCCAAATACCGCCGCGGGCAGAACGTCTGCTTCGGGCAGAACGTCTGCCCCGGGCAGAACGTCCGCCCCGGGCAGGTCCGCTCCCCGGCGCAGGGCGACCGGCGCGAACCGCGCGCCGGCCCGTCGGCAGGCCACAGCGCCCCGGGCCAGGGGCTGGCGGGGCGTGCCCCGGATGATCCGGCTGGCGATGTTCGGCGTGATCGCGCTGGCGGTGCTGGCCGTGGTGGCCATGGGCGTGGGCAGGCTGGTGAACAACGTGCGCGAATCCCAGGTCGAGCGCTTCGTGGACAACGTCTATGTCAACGGCGTCAGCATGTCCGGCTACACGCTGGAGGAGGGCCGCGCGGTGCTGGAGCAGATCCGCAACGAGCGCCTGAACACCACCTATTCGCTGACCTACGGGGACAGCGCCTGGAGCTTCCGGCCCGCGGACTACGGCGCGTCGATGGACTACGAATCGGAGATCGAGCGCGCCTGGAACCTGGGCCACGTGGGCAGCCGCTCCGACCGCAAGGCCATCATCAGGAACCTGAAGGACGCCCCGGCGGAGTTCAACTGCGTCCTGGAATACGACCAGGCCGCGCTGGACGCCTTCATCGACGACCTGGCCAACCAGCTGCACGTGGACCCTGTGGACGCCGAGGTGGCCGTCACGGAGACCAAGCCGGTGATCATCACCGCCTCCCGCAACGGCCGGGACCTGAACAAGGAGCAGACCCGGGAAAACCTGGTGGCCCTGATCGAGACCGGCGAGGGGGAGACCAGGCTGCCCGTGGAGGACGTGCAGCCCGTCGTCACCTCCGACAACATGGAGATGAAGGTGGTCGCCAAGTTCTCCACCGACGTCAGCTTCCGCGGCTCGGACAGCCGCGCGAACGTGCGCCTTGCGCTGAGCTACTTCAACGGCTATGTGGTCCAGCCCGGCCAGACCGCCGATTTCAACGAGATCGTCGGTCCCCGCACCGAGGGCCGCGGCTTCAAGAAGGCCCCTGAATACGCCGGCAACGAGCTGGTGAAGGGCGTCGGCGGCGGCGTCTGCCAGGCCTCCACCACGCTGTACAACGCGGCCATCATGGCCAACATGACCATCCTCCAGCGCTCCAACCACAACATGACCGTCAGCTACGTGGAGCCCAGCCAGGACGCCGCGGTGGAGTACGGCGTGGAGGGCAAGGATTTCATCTTCCGCAACGATACCGAGCATGCCATCTACATCTACACCGACGTGGACAAGGAGAACGCCACGGTCACGATCTACGGCACCCGCCCGGAATACCACTACGAGCTGGTTTCCGTGATCGTCGAGGAGCACAAGTCCGACCGCAAGCGCTATGAATACGACTACGAGGGCAAGAACGTATACTACATCACCGATCCGCCGAAGCTGAAGACGGCGGGCCACGGCAGTTGCCACAGCGAGGGCTGGCTGGTGGCCTACGACTGGGACACCAAGGAGGAGGTCAGCCGCGAGCAGATCAGCTACGACGTCTACGTCGCGGGCGTGAACGTCTACTGGCGCGGCGTGCACGACGAGAAGGGCAACGTGGTGGACCCGAACGCCGAAAAGGCCGAGGATTAGCACACGCTTCCAATATCCATGGGGATACAGACCAATAAAGGCATGACAAAGGAGAGTTGGGTTATGTTTGAAACCGCGAATATCTCGATTTTTGCCGGCAGTGGCGGACGTACCTTTGCGGAGCGCATGTGCAGCTACATGGGCAAGCCGCTGGGTTCCTCCGAGGTCATCAAGTTCTCCGAGGGCAACACCTTCGTGCGCGTGAACGAGACCGTGAGGGACCGGGACGTCTTCCTGGTTCAGCCCATTGGCCTACATTCCAACGACGAGTTTGTGGAGATCCTGTTCTGGATGGACGCCTTCAAGCGCGCCAACGCCCTGTCCTGCACGCTGATCATGCCCTACTTCGGCTACGGCAAGGGGGACAAGAAGGACGAGCCCCGCGTGTCCATCCGCGCCCGCGTGTGCGCCGAGTGCATGGAGCTGGCCGGCGCGGACCGCTTCGTGACCATGGACCTGCACGCCCAGCAGCTCCAGGGCTTCTTCAAGCGCCCGATGGACCACCTCTACGCCATGCCGATGCTGGTGGAGGTCATCAAGCGCGTGAACACCGAGAACATGGTGGTCGTCAGCCCGGACGCCGGCTTCGCCAAGCAGGCCCGCAAGTTTGCCGACGTGCTGCACCTGCCCATCGCCATCGGCGACAAGTCCCGCACCGATCACACCGAGAACGCCCAGGTGCTGGAGGTCATCGGCGACGTGAAGGACAAGAATTGCCTGATCGTGGACGACTTCACCATCTCCGGCGGCACGCTGGTGAACCTGGCCCACGTGCTCAAGGATCGGGGCGCGCGGAACATCACCGCCATGCTCAGCCACAACATCATCAGCGAGCGCGGCGTGGAGAAGATCAACGCCAGCCCCATCCAGCGCGTCTATTCCACCGACACCGTGGAGAACCCCAATATCGCGGGCCAGGACAAGTTCAAGACCGTGTCCGTGGCGCCGATGTTCGCCGA
>ONHI01000175.1 GCA_900317565.1 uncultured Eubacteriales bacterium
AGTTGCACCCCGTACACGGTTACTAATCAATGAAATCTATATCGATTAGTTAGCCGTTACAGTAATCTTGTTGTTCGCAGTATCTGCTTTGACAGTCCAACTAGAAGTAGAGCAATCAATTTCTACTTTTCCCCAAGTGTCGTTACCAATATTAGCTTTGGCACTGTTTCCATAGGACTGCCAGTTGTCCTGAGTTTGCTTAGCAGTGATAGTAATATCAGGAATGGTAGTGGTGGACTTGCCATCCCAAGTCAGCAAAGCAGTCATCTGCTCGGCATAAGCGCCACGCAGGTTGGCAAGGTCAGTAGCTTCGCGGCTCTTCTCCAGCTGAGCGGTGAACACCGGGATGGCGATGGCGACGAGCACGGCGATGATCGCGACGACGATCAGCAGCTCGGCAAGGGTAAAGCCCTTCTTGTTGTTCTTCTTCATTCATTTACTTCCTTTCTACATGTAGAATATCGATTGGCCATGCGGCTCACGGCCGATCGCCGCATGAGCCGGATTTATCATTCAAGCTGCCGGGAACAGCTGAAAGACCGTTGTTCTGTGAAGCTGCCGCTTCATTGTCCATCTTTACGCCTATATTTTAACACACCCCGGGGCGCTTTGCAATGGGTTTTTGTCAAAATCTTGAAATTCCCCATCACCGGTTCGCCGTCGCGCTGTCCACGGGCAGGCCCGCGTCGGGGGTGCCCCCCACCATCGTCTCGTAGAACGTGGCGTTCTGGTTGACGGTGACCCTGCCATCGGCGTCCATCGTGCACTTGACGTCCCCCAGCACGCAGCGGTTCTCCCCCTGGTTCAGTCGGTCCATGATGTTCTGGGCCGAGAGGTAGTCCAGCGTCTGGTACTGGAGCGTGAAGTTGCGGCGGATCTGGTTGCCGTTGCGGGTCACATTGGAGAACGTCACCGAGTATTTCAGCGTGTCCGCCAGTATGTCGTTCAGGAAGGCCACCTCGGCCTTGCCGTTGTTGTAGCTGCCCATCCAGGTCAGGTTGCCGGAGGCCTCCAGCTCGTCCATGGCGTTCTGCAGGGACTGGAGGTGGGCAATCTTCATCTGCACGGCGTCCAGCTCCGTCTGGAGCTGCTGGCACTCGGCGTCCGCCGCGGTGATGGTGCTGCGCACGGTCTGGTCCACGAAGTAATAGTAGGCCAGGCCCACCAGGATCAGCGCCAGCACGACCAGCAGTATCTTCTCCTTGTTCGTGAAATCCCTGCTCATGATCTTCACGGCGCAACCACCTCCTCCGGGGGCTGGCGCAGGTAGACCAGGTACTTGCCCTTGACGTAGTCCAGGGTCTCCAGGCGCCCCTCCTTGTTGGCCGTGGTGATGGAGCAGCTGTCCACGATGGGCGATTCCTCCAGCTCGCGGGCCTTCTGATTCAGCTTCTCCAGCGACACGCCCGCCAGCTCCACCGTCAGCACGTTGTCGGCGACGCTCCAGTTGCTGACCACGATCTCCGGCAGCGGCAGGGCGTCCTTCGCCGCCTGCACCAGGTCCGCCAGCTCATTCACCTTGACGCGGCCCCGCATGGCGTCCAGCAACAGGTTGGTCATGTCCGTCACGCGGCCGTTGAATTCCTCCACGTCCAGGGAGACCTGACCCTCCATCAGCACGGTGCCCACCAGGTCCATCACCTGGGTGCGGTCCACCAAGCCCAACTCCGCCGCGGTCATGTCCGCGATGGTATAGTGGGCATAGGTCTGCTCCACCTCGCCGAAGGAGTTCACCAGCTCGAGGGCGTCGTCCAGGTTGTGTTGCAGCTGGGCGACCCGGGACTGCGCCTGGGACATGGCGATCAGCCGATCCGCCACCATATACTTGCTGAATAGCGCCGCCAGCACCAGTATCGCCAATATACCGAGTATGGCCTTCACAGGCGAGATCCGGTTTTCATTGACGAGCACCAGGTTGATCGAGCGCTTGACAGGCATGCGGCCCCGAATCCCCTTCTTTCCGGGCGTTCCCCGGGCCGGCCTGCTGTTTGCTACTGCCACTTTTCTCTATCCTCCACAATCAGCCCATGGCGATTCCGATTGCCTGCGCAAAGGTGTTGCATTGATCGATCTTCTCCCCGCCGGGCACGAGCTCGTCGGCGGAGTGCAGCTGTATGTTCAGCATATCGCTGATGGTTTCCGCCAGCGGGCGGATCACCGCGCCGCCGCCGCACAGCCACATGTCGGTCAGGGCGCTGTCCGGGTTGCTGAAGCGATAGAAGTTCAGCACCCGCATCAGCTCCACGGCGATGTTTTCGTAGGCAGCCCGGCACTCCTCGCGCTCCTGGCAATTCTCAAAATTCGACATCAGGTAGGTGTGCGCCAGGTGGGAATCCACGCCGTAAAGGTCCGCCAGCACGGTATCCAGCCCGGAGAGCCCGATCTCCAGCACGCGGGTCGCCACGTGCTTGTCGCCCTTGAACATGTACATGCGGATGGCCTCATAACCCAGGTCCAGTATGCCGTACTCGTCCGAGATCTTCGCCAGGCTCTCGCGCTGGGCGCGGATCAGCGATATGTAGGCGCACATCGCCGGGGCGGTGATCGCCAGCCGGAGCCCCGCCTTGCGCAATATCTCCTGGCAATCCTCCACCACGCTGCGCTGCGTGCCCACGGCCAGCAGCTCCATCGTGTCGGAGGCCTCCCCCTCACCCTCGACGGGCTCGGGCGGAGGGGCGTTCTTGCCGCCCTTTTTGCGCTTGCCCTCGGGCACGATGGGATCGGACATCAGCGCGTAGTCGAACACGTACTCCCGCAGCTCTCCGGTGATGTAGTCCTTGAACTCGAAGGGCAGGTTGTACTCCAGCTGCTCCACGGTCATCAGCGGCATTTCCACATTCTTGACGAACACCGCGTCGTTGGGAAGGGCCACGGCCCCGTAATTCGCGCGGATGCCATGCCGCTTCATGGTGTTGCGGATGAGCTCGCCCATCGATTCGCGGGACGTGATCCGGCCGCCTTCCTTCACCAGATTCTCCGGCATCGGCTCGGAAACCGCCTTGAGGACACGGGTTCCCTTGACCAGCGCCAGCTTGAGCTGGTCATGCCCGATATCGATGCCCAGAATCGTCTTTGCCATTTTACAAACCCCGTTCTATTTCTCTTATGCCAGAAGGCTGGCGTACCATGCCACCAGCGGTTCGCCGTACAGCAGCATCAGCGCCGCGGCCAGCGCGATGGAGGGTCCGAAGGGAAACTCCCGCCCGCCGCCCCGACGACCCGACAGCGCGTGCAGCGCCAGCCCGACCACGCAGGCGATCATCACCGCGAACAGCGTGCCCACGAAGCCCAGGTACAGCCCGACCACCGCGAACAGCTTGATATCGCCGCCGCCCAGCGAATCCCGGCCCAGCAGCCGGTCCATCGCCAGGGAGATCAGCAGCAGGCCGCCGCCGAATGCCAGCCCCGCCAGCACGTGCAGCAGCACGTCCCGCCAGGTGGTGAACGTGAAGGGCAGCGCCGCCACCCAGAAGATCGCCGCCGCGATGTGGCAGCCGTCCGGGATGGTCATGTCCTCCAGGTCCGTCAGCGTCAGCAGGAACAGGCAGCACAGGAACAGGAAGTTCCTGAGGCACAGCGCCGTCAAATCGAAGCGCAGCAGGCACAGCACCGTCAAAAGCCCGAAGCCCAGCTCCGTAAGCGGATAGCGCGGGGATATCCTCTGGCCGCAGCTGCGGCACCGCCCCCGCTGGAGCGCCCAGCTCACCACCGGGATCAGCTCCGTCACACCCAGTATATGCCCGCAGGACGGGCAGCGGCTCCGCCCGCGCACGAAGGATTCCCCCCGCACGATGCGCCAGGCCGCGCAGTTCAGGAATGAACCCGCGATGGCGCCCAGCATTGCCGCGACGATCACGCAGAACACGAGCAAGGGCCGGTATTCATAGATGGACATTCACGATCCTCCTGTGACGGCCAGTATGACATTCAGGAATGGAAGCAGATTCTTCGACTCCGGCTCCGCCTCCGCTCAGAATGACGCTTTCGCTTTACTCCGTCATCCTGAGCGCAGCTTACTATAGTATAAACCGGTACTTTTTGTCAAGTACAATTATTAACTTTCAAAAATAATTCTTAAAAAAGTATGAACAATTATTGTATGGTCCGATACGCGTCGCCGGTCCAGCCGTCCGTGGCCTGCCAGATGGCGCAGTAGTGCTCGTCCGCATAGACGAAGTAGCAGATCTGGCCCTTGCGCACGCTGCCCGCGTCGAGCTCCCCGTCCCCGGCGACGGCGTAGAAGGCCACGACGCCCTCATAGCCCTCGGTGGTGGCGGTGCCCCGGCGCAGGGGCACGCGCTCGCGCACCCGTTCGCAGGCCAACGGCTGGCCGTTGAGCTGGATCTCCAACGTCTCCGGCTCCTCCTTGCTCTCCCGGCGGGAGGTGCGCAGCTCCTCCGTCAGCAGCTCCAGCCCCCGGCTGGCGTTCAGCCGCGTGCGCCGCTTCACATCGTCGTCATGCAGGCCGCACACCGGCTCGAATATGCCGTTTTCGCCCCGGATGAGATACACCGTTCCCCCGGAGGGACAGATGTTTGCCCGCTCGGGCAGCACCTCGTCCAGCGTCTGCATGGCCTCGTCCACCGTGCCCCCGTCCCAGCGGGACAGGTATTCGATGATCAGGCCGTCCCGGGCGGATTTCATCGCCTGGATGCAGGCGGTCTTTTCCGACCTGTAGCGGAAGCGCTGCCACGCGGGTATGGCGATCAGCACCAGCATCACGGCGATCAGCACCAGCAGCACCGCGATCACGCGATTGACACGGCCGCTGCGATCCTTCAGCTTCCCCATGCACAACACCATCCTACATCGCGGCGTACATGCCGAACATGGCCATGTAGATTGCGATGACGATGAACCCAGCGAAGGCCGCCAGGAATACCAGTATCGTGGGCTCCAGCTTGGCCAGCGCGTCGGCAGTGGCCTGCTCCAGCTCGGCGTCGTAGTATTCGGCGGTCATGGTCAGCGTCTGGGCCAGCTCGCCGCTCTCCTCGCCCACGGCGGTCATGTCCACCAATATGTCCGGCAGCACAGCCGCCTCCCGCAGGCTCGCGCCCAGCGTGTGGCCCTCCTCCAGGCGGGCGGTGATCTTCCCCACCGCCTGGCTGATGTAATAGTTGTCCAGCACGCGGGAGGTGATGGTGACGCTCTTGGTCATGGCCAGGCCCGCCTGGAGCATCATCGCCATGGTGTTGGCGTACTGGCTGGCCGCGTTCAGGTTGGCGATGTTGCCCAGCACCGGCAGCTTCAGCTGCATCTTCGCCAGGTTCAGGCGACCCTTTTCGGTGTTGCCGTAGAGCTTGTAGATCAGCACGCCCACCGCGGCGATGCCCAGCATGATCATCCAGTATTTTCGGAAGAAATCGGACAGGCCGATCAGGATCTGGGTGGGAATGGGCAGTTCGGCGTCATAGCTGTCGAATATGGCGGTGAACGTGGGCACCACCTTAACCATCAGCACGATCACGACCACGATGGCGACCACCAGCACGAAGGCCGGATAGATCAGCGCGCCGCGCACCTTGCCCTTCATCTTGCTCTGCTTGGCATAGTGCTTGCTGACGGAATCAAAGGAGGCATCCAGGCTGCCGGCCTCCTCGCCCGCGCGGATGGTCTCCAGGAACGTGACGGGAAACAGCTTTCCGCCGCGCTCGGCGAAGCTGACGGACAGCGAGCGTCCGCCCTCCACGTCCTTGGCCACCTGCTCCAGTATGCGTTTGAGGGTTTTGTCGGTCATCTTGTCCGCGATCAATTCGACGGTGCGCCTTATGGGTATGCCCGCCTTCAATATGACCGCAAACTGGCTGCACATCAGCGTGAAGGCCTTGTCATTGAGCTTGTTCCCTCCCAGGTCCATGCTCATGAACTTGGCCATCTTGCCCGCGGGCTTTTCCTCGGTGATCTGCAGCACGATTGGATAGTTTTCCTTGAGCCGGGATACGGCGTCCAGCTCGTTGAAGCCCTCTATGACGCCGTTGACCTTTTTGCCGTCCCGGGACATGACGGAATACTTGAATGTAGGCATCGGACGATCTCCTTAATCGGGTTTAGAAACACACCCTAGCAATTCTTCCTGACGTAATCCACCTCGTGGGCGTAATGCAGCGCGCTTTCCTTGGTGATCCTGCCGCCGCGCACCAGCCGCACCAGCGCCTGATCCATGGTCTGGCCGCCGATGGCGGCGGAGGTGGCGATGGCATTGGCGATCTGCGGCGTATTGCCGTTGCGGATCAGGTTGCGGATGGCATCGGTGACCACCATCATCTCGCAGGCCAGCGCCCGCCCGCCGTTCTTGCCGGGGATGAGCTGTTGGGTCAGCACGGCCTGGAGGCACATGGACAGCTGCAGGCGGATCTGCACCTGCATGCCCTCGGGGAACACCTGCACGATGCGGTCCACCGCGTCGGAGGCGGAGCCGGTGTGCAGCGTGCCGAACACCAGGTGGCCGGTCTCGGCGGCGGTGATGGCGGTCTCGATGGTCTCGCGGTCGCGCATTTCGCCGATCAGTATCACGTTGGGGTCCTCGCGCAGGCTGGCCCGCAGGCCGGCGGCGAAGCTCATGGTGTCCTTGCCCACCTCGCGCTGGTTGATGGCGCACTTATCGGGGGTATACAGGTATTCCACCGGGTCCTCCAGCGTGACGATGTGGGCCTTGCGGGTGTGGTTGATGTAATCCAGCAGCGCCGCCAGGGACGTGGA
>ONHI01000082.1 GCA_900317565.1 uncultured Eubacteriales bacterium
ACAGTATGAACCGGCACGGATACGCCCGTCTGTCAGTTTTTGCTTGACATACGTTATTACAAGGTCTATAGTTGAAATAACCAATTTCCTTCAAGGAGGGCACCCATCATGCGCTACAACGGCCTGGGCACGGCGTGCGTGCAGGGCGGCTACACGCCCGGCAACGGCGAGCCGCGCCAGATTCCCATCATACAGTCCACCACCTTCAAATACGACACCAGCGAAGACATGGGCAAGCTGTTCGACCTGGAGGCCAGCGGCTATTTCTACACCCGGCTGCAAAACCCCACCAACGACATGGTGGCGGCGAAGATCTGCGAGCTGGAGGGCGGCACGGCGGCCATGCTCACCTCCTCCGGCCAGGCGGCCAACTTCTTCGCGCTGTTCAACATCGCCGGCTGCGGCGACCACATCGTGGCCTCCTCCACCATCTACGGCGGTACCTTCAACCTGATTTCCGTCACGATGAAGAAGATGGGCATCGACGTGACCTTCGTGTCCCCCGATTGCACCGACGCGGAGCTGGACGCCGCCTTCAAGCCCAACACCAAGGCCGTGTTCGGCGAGACCATCGCCAACCCGGCGCTGACGGTGCTGGACATCGAGCAGTTCGCCCGGGCGGCCCACGCCCACGGCGTGCCGCTGATCATCGACAACACCTTCGCCACCCCGGTGAACTGCCGGCCCTTCGAGTGGGGCGCGGACATCGTCACCCACTCCACCACCAAGTACATGGACGGCCACGGCACGGCGGTGGGCGGGGCCATCGTGGACGGCGGCAGGTTCGACTGGATGGCCCACGCGGAGAAGTTCCCCGGGCTGTGCACGCCGGACGACAGCTATCACGGCATCACCTACGCCGAAAAGTTCGGCATG
Organism: uncultured Eubacteriales bacterium; assembly: GCA_900317565.1. GTDB lineage: Bacteria > Bacillota > Clostridia > Christensenellales > Aristaeellaceae > UBA2862. The sequence continues at coordinate 877 of ONHI01000082.1, forward strand.
GGCGGCGCCTTCATCACCAAGTGCACCTCCCAGCTGATGCGGGACTTCGGATCGATACAGTCCCCCCAGAACGCCTTCTACCTGAACCTGGGCCTGGAGAGCCTGCACGTGCGCATGGCGCGGCACTGCGAAAACGGCCAGGCCGTGGCGGAGTTCCTGCACGCCCATCCCAAGGTCGCCGCGGTGAACTACTGCGGCCTGCCGGACAGCCCCTATCATGCCCGGGCGCTGAAATACCTGCCCAAGGGCTCCTGCGGCGTGGTCAGCTTTGAGCTTCAGGGCGGGCGCGAGGCCGCCAGCCGCTTCATGCGGGCGCTGCGCGTCGCCGCCATCGAGACCCACGTGGCCGACGCCCGCACCTGCTGCCTCAACCCCGCCAGCAGCACCCACCGCCAGATGACCGACGAGCAGCTCGTCGCCGCCGGCGTGCCCGCGGGCCTGATCCGCATCAGCTGCGGCCTGGAGGACAAGGAGGACCTGATCGCCGATATCGCGCAGGCGCTGGAGGCGTGACAGGATACAGGCAATAGGCAACAGGCATCAGGCAATAGTCAGATGGCCGGAGAACCAAAAGCCTTCCCCCATGGGGAAGGTGGATTGCCGCGCAGCGGCAAGACGGATGAGGTCCTCTGCGGATGGCTTCGCGCCTTCATCGCAACAGAGGCGCGATGTGATTCGCATAAGGACCTCTTCAGTCAAGCTGACGCTTGACAGCTTCCCCAAAGGGGAAGCCTTTCAGGGAAACGCCTCATCGCCGATAACACAGGAGCGCGCCATGCAAAACAATTACGAATCCCATCCCCGCATCCGCCCCATCCCCCAGCAGCGGGTGATCGAAAAGATGGACGCCTACATGAGCCGCCGGGACTACGCCGGGGCGGAGCGCCACCTGCTGTACTGGCTGGAGGAGGCCCGGGCGGGGGGCGACAAGCGGGGCGAGCTGCTGGTGCGCAACGAGCTGATCGGCCATTACCGCAAGACGGCCCAGCGGGAGAAGGCGCTGGAGAGCATCGACGCCGCGCTGTCGCTGATCGACGCGCTGGACTTCGCCGGCACCATCAGCGAGGGCACCGCCTGCGTCAACGCCGCCACGGCGCTGAACGCCTTCGGCGAGAACGAGCGCGCGCTGGCGCTGTTTATGCGGGCGCGTCCCGCCTATGAATCCAGCGCCGCCACCCGGCCCGAGCTGCTGGGCGGGCTCTACAACAACATGGCGCTGACCTGCGCCGCCCTGGGCCGCTATGACGAGGCCGGGGCGCTGTACGATCTGGCCATGGCGCAGATGGAAAAGGCCCCCCACGGCGCGCTGGAGCAGGCCATCACCTGCCTGAACCGGGCGAACCTCGAGGAGGCCCGGGACGGGCTGGAGGCCGCCGAGGGGGATATATTCGACCTGGTGGACCGGGCCGTGGCGCTGCTGGACGACGCCGCGCTGGAACACGACGGCTACTATGCCTTCGTGTGCGAAAAGTGCGTCCCGACGCTGGAGTACTACGGCTTCTTCGCCGACGCCGCGCGGTTCAAAGAGGAGGCGGAGCGCATCTATGGGCGGGCTTGAGCTGGCCCGGGCCTATTACGAGGCCCATGGCGCGCCGATGCTGCGCGAGCAGTTCCCGGAGCTGCTGCCCCGCATCGCCGTGGGGCTGTTCGGCAGCGGCTCCGAGTGCTTCGGCTACGACGATGAAATCTCCCGGGACCACGATTTCGAGCCGGGCTTCATGCTGCTGCTGCCGGGGGAGGACGCGGTGGACCGCCGGACCGCCTTTTTGCTGGAGCGGGCCTACGACAGGCTGCCCCGGGAATTTATGGGGCTGCGCCGGGGGCTGATGGCCCCGGTGGGCGGGCCGAGGCGGGGCGTGCTCCGCGCCGGGGAGTTCTTCGCGGAAAAGGTGGGCGCGCCGGACGGCATACTGACCGTGGGCCAATGGCTGTCCGTGCCGGAATACGCCCTGGCGGAGGCCGTCAACGGCGAGCTTTTCCACGACGGCTCCGGCGAGGTGACCGCCATACGGCAGCGGCTGTCCGCCTGGCCGGAGGACATCCGCAGAAAGAAGCTGGCGGGCCACCTGCTGCTGATGGCCCAGTCCGGCCAGTACAACTATGTCCGCTGCCTGGCCCACGGCGAGAGGGCCGCGGCCCAGCTGGCGGCGGGGGACTTCGTGCGCCACTGCATGGCGGCGGTGTTTTTGCTGAACGGCGCCTACCAGCCCTATTACAAGTGGGCCTTCCGGGCGCTGCGGGCGCTGCCGCGGCTGTCGCTGCTGGCGGAGCTGATGGAATACCTGCTGACCACCGACAACGAGCCGGAGCTGGCCCGGGCCAAGGCCGACGTGATCGAGGGCATGGCCGCGGACGTGATCGCCGAGCTGAAGCGCCAGGGGCTCACCCGGGCGGAGTGCGGCGACCTGGAGAAGCACGCCTATTCCGTCAACGACGGCATCGGGGACGGGGCGCTGCGCAACCTGCACGTGCTGGCGGCGGTGTGACGCAAACGACAGGGGGAGGAGACGGACATGAGTCGCGTGGTTGAGGTGCTGCAAACGGTGCTGCCGGTGCTGGTGATGCTGCTGATCGGCATGCTGTGCCGGAGCCGGAAACTGATCTCCCGGGAGGGCGTGAACGCGCTGAAGAACGTGGTGGTGAACATCACGCTGCCGGCGGTGCTGGTGAACGCCTTCGCCACCACCAGCTACAGCCTGATGGACGTGGTGATACCGCTGCTGATGTTCCTGGTGTGCTTCGCCGCCTGGGGGCTGGGGCGGCTGGGACGGCGGCTGCCCGGGCTGGAATCCCGGTTCGTGCCCTTCCTGACCACGGGTTTCGAGGCGGGCATGCTGGGCTACGCGCTGTTCAACATGCTCTACGGCGCGGACCGCACCGCGGAATTCGCCCGGATCGACCTGGGCCAGGTGCTGTTCGTGTTCACGGCCTACAAGCTGCTGCTGGGCGCGGAGAGCCGGGAGAAGGCCAGCCTGGGCGAGCTGTTGAAGCAGATGGCGCTCTCGCCGATCATCATCGCCATCGTGGCGGGCGTGCTGCTGGGGGCCACCGGGCTCTACAGGGCGCTGGTGCCCTCGGGCGTCGGCGGCATATTCAGCGCCTGCGCCGATTTCGTGGCCGCGCCCACCAGCGCCATCATACTGCTGACCATCGGCTACGACCTGGTGCTGGGGGACATCCCCTGGGTCCCCACGCTGAAGGTGGTGGGCCTGCGGCTGGCGATCATGCTGGCGCTGCGCACGGCCCTGGTCGCGCTGTTGGCGCTGCTGTGGCCCGGCTCCGGGCTGGCCGCCGCCGTGAACGTGATGTTCATATTGCCGCCGCCCTTCGTGCTGCCCGTGTTCGCCGACGACGCCGACCAGCGGGTGTACGTGTCCTCGGCGCTGTCCGTGTCCACGCTGGCCGCCATCGCGGGCTTCGCGGTGCTGGCCGCCATCGGGGGATGAGCGCGGCATAATAAAACGACCGCCGGAAAATTCGCAATGTCATTAAGTAAGTAGATCCTTCGCTGCGCTCAGGATGACGAACGAACCGATATCGTCATTCTGAGCGGAGGCGTAGCCGGAGTCGAAGAATCTACTGACTTCTCTTGATGACATTGGATAAACCGGCGGTCGTTTTATGTGGAAAAAACGTCATTCCCTCCCCGCAGCCAGCTGCTCGCACACGCACTGCAGCGCGTCGGCGGCGGCCCAGAGGTTGTAGCTGAACCAGGAGGAGTACATCCGCCCGTCGTTGTAGCGCTCCACCAGCAGCCCGTCGCTGGGGCACCAGCGCTCGGAGAGCACGCCGTACCGGCCGTAGCCGGTCTTTCCGGGGTACAGCTCCAGCGTCTGCATCAGCCAGGCGACGCCGTCCTCGGCGCGGCGGCGGTGGTAATCGTCGCCGGTGGCCTCGGCCAGCGCCTCCAGGTCGGCGTTCACCAGCGCGCCCATCGGATGGATGTGGGGGTTGGACACGGAGGTCACCGATCCGCCGCAGGCGCTCCAGCCCGCGTCGATGGGGGCGTGCTCCGGCTGCGTGCGATAGCCGAAGCGCCACAGGTATTCGTACTCCGCGCCCAGCTTCAAAAGCTCCAGCGCCTCGCCGTCCCGGGTGTCCCGGTAGAGTATCGACGCGGCGCGTATGAAGGCCAGGTTGCCCTCCTGGTCCACGGCCTTCCAGGTGTCCATCGGCGTGCCCCAGCAGTTCAGCGCCCGCACGTCCCGGGCGTAGTGGCGCAGGGCCCTCATGGCGCAGTCCCGCCAGCGCGCCTCGCCGGTCAGCCGGTGCAGCAGCGCCGCCGCCGCCGCGAACCAGCAGCCCGCGAAGCCCTCCCAGTCGGTGACCGCCCGGCGGTCGGTGGCGTAGGTGTAGCCGAAGGCCCCGTCCTCCCGCTGGAGGTCGCAGGCGGCCTCGACCACCTTCCTGCCGGTCTCCAGCCACAGCGGGGGGCATTCCTCGCCCCGGGACTTCAGGAAATCCGCGGCGTACAGCAGGCTGTAGGCGGCGGTGCCGCTGTTGTAGGCGCAGTGGCAGTCCTTCACCAGCCCGTAGCCGGTCCACCAGCCGTTCACGTCGCTGCCCTCGGCGTTGGGGGTCATCAGGTCGAATATCATGCCCGAGGCCGGGTTGTAGCGGGAACAGATGCGGTCGAACTGTTCCGCGGCGGTCATCGCGCCGCGATAGCGCTCCGGAGCGAAGCCGGGGGTCAGCCGCTCGTACATCAGCATCGGCAGCGCCAGCACCGCGCCGCCGGTCCAGCCGATCTCGGTCACGCTGCGCCAGGGGCGCATGGTCAGCCAGTCCCCGGGGCGGCAGCAGCGGTTGGTGTATTCGCCCCGCTCCGCGCTCCAGTTCAGGCCCACGAAGGCGTCGAACAGCCCGTCGGCGGCCTCCCGGAAGTTCTTTTCATACCGGGGCAGGTCCCGCCGCTTCGCGTACTCGGCCCGCACCATGGCGTGCACGCCCTCGCGGCCCCGGGAGGGCACGCGGTAGATCGTGCCGGTGGCCGACGCCGACCGGGCGCTGTCGCCCACGGTCTGGCCGTCGATCTGCTTGTTCACAAAGGTCACCGGGCGGTTGGTGTAGCCCAGCGTGACGCCGAAGCTGTCGGGCAGACGGGCGAACACGCCGTTGCGCAGCTTCGCGCCGTCCGCGGTCTTGGCGTAGGGATCGATGGACGCGCCCCAGGCCATGCCCCCGCCGCACAGCGCCGACAGCGGCGCGGCGGCGCGGTCCGCCCGGAACTCCCACTCCGGCGCACAGAAGCGCACGCCGGGATATTTGTCCGTCAGCAGCGGGAATTCCCCGGGCCGCACCACGTCGGCGTTGTTGTCGCCGTGCAGGCAGCAGGGGATCAGGTGGAAGGGCATCTCCACCGGCTCCGCCGGGGAAAGGGTCATCCGCAGCTTCGAGGGCAGCGGGGCGGAGAGCCTCAGCGTGTAGTCTGTCCGCCCGTCCGCACCTTTCCGGAATTCGGCCTCGAAGGTGCCCTCGGGCAGCTCGGCCCGCAGGCCGTCCTCCGAAACATATTCATCCGCGATATCGTGCCAGAGCCCGTCCTGCCAGAACTGGAAGGACAGGGCCAGTCCGTCTGTGATCCTGCTCATGCTTCGTCATCCCCTTCGCACTGTGTAGAGAAAGCGCCCTGTCCCGACTGCTGCCGCGCCCGCAGCCATATCATCAGCACCGTCACGTCCCCCGGGTTGATGCCGGGGATGCGGCTGGCCTGGCCGAGGCTGCGGGGGCGCTGGGCGTCCAGCTTCTGCCGGGCCTCGATGCGCAGCCCGGACATGTTCAGATAGTCCGCGTCCGGGGGCAGGGGGGTGTCCTCCATCTGCATGAAGCGCCTGCGGTCGGCGTCCTGCCGGTCGATGTAGCCCTCGTACTTCGCCCCGATCTCCAGCTGCTGCTTCACCTCGGGGGGATAGTCCGGCAGCTCCGGCCGCTGGGCGCGCAGCGCGTCATAGCTCACGTCCGGGTGGCGCAGCTTCTCCGTCAGGCGCAGTCGGTCCAGCAGCGCCCGGCCCTCCTGGGTCAGGCGGCGCTTCTCCCGCATGCGCGCGCAGCGCTCCGGGCTCACCAGCCCCGCCTCCTGGCCCTTCTCGGTCAGGCGCAGGTCGGCGTTGTCCTGGCGCAGCAGCAGCCGGTATTCCGCGCGGCTGGTCATCATGCGATAGGGCTCGTCCACGCCCTTGGTCACCAGGTCGTCCACCAGCACGCCCAGATAGGCGTCCGCCCGGGTCAGCAGCATCGGTTCCCGCCCCTGGCAGTACAGCGCGGCGTTGACGCCGGCGTAGAGCCCCTGGGCGGCGGCCTCCTCATAGCCGGAGGTGCCGTTGATCTGGCCCGCGCAGTAGAGCCCCTCCACCTGCCGCGCCCTGAAGCTGGAATCCAGCTGGGTGGGGTCGATGCAGTCGTATTCGATGGCGTAGGCCAGCCGCAGCAGCCGCGCGTTCTCCAATCCCGGTATGGAGGCGTAGATCTCCCGCTGCACGTCCTCCGGCATGGAGGTGGACATGCCCTGGGCGTACCATTCGCAGGTGTCCAGGCCCTCCGGCTCCATGAATATGGGGTGGCGGTCCTTGTCCCTGAAGCGCACCACCTTGTCCTCGATGGACGGGCAATAGCGGGCCCCGGTGCCGTGGATCGTGCCGGAGTACATCGGCGCGCGGTGCAGGTTGTTCAGTATGATCTCGTGGGTGCGGGGCGTGGTGTAGGTCAGCCAGCACATCGCCCGGTTCTTCAGCGTCGCCGGGTCGGTCATGAAGCTGAAGGGCACCACCGGCTCGTCGCCGTACTGGGGCTCCATTTTGGAAAAATCGATGGTCCGCCCGTCCAGCCGCGCGGGGGTGCCCGTCTTGAAGCGGCGGATGGAGAAGCCCAGGTCCATCAGGTTCTGGGTCAGCGCGTTGGCGGCCATCAGCCCCTGGGGCCCGCCGTTCCAGCTGCATTCGCCGATGATGATGCGGCTGTTCAGGTATACGCCGCAGCAGGCCACCACGGCCCGGCAGGCCACGCGGCCTCCGGTGGTGGTCTCCACGCCCGTCACCCGGCCGTGCTCCACCACGATCCGCCGCACCTCCGCCTGGCGCAGCACCAGGTTTTCACAGTCGTCCACGGCCCTGCGCATCCGCCGCTGGTAGGCCTTCTTGTCCGCCTGCGCCCGCAGCGAATGGACCGCGGGGCCCTTGCGGGTGTTCAGCATGCGGGACTGTATGAACACGTCGTCGATGGCGCGGCCCATCTCGCCGCCCAGGGCGTCCAGCTCCCGCACCAGGTGGCCCTTGGCCGTGCCCCCGATGGACGGGTTGCAGGGCATCATCGCCAGCGCGTCCAGGTTCAGCGTGGTCAGCAGCGTGGAAAGGCCCATCCGGGCGCACGCCAGCGCCGCCTCGCAGCCCGCGTGCCCCGCGCCGATGACGACGACGTCAAACGTGTCCGTTGTCATGCAATCACCTCGGGGGATATTATACACGAATAAGGCCGGAACAGGCAAGAAAAAAACGCGGGACGCGGGCGCGAATCTCCGCGGGGGACAGTTGACAACATACAGAGCAATATGTATACTGATATTATATAAGGGATTGGTAAAGGTGGGAGAGTCCCCCTATGGATTTTTTGAGAGCGCATCAGCTGAATATAATGCTGTTCATGAGCGGCATTTGCGGCGTGCTGGCGGTCCTGGTGCTGTTGACGGAGTCGGTGTCCCGACGCCGGAAGGGCATCCTGGCTTCGATCGAGGCCGCCGCCATGCTTTTGCTGCTGGCGGACCGCTATGCGTATATCTTTCGCGGCGACCCGAGCCAGCTGGGCTACTGGATGGTCCGGATCTGCAATTTCCTGGTGTTCTTTTTGACGCTGTTCATCTCCAACGGGATCACGCTGTACATGATGGACCTCTATACCAACGAGGGCCGCATGTCAAAGCCGCCCCGCCCGCTGCAGGCGTGCCGGATCCTCTTCTTTGTCGGCGCCGCGCTGCTCATCGTGTCCCAGTTCACGGGTCTGTATTATACCTTTGATGAGATGAACCGGTACACCCGGTCGGGCATCTTTGCCATCAGCTACTTCCCGCCCGTGCTGATCATACTGCTCCAGGAGGGCGTGGTGATCCGCTACCGCAAGGTGCTGAGGCGGAGCATCAACATATCCCTGCTCCTGAACACCTTTGTGCCCCTCGCGGCCGCCATACTGCAACTGTTCGTCTACGGCATATCCTTTATGAACATGACCATCAACGGCATGGTCATCGCGCTGTATATCTTCGCGCTGCTGGACCTGAACGAGGCGCTGCGGGAGGCGCGCAGGAAGGAGCTGGAGGCCCAGGAGAAGGACAGGCGGAACCAGCGCCTGCTGTTCGAGCAGACGGCCGAGGCGCTGGTCAGCGCCATCGAGGCCAAGGACAAGTACACCCACGGCCATTCCGCCCGGGTGGCCCGCTATTCCACTCTGATCGCCCGGGAGGTCGGCAAGACGGAGGAGGAGTGCCGGACGCTGTACTACGTCGCGCTGCTGCACGACGTGGGCAAGATCGGCATCTCCGACGAGATCATCAACAAGGTCGGCAAGCTGACGGACGAGGAGTTCGCCATGATAAAGCGGCACCCGGTCTTCGGCAACAACATACTCTCCCGGATCAAGCAGATGCCCTATCTGAGCATCGGCGCGCACTATCACCACGAGCGCTATGACGGAAGGGGCTATCCCGAGGGGCTGAAGGGCGAGGACATTCCCGAGATCGCGCGCATCATCGCGGTGGCGGACGCCTACGACGCCATGACCTCCAAGCGCAGCTACCGCAATTCCGTGCCGCAGCACGTGGTGCGGGAGGAGCTGGTCAAGGGCACGGGCGCCCAGTTCGACCCGAAATTCGCGGCGGCCATGATCCGCCTGGTGGACCGCGACGTGGCCTACAGCATGCAGGACCGCTACGACGGCGTGGACGCGCCCATCGAAAACGCCAAGCTGGACACCCGGGAGTTCCGCGAGAGCTCCGACGGCGTGCTGGTCAACCGGACCATCACCCGGATACAGGTCACCGTCAGGCCCCGCCAGGGCTACTCCGGCGGGGACGCGCTGCCCACCCTGATACTCTACGACGCGCTGGACGGCAGGATCCACAGCGACGAGGCGAGCCGGAGAATACTGCTGTACTATGAATACGCGAAGGTCCGCTTCGACGGCCTGACGGTGAGCGCAGGCGCGAGGAAGGCCGAGACCCGCACCGTGCGGGAGGAGAGCGGGGCGACGTCGGTCGACGGGGAGACCCGCTATGAGATCGAGACGGTCCGGCACAAGGACCACGTGATGATCCGCGTCAGCGACGGAAAGACCGTGCGGCAGACCATCGTGGCGCTGCCGGACGGCTCCCGCTTCGCCTACACGGCCCTGGAGGGCGAGGGCTGCGAGATGAGCCCCATCCGCGTCGTGGTCGAGGAGGAGGCCGTCCCGGAGGATTACATCCCGCGCATCGCCGAGGAGATCAGCTACATCCGGAACTGCCCCCAGGGGGATGTGCCCAACGTGCAGATCGACAGCTGGCGGTCGGAGTCCACCGAGGGCATCCCGATCACGGACGGCATGCGGCTCACCTTCCACACAAAGAGCCTGCCCACGGCCCGTCTGGTGTGGCATTGCCCGTTTATCAGCATCTACACCTCAAAGGACGGGCGTCCCGGCGGCGCGGGCTACCGGGAGTTCCTGCTGGTCCGCCTGGACGGCGAAAACTGGGAATCCGACGAGCACGTCGAGAACAACGTGCACGTGGAGCACACCAGGGCCTTCGAGAGCTGGAACGCGTGGAAGGAGAGGAACAAGCAGGGCCTGGACTGCGCGGCGGACATCTGGCGGGACGGCCGGCACATCCGCATCAGCACGGAGACCATCGGCATCTCCATCCTCGCCGATACGAATATACTGGACGACGTGGACGAGCTGTACGTGGGCCTCACCGGCGACCAGTGCGCGATCACGAACATCCGCGTGCGGAAGCTGTGAGCGGGGATGCCCGCCGGCCTTCGGCGCATGCGCGTCCCTTGCAATCCCCCTGACTTCGTGCTATCATGGTGGTGAAAGGGAGGGTTTGATATGGAGGGCAGATACAGCGTAAGCCAGATCCGGGATATCGTCGTGCCCATCGCCATTGCGCATGGGGTGGAAAGCGTGTCCCTCTTCGGCTCCTATGCTTCCGATCGCGCAAATGCCCGGAGCGATGTGGACCTCAAGATCGAAAAGGGACGGCTGAAGTCGCTGTTCGACCTGAGCCGGTTCCGGCTGGAACTGGAGGATGCCCTGATGCTGCCCGTGGACCTTGTCACCACGCAATGCACGGACCCGGAGTTTTTGAGTGAGATCGAAAAGGGCGAGGTGTTGCTATATCGAAGCGCGAGATAGGCGACTGCTGGAGAAGATCATCTCCTATTGTCGGCGCATAGGCGATAACCTGGACAGATACCGGCATGATTATGAAGTGTTCCTGAAAGACGCGATGTTTCAGGATGCCTGTTGCATGTGCGTGATACAGATCGGCGAGCTGGTGGGCGAATTGTTCGATGAGGCAAAGGCCATGGACCGGTCCGTTCCGTGGAGGGTCATCAAGGATATCCGCAATTTCTATGTGCATGCCTATGGCGCGATCGACCTGCCCTCGGTCTGGGAGACGCTGGTTCACGATATCCCCGCCCTGCAACTGTCCTGCGAGCGGCTCCTGAATTCATCCCCGTAATTTCACACATCCCCGGTTGACACCTCCTGTCCGGAGGTGTTATAATTTCAGGCGATATCAAAAGGCAGATGGGAGACGCGCGCGTCGATCGTTCCTCCAGAGAGCCGCCGGGCGGTGCGAGGCGGCGGGATGGCGACGGGCCGGCCGGTTTCCCGGGACCCCGCAGGGGTCGCATGCTCCGCGCAGGAAATGGCGCGGCGGTCTTCCCCGTTACAGGATACAGAGAGGGTCCTTTGAACCGCGCCTGCCGCAGGCAGTGGCGCGGGGCGGGGACCAAGCAAGGTGGTACCGCGAAGCGCATCTGTTCGTCCTTGAGATGACAGATGCTTTTTATTTTGCGTGGCACCATGGTGCCACAGAAAGATGGAGGGAAAGCCAATGAACATCAAATCCGCCGACGAGCTGCGCAGCCTGTTCCTGCGCTTCTTTGAGGAGAAGGGCCACGCCCGCATCCCCAGCGCGTCCGTCATCCCCGAGAACGACCCCACCGTGCTGTTCACCACCGCGGGCATGCACCCGCTGGTGCCCTACCTGATGGGCGAGAAGCACCCCATGGGCAACCGCCTGACCGACGTGCAGAAGTGCATCCGCACCGGCGACATCGACGAGGTCGGCGACCCCAGCCACCTGACGTTCTTCGAGATGCTGGGCAACTGGTCCCTGGGCGATTACTTCAAGGAGCAGATGATTCCCTGGAGCTGGGAATTCCTGACCGGCAAGGACTGGCTGGGCCTGGATCCCGACAAGCTGGCCTTCACCGTGTTCGCCGGCGATGAGGACGCCCCCCGGGACGAGGAGGCCGCGAACCTCTGGCGCGCCCAGGGCGTGAAGGACGAGAACCTGTTCTACCTGCCCAAGAAGCACAACTGGTGGGGCCCTGCCGGCATCACCGGCCCCTGCGGCCCGGACACCGAGATGTTCATCATCCGCGACCAGC
>ONHI01000176.1 GCA_900317565.1 uncultured Eubacteriales bacterium
GATCGGGAATCGCAACAAGCCGCCAGTCATCAGTTCCGTTGGAGAACCCGCCCGTGGCGAACATCAACCAGGCCACCGATTACAACGACGATTTCGTCATCCTGGACCAGAATGTCAACGGCGTGCGCGTGATGGCCCGCCAGATCTTCACCAAGACCAACGAATACCTGATGATCGTCGGCCTGGACGGCAACGGCGACCAGATCTGGAAGCGCGAGACCGCCACCGAGGACATCTCCGAGATGACCCAGACCGAGGCCTTCATGGGCGGCACCGAGGCCATGCCCCTGGTGCTGATGTACAACGACTGGATCGGCCTGAGCGCCATCGATCCCGCCACCGGCGACATCAAGTGGGATCTCCCCAAGGACAAGGTGTTCCTGGGCGGCAGCATCTCCTATGCCGTGGGCGGCAACGGCGTGGCCTACATCGGCGGCTACTACGGCCCCGACCCGGTGGCCATCGACGCGGGCGGCAACGTGCTGTGGCAGGCCAGCTCCGGCGACCAGAAGGCCCAGTGGCTCCAGTACATCAATCTGACCAGCGACGGCATCTCCTGCTATTACAGCAGCATGGCCGGCGAAAAGACCGGCACCATCGTGTACGATTACAACGGCACGGTGCAGAACGTGGTGTACGACTGATCACAAACGAGCGCAAAAAGGCGACCACCGGCCTGACCGGTGGTCGTCTTTTTGTGGGCGATTACAGGATGTACTTCCGGACGTCCTTCTGGTGGATGTCGCCGCTCAGCTGGGCCTTCACGTACTCGGCGTTGACCAGCACGCTGATCTCCGGCGCGTCGCCGCCGCCGGCGTTGAAGGCGATGTCGTTGAGTATGCGCTCCATCAGCGTGTGCAGCCGCCGCGCGCCGATGTTCTCGCTGGACTCGTTGGCCTGCCAGGCGTACTCGGCGATCACGGACAGCGCGGAATCGTCGAACTCCAGCGTCACGCCGTCCACGCCCAGCAGCAGCTGGTACTGGCGGATCAGCGCGTTCTCCGGCTGGGTGAGGATGCGCTTGTAGTCCTCCACGGTCAGGGGCTTCAGATCCACCCGCACCGGAAAGCGGCCCTGCAGCTCGGGGATCAGGTCGGAGACCTTGCTGACGTGGAACGCGCCCGCGGCGATGAACAGCACGTGGTCGGTCTTGACCGGGCCGTACTTGGTGTTCACGGTGCTGCCCTCGACGATGGGCAGTATGTCGCGCTGCACGCCCTCGCGGCTGACGTCCGGGCCGTGCCCGCCGCCGCCGCGCCCGGCGACCTTGTCGATCTCGTCCAGGAACACGATGCCGTGCTGCTCGGCGCGCTCGATGGCCTCGGTGTACACCCGGTCCATGTCGATCAGGTTCTGCTCCTCCTCGGCCAGCAGGATCTTGCGGGCCTCCAGGACCTCCACCTTGCGCAGCTTGGTCTTCTTGGGCAATATGCTGCCCAGCACGTCGTTCATGTTCATGTCCATGCCGGGGATCTCGGGCTGGGGCGTGTGCTCCTCCACCTCGACCTCCACCAGCTCGTGCTCCAGCTCGCCCCGGCGCAGGCGCTCGCGCACGTCGCCCTGGCGGGTCGCCAGCGCGGTGCGCTCCTCGGGGGAGACCGTGGGCTCCTTGGGCTTGTTGCCCAGCAGTATGTCGATGGGATTGGCGGGCTTGCGCTTGGCCGTGTTGGTCAGAAGCTCCACCAGCCGGTCCTCCACGTTGGCTTCGGCGCGGATGCGCACGCGCTCGGCGTGCTGCGCCTTCACCAGGCGGATGGCGGCCTCCACCAGGTCGCGGATGATGCTCTCCACGTCCCGGCCCACATAGCCCACCTCGGTGAACTTGGTGGCCTCCACCTTCACGAAGGGCGCGTCCACCAGCTTCGCCAGCCTGCGGGCGATCTCCGTCTTGCCCACGCCGGTGGGGCCGATCATCAGTATGTTCTTGGGCGTGACCTCCTCCCGGATGTCCTCCGGCAGCTGCGCCCGGCGATAGCGGTTGCGCAGGGCCACGGCCACGGCCCGCTTGGCCTCGTCCTGGCCGATGATGTAGCGGTCGAGTTCGCGAACGATCTCGCGGGGGGTGAGTTGTATCATGGCGATTTCCTTTCGTTGGTCGGGGATTGTGGATGAGGCGGCCTACGGGACCAGGTAGCGGTCCAGCTCGAGCCTGCGGATGATCTCCTCCGCGTCCCTTCCGGTGTTGTCTATCAGGTGGCCCCGGTTTTCCGGCATGGCCTCCAGCTTGTCCTTCAGGAACAGGGCCCGCCCGATCATGTCGGTGTCGCCGCGCCTGCGTATGCGGGCCTCGATCTCCGCCGCGTCCGCGGTGAGCACGATGTAGTACAGAGCAGCGTTGTTCGCCGCCGCCAGCGCGCGGATGCGGGGCAGCTCGTCCTCGATCACGTAGTCGATGACGACGTCGAGCCCGTCCTGCAGCGCCCTCTGCGCCGTGGCGGTGAGGCAATCCCAGTTGAACCGCAGTATGCGCTCCCACTGGATCCGGTCCGCGGCCTGTCCGTCCACGAAGAAGTCGTCCTTCTCCTCCGGCTCCACGAAGCCCCTGTGGAAGTCGTCCCCGTGGATGACGTAGACCGGCTTGCGCTCCTGGCGCACGATGTGCCGCGCGTAGGCGTCGGCGAAGGTCGTCTTGCCGCATCCGCACGCGCCGGAGATGAATATGATTCGGGGCATGGGCGCTCCTTTCCGGAAGGTCGGTGGGGTTCGGTCTGTGAGGCGGCGCTTCCGCCACCCCGGGCCAATCTCAACTCCACTCTCCACTCTCCACACTCAATCACACCGTTTCCACGATGATATTCCCGTTCGTATACACGCAGATATCGCTGGCGATCTTCAGCGCCTTTCCGGCGATATCGGTGGCGGAGAGATCGGTGTTCTCGATCAGCGCCCTTGCGGCGGCGAGGGCGTAATTCCCGCCGGAGCCGATGGCCAGCACGCCGTCGTCGGGCTCGATGACCTCGCCGGTGCCGGAGATCAGCATCAGATTTTCCTTGTCCGCGCACAGCAGCAGCGCCTCCAGCTTGCGCATGGCGCGGTCCATGCGCCAATCCTGGGCCAGCTCCACCGCGGCCCGGGGCAGGTTGCCGGAGTACTGGGTCAGCTTGTCCTCGAACTTTTCGGACAGGGCGAAGGCGTCGGCCACGCTGCCGGCGAAGCCGATCACGACCTTGCCGCCGAAGATGCGCCGCACCTTCTTCGCGGTGGCCTTCATGATGGTCTTCTCGCCCATGGTCACCTGGCCGTCGCCGGCGATGGCGATCACGCCGTCCCGCTTTACGGCGCAGATGGTGGTGCCGCGAAACAGGCTCGCGGGCTCATGCTCATAGCTCATATTCCTTGATTACCTCATTCAGTGTGTCGATGGCGACCTCGCTCAGCTTCTCGTAGCGGTTGCGCTTGCCCTTCACCTTGAAGCCCAGCGGCTCCAGTATGCCGAAGTTGGCGTTCATGGGCTGGAAGTTGGGGTTGGGGGTGCATACGTGCCGCGCCAGCGCGCCCAGCACGGTCCTGCCGCCGAAGTCCGGCTCCGGCCTGCCCTTCAGCGCGCAGGCCAGGCCCACGGCGGCCACCAGGCCGCTGCACGTGGATTCCATGTAGCCCTCCACGCCGGTCAGCTGCCCGGCGAAGCGGATCAGCGGATTGCCCTTCAGGGCGTAGTTCGCGCCCAGCACCTTCGGCCCGTTCAGGTAGGTGTTGCGGTGCATCACGCCGTAGCGGGCGAATTCCGCGTGCTCCAGGCCCGGGATCATGCCGAACACCCGCTTCTGCTCGCCCCACTTCAGCCGCGTCTGGAAGCCCACCAGGTTGTAAAGCGTGCCCTGGGCGTTCTCCTGCCGCAGCTGCACCACGGCGTAGGGCTCCCTGCCCGTGCGGGGATCCACGAGCCCCACCGGCTTCAGCGGCCCGAAGGCCAGCGTCTGGCGGCCCCGGGAGGCCAGTATCTCCACGGCCAGGCAGCCCTCGAACACCAGCTTCTTTTCAAAGTCGTGCAGCTCCGCCAGCTCCGCGCC
>ONHI01000027.1 GCA_900317565.1 uncultured Eubacteriales bacterium
CACCTCCTGCTTCCAGATCTCCGCGGCCATCATGGCGTCGTTCATGGTGTAGAGCCGGGAGGCCGCGTTGTAGCAGCGGTTCTCGATCTCGAAATTCAGCTGGTACAGGCACACCTTCAGCACGTCCGCCATGCCCTTGAGCAGCGTGTTCTCCCCGCTGGGGAACAGCGTCAGCTTCGCGCCATACTGGGCGGCGGCCAGGGCGAACTTCTGGGTGATGGCCGCGCCGGTGCACTCGTCCAGGGTGATGGCGATGCGCTTGTCCTCGGTGTTGGCCTTGTTGAAGATGGGCAGGAAGCCCTCGCCGATGGGCTGGGGCCGCACCAGGGCGAAGGGCTCGTCCGGGTTGTAGGTGGGCGCGGGGGAGGGCGTCGGCTCCGGCGTGGGGCTGGGGGACGGGGTCAGCACGGGGATCTGGCCGCCCTCGCCCTCAAAGCTGTCCGCCGTCAGCACCATCTCCAGGCCCCCCGTGGCCGCCGGGGCAGCGTCCGGGTCCAGGGTGACCACCGGCTCCGCCGGCTTCGCGGGAGGCCCCATGCGGCTGGTGATCAGCAGCGCGGCGACCAGCGCCAGCGCCGCCACGGCCAGCAGTCCGATGGCCCAGGACAGGCATCCGCCCTGCGCCCTGCGGCGGCGGTGGAGGGAACGACGTGACATATACTAAAAACCTCTCGTGACAAAGATGTGTGAAAAACAAAAGAGTTTAGAGTTAAGAGTTGAGATAATAGAGTTCTCAACGCTGTCTCCTCTGAACTCTAATCTCTTAACTCTTCCGGAGATTCGTCTTCCTTTTTGGGAAGATGGATCGTAAAGCTGAACTCGGTCCCCACGCCCTTCTCGCTGTCGACCCAGATGTCCTCGTCCATCTGCCGGAGCAGCTCCTTGGCGATGGAGAGGCCGAGGCCGCTGCCCTTGCCGCTGTGGGCCTTGTCCACCTTGTAGAACCGGTCGAACACATAGGGCAGATCGGTCTCCTCGATGCCGATGCCGGTGTCCTTCACGTGCATCGTCACCTTTTCCTCGTCCCAGTCGGCGGAGACGGTGACGGAGCCGGCCTCGGTGTACTTGATGGCGTTGTCCACCAGGATGATCAGCAGCTGCTCCACCCGGTCGGCGTTGGCGAAGACCGGCGGGGCCTGGGTGAAGTCGGTGTCCACGCGCAGCTCCAGGCCGTGCTCTTTGGCGATGGTCACGTAGCGGTCGCAGACGTCGTAGACCACGTCGTCCAGGGTGATGACGCTCTTTTGGATGGCCAGGGTGCCGCTTTGCAGCCGGGACAGCTCCAGCTGGTCGTTGATGAGCCGGGACAGGCGCAAAATCTCCCGCAGGATGATGTCGTAGTAGCGCTGCCGGTCCGCCTCCCCGGTGACCATGCCCTCCTTCAGGGGCTCGATCAGCGCGCGCATGGCCGTCAGCGGCGTGCGCAGCTCGTGGGAGACGTTGGAGACATAGTCCCGGCGGGTCTTCTCCAGGCGCTCCATCTGGGTGATGTCGGAGAACAGGCCCACCGCGCCGGCGATGCTGCCGATCTCGTCCACGATGGGCGTGATGGTCAGCCGCAGTATCATGTCCTTGGAATTCAGGTTCCGGGTGGAGGGCTCGCCGGTCTGGATCACCGCGTCCAGGTCCTCCCAGACGCTCTTGTCCGGGATCAGCTTCATCCGCGGGTCCGGCAGATGCAGCGCCAGCTTCTGCTTGGTGAAGAAGCGCTCCAGCGCCGGGTTGGTGTGGGTGACCCGGCCCTCGTGGTCGATGGCCACGATGCCCTCGCTCAGGCCGTTGAGCATGTTGCGCAGGCGGTTGCGCTCCACGATCAGGGTGTACAGGTTGCGGGACAGCTGGTAGGACAGCTGGTTCACCGCCCGGCCCAGCTCGCCCAGCTCGCCGTCGGCGGCCTCGTCGGCCCGGGCCTCCAGATCGCCCTCGGCCATGGCGACGGCCACGTCCCGCAGCTTCGCCACGGGCACCAGCGCCGGGGCCATGATCCGCCGGCCCAGCAGGCGCGCCGAAGCGAGCCCCGCCGCGACGGACGCCAGCGCCGCGATCGCCGCGGCCAGCAGGGCGGCATTCCCCGCCGCGTCCCCGAACGGGCGCAGCAAAACGGCGGCGCAAAACACAGACAGACCCACGGCAACCGCGATGGTCACCGCGATTGCCGTTAACAGTGTCGCGCGCCGTATCAACACGCTGCTCTTTTTTTCCTCGGCCCGATCTGCGGACGGGAGCGATGCCATGTCGCGCGAGTCTGCGGAGGCCGCGGAACTTCGCCGACTTTCACTCATGCGTTAACCTCAAACCTGTAGCCTACGCCATAGACCGTCTTCAGCGCCCACGGCACGTTTTCCTGGGGCAGCTTCTGGCGGATGCGCTTGATGTGGGCGTCCACCGTGCGGGTGTCGCCAAAGTAATCATAGCCCCACACCCGGGAGAGAATCTGCTCGCGGCTGAACACCTGGCCCACATTGCTGGTGAGCATGTGCAGTATCTCGACCTCCTTGGGCGTGCAGGGGATGACCTTTCCGGCCACCTTGACCTGATAATTTTCCAGGCTGATCTCCAGCTGGGGCAGCCTTATGATGCTGCTGTCCTCCTCGCTGGTCTTCTCGCTGAAGCGGCGCAGCACCGCCTTGATGCGGGCCAGCACCTCCCGGGGGGAGAAGGGCTTTACGATGTAATCGTCCGCGCCCAGCTCCAGGCCCAGTATGCGGTCGATCTCCTCGCCCTTCGCGGTGAGCATGATGATCGGCAGGCTGCTGGTCTGGCGGATGGTGCGGCAGACGTCGGTGCCCGAGACCCGGGGCATCATCAGATCCAGCACGACCATGTCGGGGTGGAGGCTCTCCACCATCTCCAGGGCCTGCTGGCCGTCGTAGGCGCTCTGGTGCTCATAGCCCTCGGAGCTCAGGTAGAGGCCCAGGGACTCATGGACCACCGGATCGTCATCGGCGATAAGAATAAGAGGATACATTGACATTTATACCACCCCGAATATCACTTTTGTATATTTATTATATACATTCCTTCAACTTAGTGCAACCATATCCCGAAGAAGCCTATTTTTTATCATATTTCATGCGTTTTCCAGAAACAATTTCTGGCGGTCGATGGTCTCGTTCTGCTGCACCACGAATTTGCTGGCGAGGCTGCGCGCGCCGGGGTCCGCCGAGTCGTAGCTGTTCAGCGCCTTGGTCATCTCGATCACGCCCATGGTGGCGCCCTGGATCACGATCTCGGCGATGTGGGCGTCGCTGCGGTCGGCCAACGTCTCCATCTCGATGCCCATCCACATGCCCGCCTTCGCCATCGGGCCCACCGGTTCGGCGCGGCCCCCGGCGTCCAGCAGCGCCTGCTCGCTCTCCCGCCGGGTGGCGGCGTATTCCTGCTGCTCCTTGCGCAGCTCGCTGCGCATGGTGGCGTCCTCCGCCTTCTTCATCAGCTGTGCCACCGCGTCCTCGCCCGTGCGAGCGTTGCGCACCACGTCCTGCAGGAGCTGTACCGTGTCGTTCATGAAAAGACCTCCCTTGATTTAGTCAGCAGATTCTTGACGCTTCGCCAGGCCTGGCGAAGCGTCAAGAATCTACTATTTTATTTTGCTCAAAGAAGATTTTTATATGGTTGGAAAAAACTGATCCGCCGGAATCCGACGGATCAGTTTGAATACCGCTCGTGCAGCTCCATGCACCCCGAACCGGCGCGTATGGCCTGCATCTTGCCGTGTATGTTCATGCTGTAAAACTCGCCCTCCCCCGCGATCAGGCAGTCCACCAGATCCAGGTCGGCGGCGCGGAGCGTGGCGGCGATGGCCTCCAGCCGGGCGCAGTCCTGCCCGTCCATCTCCCGGGCGGGGCCGTCCAGCCAGCGCACCAGGTAGACGTAGCGCGCGCCGTTGCCGATGGCGTCGGCCAGCACCCGCCGCACGTTCCCGGCGTCCCACCAGGCTCCGCCGCGCAGCTCGGTGAAGGTGATGAGGTTGAAGTCGAAATCGGCGTAGACCGCCCACAGCGCCGCGCCTTCTACATCTGTCGCCCTTGGCGCGAGGAAGGCCCGCACCTCGCTGTAGCAGCTCAGCCGGATGTCCCGCTCGGCGTGCAGGTCGTAGTAAGCCCGCATCAGCTCGCCGGTCAGGCCGATCCACTCCGCCAGGGCGGAGGTCATGCCGGGCACGGCCAGCAGCTGCTCCCGGGACGCGCCGAACACGCCGCCCACGGAGCCGAACCGGTCCACCAGCAGCCGGGCTATGTCGGTCAGGTCCTGCCGGGGCACCGCGGGGTACAGCGCCAGCTCCACCATCTCGTGGGGCTTCAGGGCGTCCCAGCCCTCCCGCTCCATGCGGCGGCGCAGCCGCTCCCGGTGGCCCTCCCAAAGGGGCCTGTCCCGCCCGGCCTCACTCGTCGATGTTGATCTTGTCCCGTCCGAACACGTCATAGGCTTGATTGATGACCTCCCTGGCCACGTCGGAGACCTTCTTCTCCGCCGCGCCGCTGCCCTCCAGGCTCATGCTGATGCCCACCGGCGCGCCGAAGGCGTCCGCCAGCGCGCCTTCGATCAGCGCCTTCTTGCGCTCCAGCAGCTTCATGTGCATCATGCCCTTCTTGCTGAACTCCACGACCACCTTCTGTCCGTCGAAGCGTATGAAGCGCATGGACTCCAGCGGCGCGCGGATGGAGGGGTTTTCGTCCTGCAGGCGGGCCAGCGCGTCCAGGTATTCCCGGGGCGGCTCCTCCGAGGGCGTGGGCGCGGGCTTCGGCGCGGCCTTCTCTGCCGGCTTTTCCGGCTTCCCGGCGGCGGGCCTGGCCGCGCTCCGGGCGGGACGCGCCGCCGCGCCGCTCTCGATCAGCTTCTCCACCCGCTCCAGGCGCTCGGCGACGCTGGCGTCCGGCTCCTTCTCCGGGTGGCAGGCCCGCACGGCGGCCAGCTCCAGTATCGTGCGGGGGCGGGAGGCCCACTTGGTGTCCGGCTCCGCCCGCATGAACAGCTCCAGCATGCGGTTCAGCCCCTCCGGGCCGATCCGCTTCGACTGCTCCGCGAAGTGCCCGGCGTCCTCCGGGGTGATCTCCAGCAGCTCCGCCAGTCCCTCCGGCACCGCCCCGGCCAGCATCACGCCCCGCAGGTGGGCCACGGTATCCCGTATGAACACCTGGGGATCGCTGCCCCGGCGCATCACCTGGTCGATCTGGGTCAGCGCGCTGCCGGCGTCGCCGTCGATCAGCGCGTCCACGAAGTCGAACATCGCCGCCCGGCCCGCGGTGCCCAGCACGTCCCGGGCCAGCTGGCCGGAGACCTCGCCGTCGGTGTAGGAAAGGCACACGTCCAGCAGGCTCAGCGCGTCGCGCATGGCGCCCTCGGCGGCCCGGGCGATCTCGTTCAGCGCCTCGTCGGAGGCGCTCCTGCCGATGCCGCCCAGCACCACCATCAGCCGCTCCACGATCACGTCCATCGATATGCGGTGGAAGTCGAAGCGCTGGCAGCGGGAGAGTATCGTCGCGGGCAGGCGCTGGGGCTCGGTGGTGGCCAGTATGAACACGGCGTGCTTCGGCGGCTCCTCCAGCGTCTTCAGCAGCGCGTTGAACGCGCCGGTGGACAGCATGTGCACCTCGTCGATGATGTATACCTTGTACTTCGTCAGCGTCGGGGGATACTTGATCTTCTCCCGCAGGTCGCGGATCTCGTCCACACCGTTGTTGCTGGCGGCATCGATCTCCACCACGTCCATGCTGGTCTCCTGCTTCAGCGCCCTGCAGATCTCGCACTCGCCGCAGGGATCGCCGTCCCGGGGGTTGAGGCAGTTGATGGCCCGGGAGAGCACCTTCGCCGCCGTGGTCTTGCCGGTGCCGCGGGTGCCGCAGAACAGGTAGGCGTGGGCGATGTGGCCGGTCATCACCTGGCGCTTCAGCGTGCGGGTGATGGCGTCCTGGCCGCAGATCTCGGTAAAGGTGTCCGGCCGCCACGCGCGGTACAGGGCCTGATAGCTCATGGAAAGAACCTCCGGGTATGCTTGATATACCTATTTTAAACCATTTTGCCCCAAAGGGGAAGGGGGGAACGGAAAAAGACTTTTACCCTCCATCCCATTTTTGTGCCCATTTCAACATTTTTGTCCTCATTTTTTAACGGCGCGATAAAGGCGAATACATCTGGCGGGCATATAATGCAAAATGGTTGGAGCTTTGCTGAATATTTATGCAGCTTTGACGGAGGTATATATGAAGAAGATCGTCCTAACGGGCGGGGGCACCGCGGGCCACGTCACGCCGAACCTGGCGCTGATTCCACGGCTGCAGGCCGACGGATGGGAAATCCACTATATCGGCGCGGCCAACAGCGCCGAGGAGGAGCTGATCGGCCGTGTCCAGGGCGTGGAATTCCACCGCGTCTCCGTGGGCAAGCTGCGGCGCTATTTCGACCCCAGGAACTTCACGGATCCCTTCCGGGTGATCCGGGGCGTGCGCCAGGCGACGGGCATCATCCGCAGGCTCAAGCCCGACGTGGTGTTTTCCAAGGGCGGCTTCGTGTCGGTGCCGGTGGTCTACGGCGCAAAGCTGAACGGCGTGCCGGTGGTGACCCATGAATCCGACATGACCCCGGGCCTGGCCAACAAGCTGTGCCTGCCCTTTTCAAAGGTCCAGTGCTGCACCTTCCCGGAGGCCGTGAAGTACGCCAAGGGCAAGGGCGTGCACACCGGCAGCCCCATACGGCCCGAGATCCTGCAGGGCGACCGTCAGCAGGGCTACAGGCGCTTCGGCTTCAACGACAGCCGGCCGGTGCTGATGGTGGTGGGCGGCTCCAGCGGGGCGCAGGCCATCAACCAGGTGGTCTGGAATGCGCTGCCCCGGCTGACCGAGAGCTTCCAGGTGCTGCACCTGTGCGGCAAGGGCAACCTGAACGTCGTGTACGAGGGCGCCGCCAACTACACCCAGCGGGAATACCTGAACGAGGAGATGGCCGACGCCTACGCCTGCGCCGACATACTGATCTCCCGGGCCGGCAGCAACGCCCTGTGCGAGATCCTGGCTGTCCGCAAGCCGGCGCTGCTGATCCCCTATCCCAAGGGAGCCAGCCGGGGCGACCAGCTGCTCAACGCCGAATCCTTCCGCGCCCGCGGCTTCAGCCAGGTGCTGTTCCAGGAGGACATGACGCCGGATACGCTGGTGAAGGCCGTGGAGCAGCTGTACCACGACCGGGGCGCGCTCTACGAGGCCATGGCCACCGAGCCCACCGGCAACGGCGTGGACAGCGTGCTGGAGCAGATCTACAAGTACGCCAAATGAAAAAAGCGCATGTGCGCCAGAGTCATTAAGTAAGCAGATCCTTCGCTTCGCTCAGGATGACAAACGATCCGATATCGTCATTCTGAGCGGAGGCGCAGCCGAAGTCGTGGCCGCAGGCCTGGCGAAGCGTCAAGAATCCACTTCCTTTTCCGTTAATGACATTGGCCCAGGCGCTTTTTTCATTTGACCACAACCCCTCCCTCCGCCCTGTGGACAATCCATTTTGACAAAACCCGCGCGAAAAACGCGCTTTCTATGGCGCTGTCTGGACTTTTGGACGGCGCGATGCTACAATGAAACTGATATGTTATCCACAACCTGTGCGTATATCCGCCGAGGATTTCCACAGGCGGACGCCCCCTGCGCGTTGACGGCAGGTCATCCGGGCGCGTCCGGGGGGACGGAGGAAAGAGATACCATGAATTACACGCCTGAGGACAAGGCGAATTGGGATCAATTGATCCACATGATGGAGGAAACGCTGGTCAACTCCGGCCAGCGCGCCTTCTTCAATACCTTTATCAAGCAGCTGAAGCTCTACGCGGTCACGTCGGACACGCTGTACATCAGCGGGGACAACGCCTTCAATCTGAATTACATGAAGAACCGCTACGGCACGGTCATCTACAGCACGGTGCCGCTGGTGTTCGGCAGAAAGTATGAGCTGGAATACTATCCGGAATCGGAGATCGCCAGCCTCGTGGACCGGCAGGTCAAGCCCTCCACGCTGAACGAGCGCTACACCTTCGACAACTTCATCACCGGCAGCTCCAACAGCTTCGCCTATGCCGCGTCCCTGGCCGTGGCCCAGACGCCGGGCGAGGTCTACAACCCGCTGTTCATCTACGGCGGCGTGGGCCTGGGCAAGACCCACCTGATGAACGCCATCGGCAATTACATCACCGCCGAGAACCCGAAGCTGAACGTGCTGCTGATGACCAGCGAGGCCATGACCAACGAGCTGATCGAGGGCATCGCCCGGAAGAAGACCCCGGAGCTGCGCAATCGCCTGCGCAACGCGGACGTGCTGATGGTGGACGACGTGCAGTTCCTTTCCAAGACCAAGGCGACCCAGGAGGAGTTTTTCCACACCTTCAACAGCCTGCGGGACAACAAGAAGCAGATCATCATCGCCTCGGACCGCCCGCCCAAGGAGCTGCCCGAGATCGAGGAGCGCCTGCGCTCCCGCTTTGAGTGGGGCGTGATCGTGGACATCCAGAAGCCCGATTACGAGACCCGCGTGGCCATATTGATGCAGAAGGCCAACGAGATGGGCATCGACGTGCCCTACGACGTGGTGGAATACATCGCCCAGTACGTCAATTCCAACATCCGCGAGCTGGAGGGCTGCCTGACCAGCCTGAACGCCAACGCGGAGCTGATGAAGACCCCCATCACGCTGGACATGGCCCGCACGGCCCTGGCCGGGCGCATCGGGGCCCAGGCCGCCCGCGCCGTGACCGCGGAGCTGATCATCGAGATGGTGGCGCGCCAGTACGGCACGACGCCGGAGGACATCACCGGCAAGAACCGCAGCCAGCAGATCGCCCTGCCCCGGCAGGTGGCAATGTACATATGCCGCAGGATGACCCAGCTCTCCACCACCCGGATCGGCCAGGCCTTCGGCGGCAGGGACCACACCACGGTGATGCACGGCTGCGACAAGATCGCCGAGGCCATCGATTCCGACTTCGCCTTCAAAAAGCGGGTGGAGGAGATCATCGGGCTGATCGAAAACAGCTGACCTGTGGAAAAGATATCCCTTTTCCACGCGCCATCCACATGGGCTGTGGACGGCCCAATAGGCGCGGCTGCGGGGATTTGAAGGATTATCCACAGTATCCACAGCGCCTACTACTACAACTATAAATATTTATATATAATAATACATAGACTCCGCGAAGGGCCGCACCCGCATCGCGGGGAAGAACCTTCACGCAAGGAGGAATGCCGCATGAAATTCACCTGTTCGGCAGCGACGCTGATCGAAGCGCTGCAAATCGTCACCAAGGCGCTGCCCGGCCGCACCACCAACCAGATCCTGGAGGGCATACTGGTCGAGACGGACATGAATGAAGTGATACTGACCTGCTCCGACGAGCGGATCACCATCGTCACCCGTATGGAGGCCTATGTCACCGAGCCGGGCCGGGGCGTAGTGCCGGGCAAGCTGTTCAGCGAGATCGTGCGCCGGCTGAGCGAGGGCGACATCGAGATCGACATGAACGACCGCTTCGTGTTCACGATCCGCGGCGCGGGCAACCGCACCAACATCTCCGGCCAGGACGCGGACCTCTATCCCGCGCTGCCCGCCATCAGCGGCGAAAAGGAGATCGCCCTGCCCCAGGACATGCTGAAGGACATGATCCAGAAGACCGAGTTCGCCATCGCCGTGGAGGACATGCGCGAGGTGCTGACCGGCTGCCTGCTGGAGATCGCGAACGGCGACGTCACCATGGTGGCGCTGGACGGCTTCCGGCTGGCGATGAAGCGGGCCAAGTGCGGCGACGTGCTGGAGAAGCTGTCGGCCATCATACCGGGCCGCGCCGTGGGCGACATCGGCAAGCTGCTGTCCGACGATCCCGAGGCCTTCGCCACGCTGTCCTTCGGCGGCGGCAAGCTGCACATCAAGCTGGAGAAGACCGAGATATTCGTGATCCTGGTGGAGGGCGAATACGTGCAGTACCGGCAGATCCTGCCGCCCCGCTTCGCCACCCGCGTGGTGGTGGACCTGGAGCCCTTCCGCCGGGGCATCGACCGCGCCGCGCTGATCGCCCGGGAGGGCAACAACAACCTGCTGATACTGAAGATCGCGGCGGGCGAGATGGCCATCGAGGCCCACTCCCAGATCGGCGACGTCTATGAGAAGCTGGACGTGCAGCAGGAGGGCGCGGACCTGAACATCGCCTTCAACGTGAAGTACCTGACCGACGTGGTGCGCTTCATCGACGCCGAGCAGATCGAGATCAACCTGAACAACGCCATCAGCCCCTGCATCATCACGCCCGTGGGTGACCCGGACTACGTGCACCTGGTGCTGCCGGTGCGGACGGGAGCGACGAACTGACGAATTGTAGATAAGAGTGGAGAGTGAAAGTTTAAAGTTTGGAGTTTGGAGTGTGGAGTGTGGAGTGTGGAGTTGCGGTGCAAATCCCTGCGGGATTTGTGGACATAGATGATCGCGGTCAAGGCAGTCACGTCGGCCATCATTGTGCAATTTCCTGCGGGAATTGTGGATACAGACTTTGGATTCTATAAGTTATGTGTCATTGCGAGGAGCGCAGCGACGTGGCAATCCGTTTTCCTGACACATGCCCCCTTCGCGGGAACAAAAGGATGATAATAGTTCTCCATACCGTGCGCGGCATATTAAAACTCCACTCTCCACTCTTCACTCTCCTTAGCCGAACCAGCTATCCAATAGAAAAGTATGATTGATAAGAGGGATACCATCGCCGCCATCGCCACGGCGAGCGGCGCGGGGGGCATCGCCATCGTCCGCGTCAGCGGCGGCGACGCCGAAGACATATTAAGACAGCTCTTTATTCCCGCCTCCAAGCGGGAATATTTTGAATCCCACCGGCTGATGTATGGCCGCGCCGTCGACGGGGACGGCGGGACGCTGGACGAGGTCATGGCGGTGCTGATGCGCGCGCCCTCCACCTACACCCGGGAGGACGTGGCGGAGATCCACTGCCATGGCGGCGGCGTCAGCGCCGGCGCGGTGCTGGAGCGGGCGCTGGCGCTGGGCGCGCGGATGGCGGCCCCGGGGGAATTCACCCGCCGGGCGTTCATGAACGGGCGCATCGATCTGGCGCGGGCCGAGGCCGTGATGCAGCTGATCGGCGCGAACGGCCAGGCGGCGGCGCGGGCCTCGCTGCGCCAGCTGGAGGGCGGCGTGTCGGGCTTTGTGCGGCGGGTCTCGGATCGCCTGACGGACGTGCTGGCGCTGCTGGAGGCATCCACGGACTTTCCCGAGGAGGTGGAGGAGGAGGTCGCCGCGGAGCGCGTGATCGGGGGCCTGAAGCCCGTGATCGAGGAGATTCGCGCCAACAGCGACCCGCGCAGCGCTCGTATGGTCCGGGAGGGCGCTTCCATCGTGCTGGCGGGGCGGCCCAACGTGGGCAAGTCCTCGCTGATGAACGCGCTGCTGAACCGGGAGCGGGCCATCGTCACCGACATTCCCGGCACCACCCGGGACGTGCTGACCGAGCGCATCAGCATCGGCGGCGTGGTGGCGGAGCTCTCCGACACCGCGGGGCGGCGGGACACCCAGGACCCCATCGAGCGGATCGGCGTGGACCGGGCCGAGCGGGCCGCGGAGGGCGCCGACGTGGTGCTGATCGTGCTGGACGCCGCCCAGCCCCTGGACGAGGGGGATGCCGGGCTTGTGTCAACCGCCGACGCGCGGGCGGTGGTGTGCCTGAACAAGCAGGATGCGGAGACAGTGATCGACCCGGAGCGGATTAGGGCCATGACCGCCGCGCCGGTGCTGGAGCTGTCCGCCCGCACCGGGCAGGGCATCCCCGAGCTGATGGAGGAGCTGTCCAGGCGACTGTCCATCGGTGAGGAGAGCGACGGCAGGCTGACCGCCTGGCGGCACATCGAGCTGGCCGGGGCCGCAGCGGACCGGCTGGAGGCCGCCGTGGAGGCCATCAGGGCGGGCATGCCCCTGGACACCGCGACCATCGATATCCGCGAGGCCCTGGACGATCTGGCGGAGATCACCGGCGAAAACGCCACGGAGGCCGTGATCGACAGGGTGTTCGCCAATTTCTGCGTGGGAAAATAAGGGTAATATGTCTTTAGCGAAAAGATAGAGATCGCTGTTATTTGGGATGATGGTTTTCTGCTGATTGGTTTGTGCGAATAGCATCCGTTCGTTTAAGGGATACGAGGGACGCATCTTTTTGGCGGCTTGCCTTCAGAACCAGGAACTTCGCCGGCTGCCCACATCGCGGTCAGCCTGGCTCGTTCAATGGTTCTCGCCGGCAAGCCGCCGTTTGCGTGGAAAAACGACCGGGGACCTCTTCCGCCCCCTGCGGGGGCACCTCCCATGGGCCTGACCGGCCCGTCCTCACTGGAAAATGTCCACTGGACATTTTCCCGGGCGCTCGGACCCCCAAAGGGGAAGGCAAGGGATTGACGAGCAATGGACAGCAAATAGCCCCATCTGTCCCGCCTACGGCGGGTCAGATGGGGGTGAATTTGCAATCTGATGATCGTTGTTTCCAAAGCCTCCCCACCGCAGTGGGGAGGTGGCCCACAGGGCCGGTGGGGCTCTCCTCGTCACGGCGGTTTGCCGGCGCAAACCATTTGGACAAGGCAGCGCGACCGCGATGTGGGCGCGCGCCGCAGTTCTGGTTTGGAAGGCAAACCGCCAAAACTGATAGGGATGCGTGTGGAGAACCTGTATATGCATATTACTGTGCATATTTATTCGTTACTATTTTTTGCTATATTGCCATACATCCCAAACCCGCACGCACATCCGAGCAGGATCGCCATGCACACATACGGAATCTCCCGGAACAGCGGATGGTCATAGCTGATCCATCCCGCCAGCTCAGGCGCACCCACCAGTACAGCGAGCAGGGCGACGATGAGCAGCGTCCAATTCATAGGCGCGGCCTCCCTGGGAGCCCTGCGGAAGGGCACGCGACAGGCCGCGTACACCGCGAGCCCCGCGTACAGCGGCAGGGCCGTGGCGCCGCCAAACCCCGTAAAATGCGCAATTCCAAGCCAAAGCGCCGGAAAGAGCGCGGTTTGTAGCAGCGCCAGCGGCGTGCGGCGCAGCGGCTCCGGGTTCAACCGGGGGCGAAGCCTGCCGCCCACGCACAGGCTGACCGCCAGTCCCACCAGCGCGGAGGCGCCTGCGGCGATCAGCGGCCAGAGCATGTTCCAATCCTTGGGGTCGGCAGAAGCGCCCTCCCGCGGGGCGCAGAGAAGCATGCCCGCCAGCGTCAGTCCGGAGGTGATGCAGCGGCACAGCTGCGCGCTGCCCGGGTCTCCCACCGCGAATAAATATTCATAAAATACATGCTCGACGTTGAGCAGCAGCCCGCAGCCCACCAGCGGCAGCAGCATGGGCACGGGATGGAAACGGCGTCCCAAAACCATGGCGATGCCAGCGCCCGCGCATTGCATCAGCAGCGCGATCAGGGCGCTGCCCTGGGCATAGCGCCCGGAGGGCTGGGCGGCGAAGGCGGTCCGCAGGCCGTCGGCAGTGGCCAGCGCGCACAGCTTGACGCCGTACCAGGCCAGAAACAGTTCAAAGGCGAGATTGCCGCGCCTCAGCAGCGCGGCCACGAGAAAGGCCAACGGCAGCAGCGCGTCCGTCGGCCTGAAAAGTCTGTAGGGCAGTTTTCGGGTCGGTCTCATGGGTTGTATTCTCCATAATTTTTTTTTGCAGATTTATGAGGAGTTGCCCCTTCCCCGGGTTTCTGTGATGAATATATATTCCACATTTTCCGCGACTATGCCTCACACCATCTGCGCGGAGATGCTGAACATGCCGGTGGTGCCGTCCCGGCGGGCGATGTACAGCTGCACGTCCTCGTGGGGCACGATCCCGGCCATTTGCAGCGTCAGCTCGCAGGAGCGCATGGCCAGCTCCGGGAAGTTGTTCTCCTTGCTCAGGTGGCCCAGTATGATCTGCCGGGTGCCGCTGCGCACCAGCTCCACGGCCACCGCCCCGGCGTCGTCGTTGGAAAGGTGCCCGTGGCGGGACATGATGCGCTTTTTCAATTCATAGGGATATGGCCCGGCCTTCAGCATGTCCGGATCGTAATTGGACTCCAGCAGCACCGCGTCGGAGCCCAGCACGTGGTTCAGCCAGCCGTCCCGCACGCAGCCCAGGTCCGTGGCCACGGCCAGCTTCGAGCCGTCCAGCTCGAAGGTATAGCCCACCGATTGGGCGGCGTCGTGGGGCGTGGAGAAGGGCGTCACGTCGATGGAGCCGATAAAAAAGTCCTGCTCCGGCTCGAAGAGTATCCGGTTTTTGTCGGCGATGGGGCCGATCTTGTTGTACATGGCCTGCCAGGTGCCCTCCGTGGCGAACACGGGCAGGTCGTATTTCCGGGAGAGTATGCCGATGCCCTTGATGTGGTCGGCGTGCTCGTGGGTCACCAGTATGGCGTCCAGGCAGCGCGGGTCGATGCCCACCCGGGCCAGCTCCGTGCAGACCCGGGTGCCCGACATGCCCGCGTCCACCAGTATCTGGGCGTCGTCGCAGCCCACGTATAGCGCGTTTCCGCTCGACCCGCTGAAAAGCGGCGAGAAGCGAAGCTCCATCTGCTTTAGTACCTCTCTTTTTGCAATAAATATGACGAAATATCGCCCGTTATCGGGGTAAATATGACAAAATCGCTACACGCCCGTCAAATCAAAGGCGGGGATGTACTTTTCGTCCGACGAGGAGAGCTCCTGCACGAAGCCGTCCTCCAGGCCAAGCTCCAGCAGATGGTCCACCACCGCGTTGTATTCCTCCTGGTTCAGGCGGCGGTCCAGCTGGTCCAGTCCCGCGACGCTGCCGAAGGGCAGGTATTGGGCCATCAGGCTCACCCACGCCCCGGGCAGGTTCTCCGCGATCCAGTCCAGTATGGCCTTGGATTCCTCCACGCAGCCCGGCAGGATCAGGTGCCGCACGATCATCCCCCGGCGTATGATGCCATCCCCGTCCAGCTCCACCGGCCCCACCTGGCGCAGCATCTCCCGCAGCGCGGGCCCTGCCTGGTCGAAATAGTCCCTGGCGGCGGAGTATTTCCGGCCGGAATCCGGGAAAATGTACTTCAGATCCGGCAGATAGACCTGTACCTTGCCCTCGAAGCGGCGCAGGGTCTCCACGTTTTCGTAGCCGCCGCTGTTCCAGACCACCGGCACAGGCAGCCCGCCCTCCAGCGATTCCAGTATCGCCCGGGCGAAGTGGGTCGGGTTCACCAGATTGATGTTCAGCGCGCCCTGGTCGATCAGCTCAAAGTAGATCTCCCGCAGTCTTTCGACGCTGACCCTCCTGCCAAACCCATCATGAGAGATGGGATAGTTCTGGCAGAAGCGGCAGCGCAGCGCGCAACCGGAGAAAAACACCGCGCCGGAGCCCTTCGTGCCGCTGATGACGGGTTCCTCGTCGAAGTGGAGCGCCGCCCGGGCCAGCACCGGCTCCGCGCCCATGCGGCAGAAGCCGCTGCCGGTCTCGCCCCGCAGGACCTCACAGGCCCGGGGACAGTCTGAGCAGATATAGGGCGTCATGGCGCATGCCTCCCATCCGGTGAACGCATTTCAGGTCTGTCCATTATACACCGCCAATGTTATCATCGCTCGGCAATGTTTCACGTGAAACATTGTTTTTCGCAAAAACCCGACGGGGTTCGAGGGGCGTTCGACGCGAACCGAATTGTTTCACGTGAAACATTATGGATTGCGCGAATGTGGAGGGTGTGTAGATGCGATATAGGAAACTCCCTCCGTCAGCCCTTCGGGCTGCCACCTCCCTCGAGGAGGGAGGCTATATATACCTTTGTCCACAAAAGGCTCCCTCCCTGAGGGAGCTGGCACGCGAAGCGTGACTGAGGGAGTAAAATATCTTTCTCCTCTCCGACAGTCGAAAAGAAATCACCTGTTATTTCAACTCATCAATAGATTGTTTCACGTGAAACAATCTATTGCCGCCGCAGCGTGATCAGCCATACCTCCGGCGCGGTGCCCAGGCGCAGGTTCAGGCCCTCGCAGCCGACGCCCTCCGTGACCAGTATGGGCAGGTAGTTCTCGATGGTCCAGCCCGTGCGATAGCGCTGCTCCTGGGTGTTCAGCGGCAGCATATTCCTGCCGAACAGCCGCACCTGGCCGCCATGAGTGTGGCCGCACAGCGTCAGATCGGACCACTGGCCGCCGTCGGAGGCCTCGCTGGTCAGCAGCACAGGCAGCACCGCCGGACCGTAGGCCGTCACGATCACGCAATCGTCCCGCTGAAACGCGCTTCCGGCAGAATTCAGCGCGGCGTTCTCCTCGCATACGCCCACCAGCCACAGCGCGTCCTCTCCGCGGCGCAGCGCCACGCGGTCGTCGAACAGCGGCAGCACGCCCGCCTCGCTCATCTGGCGGGTGAGGGTATCCCGGTCCGCGTCCTCCGGCGCGGCGATGGCGTATTTACCCAGGGGCGCGTGAAACTGCCCTATATAATGGAAGAAATCCGAACGCGCGGACAGCTTTTTCCCCGCGATATCCGCGGCCTCGCCGCCCCTGTTCAGCACGTCCAGCAGGGAAGGTGCGGTGTAATCGCCGCCCAGCAGCAGCACGTCCGGCTCCAGCGATTGCAGGCGGTCGAACAGCGCCCCGGCCTTCGCGGCGGTGTTCAGCCCGCAAAGATCGATGTCGGAGGCGTAGAGTATCCGCGTGCCGTCGAAGGAGGCGGGCAGGTCCGGCAGGATGACCTCCGCCTTGCGCACGCGCACCACGGAGGCATTCACGACCCCGATGCCCGCCAGCAGCAGTATAAAGAGCAGCAGCGCCGCGAACGCGGCCAGCATGATCCTGCCCGCGCGACCCATCCTCTTGTTTTTCCTCTGACTTCTGGCCATAAAACCCTCAAAAACACCGCAATAACGGCTTTTTTGCGACAATTCGGACCGCATTGCGCCGCAGGTGTGACGCCTTTGCCCCAAATATACGCTTTTTGCCCGCTTTTGTTACAACAGCGTCGTTGCAACGGGGACCGACTTCTATTATAATAAGATTTGGTATGGCATACAAGGGATAGTGTCTCCACTTGTGCCCTGCCCACTAATGAAATAACGGGAGGATTCCATGGAGAGGAACCGAACGGCTCGCCTTCCATGGGCAATCGCTCTGTTGATCGTCGTGTTCGTCTGCGTCATCGCGCTGGTGGCCGGACGGATCATCAGCAACGCCACCCACCGCAGCTCCTACGACTACAAGGCCGTGCAGCTGGCCTCCAACCTGGGGCTCGAGGTCGTGGACGACGGATTTGTCTACTATGACGGCAGCTATATCGGCGCGGTGACCACGGAGGGCCGGATCAAATGGTCCTACCTCATCGGCAGGAACGCGGATTTCGACGCCAACGCCAACGGCGTGGCCGCCTGGACCGGCGAATCGCTGACGCTGATCGACAACCAGACCGGAACGCCGTCCTTCAGCGGCGCGATGGAAAACGACGTGCTCTCCGCCTGCATCGGGGATCGATACACCGCCGTACTGCTGGGGCCGGAATACAACAGCACGATTGTCCTGATGGAACCGGGAGGCCGGCGCGTGAACAGCATCACGCTGACCAACCAGACCGTCATTGAATACGGATTTTTCTCGAATGGCTCGCTGCTGTGGGTCATGAGCCTGGACACCAGCGGCACGGTGCCCAGCTGCACGGTGAACACCTACCGGCCGGGCAAGGAGATGGTGGGCTCCATACACGACAACGAGCAGATGATGTACGGCGTCGTGTTCCAGTCCTCCTACTTCTGCTGCGCGGGCGACAACTTCCTGAAGGTCTACGATTACACCGGCAAGGAGGACAGGACCCGGCGGCGCAAGGTGTACGGCTGGTACATGGCCGCGCTGGACGGCAGCGTGCTGGACGACCCGATGATGGCCTTCGTGCCAAACGCCCAGTATGACTCCGAAAAGGGCATGCAGGACGTGCGCATGATCCGCGCCAACCTGGACCAGCAGGTGCGCATGCCCTACGGCTGCCAGTCGCTGATCGCGCGGAACGACCGCGTCTACGGCTTTTCCACGGAGGGCTTCGTGGCCATCGCCACCCAGGGCAGCAGCACCGTGGAGGCCTACGCCCTGCCGATGCTGTTCGACAAGGTGTACGGCGTCACCGCCAACAACATGGCGATTCTCGGGAACGGCAATATCATCTATATATTGAATCTGTCGTGACCGGCGCGTATGTCCCGCCAAAAAATGGGTAAACTGGGGACGTGCGCAAACTTCCTTCAAAGGGGGATAGGATATGAACCTGAATCTGTTGGACATCACGATCATCGTGATACTCGCGTTCTACCTGATATCGGGCATGTACCGCGGGTTCATCACTTCGCTCCTGGGGACCTTCGGGTTTGTCGGCGCGTGGTTCGGCGCGCAGCAGCTCTACCCGCGGGTGGCGCAGCTGGCGCTGGGCAACCAGACGCTGATGGCCGTGCTGAACCAGTACCTGGAGCCGGAGACCTTCTTCACCACCCACAGCCAGGCGGTCAGCACCGTCTCGGAGGTCATCGCCGGGGGCGAATCAGCCATACAGAACGCCGTCTCCCCGGTGGCCCAGAAGCTGGCGGTGGTCGCCAAGGCCTTCGAGGCCAACGTGCGGGCGCAGATGTTCCAGCGCCTGGGCATCAACACCCTGGCGGATTACCTGGACCAGACGATCTGGCAGGCCGTGTTCAACGTCACCGCCTTCATACTGTGCTTCATCGCGCTGTATGTGCTGGCCTGCCTGGTGGTCAACCTGCTGGATCACGTGATCTCCTTCCCGCTGGTGCGCGGCTTTGATTGGCTGCTGGGCGGCATATTCGGCATCGCCCGGGGTCTGGTGGTGGTCGTGCTGGTGCTGTGCCTGCTGCCCTCGCTGGTGCAGATCGTGTCCCCGGAATTCGCGGACAACCTGCGAACGGGATCGTCGCTGTACAGCTTCGTCACCCAGATGGACTTTTTGAACGTCAACAACCTGGTGACGAGCCTGATCGGCGGCTGACCTGAATTGGACATCACTGTGACAAAACCCCATCTGATACCGTTAAATGCGGGTCAGGTGGGAGTTTTGCGTCAAGAGGCGCTGCATCAATCCTGATACGGAGGTATTCATCCCTTGGCTTCAAGAACTGTAAACAGTCGACAGCAATATGAGGAGCGGGACGCGGGCTCCAGCGCGCCGATGCTGATTTTGGCGGCGGTGGCGCTGTTCGGTGTGGCGATACTGCTCATTTACATCTGCGTCGCCTCCCCCCAGCAGGGCACCAGCATGGGCGCGATCCGGGACGTGATGCTCGGCCTGGGCGGCAGCCTGGCCGTGGCGCTGCCGCTGGTGCTGGTGTGGGCCGGCGTGCTGTGCATCGGTGCGGCACGGGGCATGCGCCTGTCGCCGCTGCGGGTCGCCGCCGACGCGCTGCTGATCATATGCCTGTTCACCGCCGTGCACATATTCTTCGCCGAGCGCATACGGCTGGAGCGCATGACCATCATGGGCTACGCCAACTTCGTCTCCAAGTCCTACGGCTACGGCATGGGCGGCGGGGCCATCGGCGCGCTGCTGGCCTGGCCGCTGTACCGCAACCTGGGCGTCGCCGGGGGCTTCATCGGCACGCTGCTGATCGCCGTGCTGCTGCTCACCGCCACGGGCAGGCTGGGCAAATTCATACGGTACATGAACAACCGCGGCGAGGAGACCCGGGAGCGCCGCAAAAACGAACGTGAGTTCGATGATTTTGAGCAAAAACCGGCCCGTCCGGCGGCCCGCAGCCGCGCCAACCGGGATCCCTTCAGCGAATCCGTGCTGGGCAGCGCGGGCGGCAGCGCCCAAAAGCCCCGCCGGACGGCGCAGCAGCCCTCTCGCGGCCAGGAGCCGCGGCGCAGGAGCGATCCTATGAGCGACGACGCCTTCAACGGCAGGCCCGCCCGGGCGGCGAACCAGCCCGCCCGCAAGCGCCGTCCCGCCGGTGACGCCGTCGTGGATAGTGCAGGTGTCCGCGCGGCCGCGAAGCCGAAGCCGGAGGCCCCGAAGAGCGCGCCGAAGAAGCGCAAGAAGCTGTACAACGAGGTCATGGAGGAGGCGCCGGAGAAGAAGGACGAGCTGTTCGACGACTTCGACGATTTCGACCGCCTGGAGGCGGAGAGCAACGCCTACGAGGAGGTCCGCGGCACGGCGAAGAAGGCCCGCAAGCCCTTCACGCCGGACAGGCCCTCCATGCTGAAGCGGGATGTTGAGATCGTGGACATTCCGGACGCGGCGCCTGAGGATGTGCCGCCCGCCGAAGACATCCCGGTGGTGAAGGCGGACAGGAAGAGCAACGTGTCCATCGACGATCTGAAGATCCAGCCGGACGCCTACGAGCTGCCGGACGACGAGGACGAGCCGCCCTTCGACGTGCCGGACAAGAAGAAGGCCGGGAAGGCGGATACCGTGGAGGCGGGCATCGCCGAGAAGAAGCTGCCGAAGCTGAAGCGGATCAAGGAACCGGAGCCCGCGGACGACGATCCGCCGCCCTACAACTATCCGCCCATCGACCTGCTGGCCCAGGGCGAGGTGGAGGACACCTCCGCCCACGGGCAGCGCGACATGCAGAAGGCCAAGCTGCTGGAGGAGACGCTGGCCAGCTTCGGCATATCCGCCAAGCTGACGGGCATCGCCCACGGCCCGGCGGTCACCCGCTTCGAGCTGCAGCCGGCCCCGGGCGTGAAGGTGAGCCGCATCACGTCGCTGTCGGACGACATTGCGCTGAACCTGGCGGCGATGTCGGTGCGCATCGAGGCGCCCATCCCCGGCAAGGCCGCCGTGGGTGTGGAGATCCCCAACGACAAGGTGGAGATGGTGCGCCTGCGCGACGTGCTGGAGTCCTCCGAGGCGCGCAAGCATCCGTCCCGCATCGCGGTGGGCCTGGGCAAGGACAACTCGGGCCGATACATCGTGGCGGACATTGCGAAGATGCCCCACGTGCTGATCGCGGGCCAGACCGGCTCCGGTAAGTCGGTGTGCATCAACGCCATCATCGCGTCGATACTGTTCCGCTCCTCGCCGGAGGAGGTCAAGCTGATCCTGATCGACCCCAAGGTGGTGGAGCTGTCCATCTACAACGACATCCCCCACCTGGTCTGCCCGGTGGTCACCGACCCGAAGAAGGCCGCCAGCGCCCTGGATTGGGCCGTGGCGGAGATGACGAAGCGCTACAAGCTGTTCGCAGAGCGGGGCGTGCGCGACATCAAGGGCTACAACAAGGCGCTGAAGCCCGGCGAGAAGTTGATGCCTCAGATGGTCATCATCATCGACGAGCTGGCCGACCTGATGATGGTCTCCCCCGGCGAGGTGGAGGACAGCATCTGCCGCCTGGCCCAGCTGGCCCGCGCCTGCGGCATGCACCTTGTCATCGCCACGCAGCGCCCGTCGGTGAACGTCATCACCGGCATCATCAAGGCCAACATCCCCACCCGCATCGCCTTCTCGGTGGCCTCCCAGGTGGACAGCCGCACGATGATCGACCACGGCGGCGCGGAAAAGCTGCTGGGCAACGGCGATATGCTGTTCGTGCCCAACGGCATGAAGTCCATGCGCGTGCAGGGCGCCTGGGTGTCCGACGAGGAGGTCCACTCCATCGTGGAGTACATCAAGCAGTCCGGCGAGGCCAATTACGACCCCGACATGCTGGAGCACATGGAGAACGCCACCCGCACCGACGCCGAGAAGGAGGAGGTCGATTCGGAGTACGATCCGAAGCTGCCCGAGGCCGTGGACATCGCCATCGACCTGGGCCAGGTCTCCATATCGATGCTGCAGCGCAAGATGCGCATCGGCTATGCCCGCGCGGGCCGCATCATCGACGAGATGTCCCGCCGGGGCATCGTGTCCGAGGCCGACGGCTCCAAGCCCCGCGAGGTGCTCATCACCCGCGAACAGGCCCAGCAGATGTTCGAAGAATAAATAGGTTGCTGTGGGTAAAATGTATCCGTCCCCTTGCGCCTTTGATTCAGGCGCAAGGGGACGTTATATATGTCGCAGTCGGTTTGTGAAGCATCGGATTTCCACAGAATGCGCTTGTCACGGCGGCTTGCCTTACAAACCAGAACTGCGGCGCGCGCCCACATCGCGGTCGCGCTGCCTTGTTCAATGGTTTGCGCCGGCAAGCCGCCGTGACAGAGGGTGCCCCACCGGCCCTTCGGGCCACCTCCCCACTGCGGTGGGGAGGCTTTTGGAACAGCGAAAAATAGGGTACAAATTCGACCTCATCCGACCCGCCGCTTCGCGGCGGCCCACCTGACGCTCGTATAATTCGCTGGGCTTTCGGCCCCCATGAGGGAAGAATTGGTTTCCATTACTCGTCCAACTATCCGTGAAGAGCCTTTTTTATTCTATTACCTCGCATTTGGTAAGTTCTGGATCACCAAACAACCCTAAACCATCGCATACTCCTCGAATAACGACCTTTTGATCTTTTCTCAAAGAGGCTACTTCATTCAGCTTTTCTTCTCCAAAATAACAATATACATCGTTAATTCCCCATTCATCCACATATAGTAAAACAGTGTATGTTGTACTAAAAAGGAAGGATGTTGAATCAATTGAATATATGGTTCCGGATACTTCGATGGTTTTTCCTTTCAGTTCCGCATCTGCAGCAACCTCGTTCTGTTTGTACTGTTCATATAGTTCGACGCTTGTATATCTTTGCACTTTTTCAGGAACAGATGTTATACTCTGTTCTATCAAATCAAATAGAGATTGTGTCACATTTCCATCTGCAGTTAGTTTATTGGCTTTCTGGAAGGATAAAACTGCCTTCTTTGTCTTGTTTCCAAAATTGCCATCGGCACTGCCGGAGAGAAAACCCAGTTCATGCAGATATTCTTGTAGAATTCTGACATCCTCACCTGTAGAACCGAGTTGCATAATGACCGGTTCAGTATCAGTATCTAAGCTGCTGGATATGCCGTTATTACCGGAAACAGCACTGTTTACAGCAGATACATCAATAGAAGAGGACATGTCTGTATCCGAGTTTACGAGTTCTCTGTTATCAAGGACAATATCATCTCCAATAGAAAGATACGTCAAGGTATATTGGCCATTAATGGGATAGGCTTCAGAATAGACATCCATATCACTCTTTCCCGCACTACTTTTGACAGTTACAGGTGCGGTGAAGGTGTAGAGGTCCCAATCATTGGTATATGTATAGTCAAACCAAGGCCAAGAAATGGTGGAATCTCTTTCGGATAAGTATTTTTCTGTTGCAGTAACTGTCATAGAGCGAATAGTATCCGTTACAGATGACTTCGGCTCGTGATTTCTTTTCAGTTCATCAGTTGTTTGATTGAGCAAACTATGAAGTTCATCAGTAGTATAATCAGTCAGGTTTAATCCTGTGATGGAGCTGATGATAGGTTCCGGTTCTTTATCCCAGATGGAATTTGGAAGCATATTTCTTGAATCTATGATAGCTTCATTTCCAATAGTTAAATAATAGATTTGTATATTATCATCAACTGAGAATAATTCTGAATATACATTGGGTTCTTGTTTTTTATTATTTGAATCACGATATTCTACATGTGTGGACACGGTATACAAGTCTCCATCTCTGGAATACGAATAATCAAACCACGGCCATGAAACAGAGATGTCCTTTTTATCAAAATAGGATTCAACAGAGGTCTTAACACGACCAAGTAGCTCGGATTCCAGGTTAGAAGATGTACTGTGGTATAGATCGATCACTGAACTGATTTCATCCATGAATTGTAGTAATTCTTCACGAGAAGTTCTTGATAGATTCAATTGGGACACTTCAGCTGATCCAAATGAGTATAGGAAGAGACTGGCGATCACGATGAGAATGAGAATTCGAAGCAGAGCTTTAAGTGATGTGTGCCTATTCATGTCAATTGACCTCCTAGCGTAATTGTCTCTTATAACTATTTTAGATAAATATTATCTAAAAGTCAATAGCTAAATATTTTCTATGCTATATTTTGGGCAATCTATTTGCCGGTGGTGAGATGAGGTTGGACAATAGGATAAAAGACATGCGAGAAGATTCTGACCTTACCCAGCAGCAGATAGCAGATGCAATAGGTATTACACAAAGAAAGTACAGTTATATTGAAACAGGAACTCAACCACTTACAGACGAATTGTTGGTCAAATTGGCCAATTACTATCGAGTAAGCATTGATTATCTATTAAGGCAGACAAATAACCCACAAAGAAACAAATAGGCAGCATATTCTTTGAAGGATGTGCTGCCTTGTTGTAATATATTCATTGTGCAATTAAGGCGTGCTTTGTTGGTCGTCGATCCCCTCGCTTCCCCACCGCAGTGGGGAAGTACCCGCGAAGCGGGGGATAGGGCGCCTCTCTGGCACGGCAGCATGCCTTCCAAACCAGAACTGCGGCGCGCGCCCACATCGCGGTCGCGCTGCCTTGTTCAATGGTTTGCGCCGGCAAGGCGCCGTGACAGGAGGTGCCCCACCGGCCCTTCGGGCCACCTCCCCACTGCGGTGGGGAGGCTTTGGGAGTGACGAGCAATGCAGTACAGAAACGACCACATCTGTCGCGGCCCGAAGGGCCGTGAAGGATGTGGTCGATTTCGCTGTCCATCACTCGTCCATCCCCTGCCTTCCCCTTTGGGGGTCCGAGCGCCCGGGAAAATGTCCGGTGGACATTTTCCAGTGAGGACGGGCCGGTTAGGCCCATGGGAGGTGGACCGCCGTAGGCGGGACGAAAGAGGTCCCCGGTCGTTCCCCACACAAAAGGCGGCTTGCCGGAAGGAACCATTGAACGAGCCTGGCTGGCCGCGATGTGGACAGCCAGCGAAGTTCCTGGTTCAACAGGCAAGCCGCCAAAAATCTGCGTTCCCCGTTTCCCCGAACGGAGGGATGCTTTTCAAACGAAGCCCTTCAACAGAAAAGTAATCCCCCAGTCGGGACGAAAAAACTTGTCCTATTCTCCCTGCCGCTCCAGCAGGTGGTCGATCATGATATCTATAATCTTCAGGTCGGAGTAGTTCAGCTTGTCCAGCTTCTCCCAGATGGCGTTCCGGGCCCTGCTCTTGTCGGGGTTGTCGTCGAAAAAGTCCATGGGCGAGATGCCAAAATAGTCGAAGATGTTGTACAGCTGCTTCAGGGAGGGCAGCGCCTTGCCCGATGATATGCTCTGTATATAGCCCTTGCTCATGCCAAGGTCCAGGCTCATCTGGTACTCCGAAACGCCCTTATCCATGCGCAGTCTGGTGATCCGTGTTCGCACAAAATCAGTATCCAAAATAGACCACCTACCTTCTAAAGATAGGATAACAAAATATTATTTTTTTAATTACTGTTTTAAATTGCTAAATTTGTCAAAGCTGTGCTATAATACCGCTGTAATTAGCAATTTTGGGGAGGTGTATCTGATTTGAATGGTAATAATGTGGATTTTATGTCGATGGGGAAGCGTATTCGCCAGGTGCGGGAGGAGTTGAACCTGACACAGAGCGCGCTCGCGGCCAAGGTGCGTACTTCCACTTCCTTCGTCGGACACCTCGAGCGCGGCGAGAAGCTGCCATCCCTGGAAGTGTTCTGCCGCTTCTGCGAGGCGCTGGGCGTCACCGCGGATTACCTGCTTTGCGGACGCAAGCACATGTGCAATAAGGCCGACTGCGGCGTGGTGAAGGACCTGGCCGAGCTGGTGGAGCAGTACAGGGGCGAATAGAAAAATGTGGATTCTTCGCCGCGCTCAGAATGATGCGCGGCGATAAAACAGCGCCGGGAGCCGCAATGGCCCCGGCGCTGTTTGACGCTTTATCAATCCAGCTTCAGGATCAGGCCCAGTATGTGGCGCGCGGCGCGCTCCATCTGCTCCCGGGTCAGCACACCCTTCTCCATGGCCGCCAGCAGCCTGTCGGGGAAGCCGGCGCCCATCTTGACGTCGTTGCCGGCGGCGCACTCCTTGTAGTGCTCGCCGCAGGTCCACCAGTCGGTGGTGACCATGCCCTCGTAGCCCCACTCCTCCCGGAGGATGCCGTTCAGCAGGTCGGCGTTCTCGCTGGCGCGGTGGCCGTTGATGATGTTGTAGCTGGTCATGATGCTCCACACATCGTAATCCCTGCAGATGATCTCAAAGGCCTTCAGGTAGATCTCGCGGATGGCGCGCTCGGAGGCCCGGGAATCCGACTCCTTGCGGTTGCTCTCCTTGTTGTTCAGCGCCAGGTGCTTCGCCGTGGCGGCCACGCCGTTGCTCTGCACGCCCCGCACCATCGCGCCGGCCAGGTGGCCCGTGAGCAGCGGGTCCTCGGAATAATATTCGAAATTGCGGCCGCACAGCGGGTTGCGGTGAATGTTCACGGCGGGGGCCAGCCACACGGCGATGTTGTTCTCCTTGACCTCCTCGCCGGCGGCGCGGCCCACGGCCTCGGTGACCTCGGCGTCCCAGGTGCAGGCCAGCAGGCAGGCGCAGGGGAACGCGGTGGTGACCACGCCCACCTCGGGCTGTATGCGCAGGCCCGCGGGGCCGTCGGCGGTCATGGCGTTGGGCACGCCGTAGCCGGGCAGGTTGCCGTAGCCGAAGGTGTTGGCCACGCCCGTGTTGGGCTGTCCGCCCAGCAGCCAGGCCAGGTCCTCGTCGGAGAGCTGCGCGATGAAGGCGTCCAGCGTCGCCTCGCCCTTCGCCACGTCGATCAGCTGTATGTCGTCCCGCTTCCCGATGCGGCTGACGGAGGGCACGGCCCGCGTCGCCGGCATCACCCAGCCGGACTCCATCTCGCTCATGTGCTCCAGCGCGTCGGCGTTGGGATCGTTGGGCGTGCCCTGGGGCAGCTTTTCATAGCTGCCGTCGGCCAGCATGCGCTTCTCCAGCTGGGTGGGGGCCATGCGCTGCTTCAGCTGCTCCACGACGCGCAGGCTCTCCAGCCTCCAGCAGAAATCCGCCTGGGGCGCGCGCACGTCGGTGCCCACGAAGAAGCGGTATTCGCCCGGCTCCAGCAGCCACGCGGACTTCTGGACCTTGCCCAGATCGTCGTAGGAGGCCATGCGGTTCACGGGCACGCGCACCTCCACGCGCTGGCTCTCCCCGGGCAGCAGCCTGCGGGTCTTCTGCCAGCCGCCCAGCTGGCGGGCGGGCTTGCCCAGCTTGCCCTGGGGCGCGGAGAAGTAGACCTGCACGACCTCCCGGCCCGGATAGGCGCCGGCGTTGGTCACGGTCAGCGCGGCGGTGATCACCTCGCCGTCGGCGCGGAATTCGGGCTTGGACAGCTCGAAGCGGGTGTAGCTCAGGCCGAAGCCGAAGGGATAGTTTACCTTTTCGGCCGCGCCGGGGATGGTCTCGAAGTAGCGGTAGCCCACGTAGATGTCGTCCTCATAGTCCACGAAGTCGTCGGAGGCGTAGAACCCCGGCGAGGAGGGATAGTCCTCCAGGGACGCGGCGAAGGTGTCCGCCAGCTTGCCCGACGGTGTCTCGATGCCCAGCAGCAGCTCCGCCTCGGCCAGGCCGCCCTCCAGGCCCGCCTGCCAGGCCATCAGCGCGGCGTCGATGGCGGGATCGTCCTTGAACCAGCTGGTGTCAAACACGCCGCCCACGTTCAGCACCACCACCACGCGGTCGAAGGCGGCCTTCACCTTCTCCACCATGGCGATCTCGGCGTCGGTCAGCACGAAGTCCCCCTTGGGGAACATGTCCTGGCAGAGCATGAAGGACGGGTTCTCGTACCAGACGCCCTTGTGCTTCTCGATGGTGTCAAAGGCGCTCTTGCGGTCCCAGCCCTCGCTGGAGAAGCGGCTGATGGAGATCACGGCCACGTCCGCAAAGGCGGCGGCCCGCTTCACCAGGTCGTCCGGCAGCTCCGGCTCGTCCACGGCCCCGGGCACGAGGCCCTCGGCGTAGCGGGCGCTGACGTGGGCGCGATAGAAATCGTCCGTCTCGCCGAACAGCGTCACCCTTTCGGGATAGGCCTTCATGCCGTCGGAGAGGTTGTGGACGTAGGGCACGG
The DNA here is from genome assembly GCA_900317565.1 of uncultured Eubacteriales bacterium. Taxonomy (GTDB): domain Bacteria; phylum Bacillota; class Clostridia; order Christensenellales; family Aristaeellaceae; genus UBA2862. The sequence goes on from ONHI01000027.1 coordinate 27,959, forward strand.
TCACGTCGCCGCTGCCGCCGCCGCCCTTCACGTAGTCGAAGGTGCCCTTGCCGAACAGCGCCACCTTCGCGCCGCGGCGCAGCGGCAGGCAGCCGTCCTCGTTCTTCAGCAGCACCATGCCCTCCCGGGCGGCGTTCTTGCTCAGCAGGATGTGCGCCTGCCCGGCGGTCAGCTTTTCGCCGTTCGCGCCCAGGGGCAGGTTGGGGATGTACTTGATGCGGGACCACTTGTTCATGATAGCATCCTCCTGTATATTACATGTCCTTGATGCAATCCCAGTTCTTGACGATATAATCCGCGCCGCTGACGACGGTCAGCGCCAGCGCGACGTACATCAGCACCCGGGCGAAGATCTCCCCGCCCTGGCCCAGCGGCGAGGCCTCCGGGCCCGCCACGGACACCAGCAGCATCAGCGCGATGGTGCTTACCATCTGGAACACGGTCTTCAGCTTGCCCAGCGGCCCAGCGGCAATCACGCGCCCGTTCTCCACCGCCACCAGCCGGAAGCCGCTGACCAGGAATTCCCGGGCGAGCATCAGTATGCACACCCAGTCCGGCATGCGGCCCTGGGCGGTCAGCACCACCATGGCGCTCATCACCAGCAGCTTGTCGGCGATGGGGTCCATGAACTTGCCGAAGTTGGTGACCAGGTTGCGGGACCGGGCGATGCGCCCGTCCAGCGAATCGGTGATGCAGGCGACGATGTAGATGGCCACCGCGATCATCTGCATGCCCAGGCCCTCCAGCTTTGCGAACAGCACGAAGAAGGGGATCAGGCATACGCGCAGCATCGTCAGCTTGTTGGGAAGATTCATAACGCTCTCCTTTGGCGGGGTCATTGCCGTTGGGGATGAGTAAGCGGATTCTTCGCTTCGCTCAGCATGACGGCGTTGCGCTGTCGTGTCATCCTGAGCGCAGCGAAGGATCTGCATCCTTTGGCTCTCTCCCTTAGGCGGTAAGTCACTCGGGTCTCATTCCAGCACGTCGCCCTCCAGGTCGTAGGCGTCCGCGCCGGTGATCTCCACGTTCACGTATTCGCCGGGGCTCAATTCCCGGCCAGGCCCGGCAACGTTCAACCAGATGCAGCCGTCGCTCTCCGGGGCCTCCAGCAGGCTGCGCCCGTAGAAGCGGCCGCTCTCCTCGTCGAAGCCGTCCACCAGCACCTCGCAGCGGGTGCCGATGCGGGCCTCGTTGATCTCCATCGATATGGACTGTTGCAGCATCATCAGCTGGTCCAGCCGCGCGTTCTTCACGTCCTCGTCCACCTGCTCCGGCATCTTCGCCGCCGGGGTGCCCTCCTCGGCGGAGTAGGTGAACGCGCCCAGCCGGTCGAAGCGGGCCTGCTTCACGAAGTCCAGCAGCGTCTGGAACTGCGCGTCCGTCTCGCCGGGGAAGCCCACGATCATCGTGGTGCGCAGTATGATGCCCCGCCGGTGGCACTCGGCCACGCGGCTCTTGATCCAGTCCGCGCTGCCGCGCCGGTTCATGCGCTTCAGCAGGTCGTCGTCGATGTGCTGCAGCGGCAGATCCAGGTAGGGCGCGACCTTCGGCAGCCGCTGGATCGCGTCCAGCAGCCGGTCCTCGGTGCTGTCGGGATAGCAGTACAGCACCCGCACCCAGTGGACCTTTTCGATGGCGCTCACGGCCTCCAGCAGCTCCGGCAGCATGTAGTGCCCGTCCCCCAGGTCGCAGCCGTAGCGGCTGGTGTCCTGGGCGATCAGCGTGATCTCCGTCACGCCGCCCTCGGCCAGCGCGCGGCATTCGCTCACGATGTCGTCGAAGGGCCGGGAGCTGTAGCCGCCGCGGATCAGCGGTATCGCGCAGTAGGTGCAGCGGTTGTCGCAGCCGTCGGAGATCTTCACGTAGGCGCTGTAGCCCGGGGTGGTCAGCACCCGGGGCGTGTGCAAAAACCGCGCGCCGTTGGCGGTGTAGCAGGGGCGCTCCCGGCGGTCCGCGGCGTCCATCATCTCGAACAGCCGCGCGTACTCCGCCACGCCCAGTATGCCGTCGATCTCCGGAATCTCCGCCATCAGCGCGTCGGGATAGCGCTGGGCCAGGCAGCCGGTGACGAACAGCTTCTTGTCGCCCTGCTTTTTGTACTGGGCCATCTCGAAGATCGCCTCGATGGATTCCTCCTTGGCGCTCTCGATGAAGCCGCAGGTGTTCACGAACAGCACGTCCGCCTCGGCGGGGTCGCTGACGATCTCAAAGCCGCGCTCCCGCAGCATGCCCAGCATGTTTTCGCTGTCCACGCGGTTCTTCGCGCAGCCCAGGGATACGAGTCCGACTTTTTTCATGTTATTTGCCATATTTGCCGTTTTCCTGTTCTGTAATTTCGATCATCCCCGCCACCGCCTCCGGCAGGAAATCCCCGACGCCCTTCCCAAAGGCCAGCAGCTCGCGGATCATGCTGGAGGATATGGCGGGCTCGTCGCTGCGCAGGTAGATGGATTCCAGCTGCGGATTGATCAGGTGGTTGATCTGGGCGATGTTCTCCTCGTAGTTGTAATCCATGTTGTTGCGCAGGCCCCGCACATACCAGCGGATGCCGTTCGCGGCGCAATAGTCCGCCACCAGCCCGGTGTGCAGCACCGCCCGGGCGTTCAGCCCGTCGGCGTCCAGCGCCGCCTGTATGGCGTCGCGCATGGCGTCCGCGTCGAAGCTGCGCCGCTTTCCGGTGTTCACGGCGATCATCACCACCACCTCGTCGAACAGCGCCGCCGCCTTGCGCACGATGTCGTGATGGCCGTTGGTGTAGGGATCGAAGGAGCCCGCGTACAGGGCGATTTTGTGGGACATTTCCATTCCTCCGTCAAAGCGGGTATTCCGCGGGTTCGCCGCCCCGGTATTCCCAGGCGGTCCTGAAGCCGCAGGCCTTCGCCAGGGCGACGGCGTCCGTAAATCCGCAGTCCAGCCAATCCGAATTGTGGCAGTCGCTGGAGAACAGTATCCGCCCGCCGCAGGCCGCGATCCGGCGCAGCATGGCCTCGCCGGGATAGGGCCTTGTGCGATAGCCCTTGGCGACAGCCCCGGTGTTGATCTCGATCAGCCTGCCGCTGCGGGCGGCCAGCTCCGCGCATTCCAGCGCGGGCGCGAGATAGCGCGGGTCGGCGTCGTCGAACAGGTCCCGGGCCTCGTTGAACTTCATCACCAGCTCGATGTGGCCCAGTATGTCCGCGCCGGTGCCCTCGACGGACTGGCAGACCGTGCGGAAGTAGTCCCGGCACAGGGCATACATGTCCCCGCCGTACAGCGTCCGGCAGGCCTCGACCTGCCTTTCCCGGGTCGCGTCCACGCACCAAAGCTGCCCGTCCTTCGGAACATAGTGCACCGATTCGATCCAGTAATCGTATTCCGACACGTTGGCCGGGGACAGCCAGTCGTGCTCGTAGCCCAGCAGCACGTGGATCCGCCCCGCGTATTCTTCCTTCAGGCGCCGGATCTCATTCCGGTATCGGGGCTCCGTCTCCACGGGCATGGAGCAGTCGTCGTAGTCCGCGTGGCCGTGGTCGGAAAAGCCCAGCGTGTGAAAGCCCTTCGCCAGGGCCGCGCGCAGCATCCCCTCGGCGGTGTCGCGCCCGTCGGAGAAGGTGGTGTGGGTATGAACGTTTGATAAAATCCGATATACTTCCATATTAAGTATTATAAGGTCTATCGGCGATGCGTGTCAACCAAAAAGCCGCCCGTTTCGGGCGGCTTTTTGGCGGCGAGGGGGAATTTATTATTTGTCCCCGGCGTCCACGACCACGATGGGGGCGTCCGGCGCGTTCTTCGCGATGCTGGCGATGCCCTTCTTGGCGCTGGCCTTGGCCTTGTAGGCCTCGGACTTGCCGATGATCTGGCCGTTGGCGGCCTTCATGCGGAAGCGGAACTCGCCGCCCTTGTCCTTGTAGAGCTCGAACTTCGGGTGGGCCTGCTTCTCGTCCCGGGTCTGGTCCTCGATCAGCGCGCCCGCGTTCTTCTTGACGGAGGCGATGCCGTTTTCACAGGCAGACTGGGTGGTGTAGGTCTCGGAGGCGGTGAGTATGACCTCGCCGTTGGAGGCTTTCAGATTGAAGGTGAATTCGCCGTTTTTCGCGGTGGTGATGATAAACTTGCCGGCCATGGTGATATCCCCTTTCAATTATTTGTTATAGCGGAATTACAACTGATTATAGTATACAGGGAATGGCGGCAAATGTCAATTTGAAATCGCCTGTTTTTGTCGAAAAAACCCCAAAAAACCGGGGAATTTGTTTGGTTATACACAGTCAATATCACCGGGGCCTCCGCAATCCCTTCGGCATATGGTTTTTCAGCAGCCCGTCGCTGCGCTTGCCCCAGCCCAGGGGCATGCCGCGCCACAGCGCCAGCGCCCAGCCCTTTTCGCCCGCGTCGGCGATGGCCTCGCCCCGCAGCCAGGCCCGGGCGGCCTCATCATCCAGCGACGCGGTGCGCAGCGCGCATTCCGGCGGCAGCGCCATGGCCAGCGCGTGCTCCGGCTCCAGGTGGTTCCGGCCCAGCCGCGCCAGGCAAAGCCCCGGGCTGACGACCTTCAGCCCCCGGGTCTGGGGCGCGTCCGCCGGGCGGCAGTACAGCCTGTCCCCCTGGACGAAGAACTCCATGGCGCGGATGAATTCCGGCAGCCGGCAGGCTTCCCGCTCCAGGGCGTCCAGGTAGCCGGCAAGGGTCCTGTCGATCCGGGCGGGCCCGGGCGTATCGTGGCGCGGCACATCCCCGGCCTTGCGCAGCTTCGCCACGAAGTGGCCGTCGCCCCGCACCCGGTTCGGCAGCAGCCGCAGCGCGCCGTTCGACGACGCGCCAACCCCGGGCAGCTGGAATGCTTCGGGCGCGAATTCCGGGTGGCGGGCCAGGAAGCCCTCGACGCTGCCCTCGTTTTCGGCGGCGTTGAAGGTGCAGGTGGAGTAGACCAGCCGCCCGCCGGGCCGCAGCAGCCTTGCCGCGGCGTCCAGTATGCCGGCCTGGCGCTTCGCGCAGCCCTCCGGCGCGGCGGGGCTCCACGCGTCCCGGGCGGCGGGGTCCCGGCGGAACATGCCCTCGCCGGAGCAGGGGGCGTCCACCAGCAACGCGTCAAAGCGCTCCGGCCACAGCGCCGCCAGCCGGTCCGGCAGCGCGCTGACCACCAGCGCGTTGGCCGCGCCCATGCGCTCCAGGTTGCCGGCCAGCGCCTTCGCGCGGGAGGGCTCCGGGTCGTTGGACACCAGCAGCCCCGCGTCGCCCATCGCCGCGGCGATCTGGGTGCTCTTGCCCCCCGGCGCGGCGCACAGGTCCAGCACCCGCTCGCCCGGGCGGGCGTCCAGCACCGCGGCGCTGGCCATGGCGCTGGCCTCCTGGAGATAGAAGGCCCCCGCCGCGTGGGCGACGGACCCGCCGGGCTTCAGCGCCTCGTCCCGGACCAGGTACCGGCCCCATTCGGCCCAGGGCACCGGGCCATCGATGTACGCCCCGGCGGCGGCCTCCGCGCCTGCCCGCTTGGGGTTCAGCCGCAGCGCCAGCGCGGGTGGCAGGTCCAGGGCACGCAAAAATGCCGGGTATTCATCGCCCAGCATGTCTTGCATATTCTTCAAAAAGGCTTCCGGCAGCGGATGGCTCATGGCGGCGTCACCCTTCGATCAGCGCGTTCAGCTCCTCAAAGCTGTGCGCCACGGGGCCGTCCCAGATCTCCGCAGGCAGGAACGCGGGTCGCGCCATCTGCACGCCCCGTATGCCCAGCTCCGCCGCGCCCGCCAGGTTTCCGGCCCGGTCGTCCACGAACAGGCAGTCCTCGGGCCGCGCGTTCAGCGCGTCCAGTATGGCCTGGTACATGCGCCGGTCGGGCTTGGTCGCGCCCACCTGGGTGGAGATCACCACCGCGTCGAACAGGTCGTATATGCCAAACTGCTTCATGAACTTCAGTATCGAGGGGAAGGCGTCGGACAGCACGCCCAGGGAATAGCGGCCCCGCCAGCGCTTCAGCCAGGGGTCCACGTCCTCAAACATGCCGTAGCGGCGGGGGTTGTCGGTGAAATCGTCGGTCAGCCGCTCGATCTCCTCCGGCGTCATGTGCCAGTCCATCCGCACGTCCATGGCGCGGATGTACTCCCGGCGCAGCCTGCGCTCCTCCTCGATGTCGTTCACCAGCCGTCCCTCGTCCAGCCAGCCGACGGATTCGCGGTGGGCCAGCAGGTATTTCGAGGTATGGATATCCTTGGCGCGCTCGCCCAGGATATCCGCCGTCTTCAGCGGCAGGCACCAATCCCCCATGCGGGGATAGACCAGCACGCCGCCGCAGTCAAATATCAAATGCTTCATGCATCCTTTTCCTCCAGTAGGTTTTCGGGCGCCTTCTCATAGAAGCGGGTGTCCACCGGCATGTTGCGCTGGCGCAGGCGGGTCTCCAGGCTGGCGCGGACGATGGCGTAGATCAGCGCGAACAGCGGCACGCTCAGCAGCATGCCCGCAAAGCCGAACAGCCCGCCGCCCACCATGATGGACAGCATGATCCAGAAGGGGGAGAGGCCCACGTAGTCGCCCAGTATGAAGGGCCCGATCACATTGCCGTCCAGCTGCTGCAATATCACGATGAACACCAGGAACCACAGCGCGCTCAGCGGATTCACCAGCAGCAGTATCAGCCCGCTGGGAATCGCGCCGATGAAGGGGCCGAAGAAGGGAATCACGTTGGTGATGCCCACGATCACGCTGATCAGCAGCGGATATTCGATCCTGAACACCAGCATGCACACATAGCAGATCACGCCGATGATCATCGAATCCAGTATCTTGCCGGTGATGAACCCGGCGAAGATCTTGTGGGCGCGGCGCGTCCAGTAGATCAGCTTCTGGCAGGTCACGGGCTTGAACAGGCCGAAGCAAACCTTCTTGGCCTGGGCGCAGAAGGTCTCCTTCTCCATCAGCAGATAGAAGGCCGCGATCATGCCCACGAACAGCTGGAACACCACGGTGTAGATGCTGCTGGAGATGGCCATCAGGTTGTTCACCAGCAGGGAGGTGTAGTTCATCATCTGGGAGACCACGTTCTCCCAGGCGATCACCAGCTTCTCGCCCTCGATGCTCAGGAATTCGTATTTCAGCAGCAGCTGGTTGATGGTCTCCCGGTTCATCTGGACGAAGTTGGCGATGTATTGCAGTATCGACTTTATGGATGTGATCAGCTGGGGCACCAGTATGGCGAAGAAGCCGGACAGCAGCGCCAGCAGCACGATGTAGGCGACGACCGTCGCCAGGGACCGGCACAGCTTTGGATGGGGCTTGCGCCGGGACAGCAGCTTGCTGAACAGCGCCTCCACGCGGTTCACGATGGGCAGCAGCAGGAAGGCGATGGCAAAACCGATGATGAAGGGCATGAGCGTGTGCAGCACGGCCCGGACCACGCTCCATATCTCGCCCAGATGCAGCAGCGCTGCCGCCAGGGCGCAACCGGCGCACACAACGATGATGTTGGAGATCGTCCTTCCGCGCAGATCCTTTGGTATAAACGGTTTCATGCTTGCCTCCGTATGGTTTCGCAGCCTTTTCGGTCAACTGCTGACGAACGATATCACTGGAATTGTACATGATTAGGAAAACGGAACGTTTTCCGGGTCGGCGACATCCGCAGGATGGCGTCGACAATCATTATAACACACACCGCCCGCCCCCACAAGGGTTGTCTATATTTCATCAATATTTGTCCGGTTTCTTTCCTATTATATAAGCACGATTTGCCGGTCTATCGGGGCGGACTATGAATTAATGTTCGGGATTTCGGCCAGCCTGTCCGTGAAACGCCGCCACAGCTGCCGGGGATCGCCGCCTCCGGCGATGAATTCCCGAACGATCCCTGCGGCGGCCTCCGGCCATCCTGCGTCAAAGGCGTCGGGCACGCACAGCCCCGGGTCCCGCAGCGCCGCGTCCAGTGTTGCCAGCGAATCCCCCGGGACATAGCCCGAGGCGGCGTCCGTCACGGCGAAGGCCGAGGCCCGGCACAGCTCGCCCTGGCTCTCGTCGGAGAGCATCGCCTCCAGGAATTCCCGGCACAGCGCCGCGCGCGCGTCCCCCTCCGGCTTGGCCGTCACCGCCAGCATCAGCAGCTGGTCCGTGAACGCGCCGCAGGGGGACAGCCGCCAGTCCGGCCCGCGGCCACGGTCCGCCAGCGCCTCCAACCGCCGGACCTCCCATTGGGTGGCGGCCAGCGCCGGGGCCTCCCCATTGATGAAGCGCCGCCAGGCGTCCGCGTCGAATGCAAAGGAATCCGGCAGGCGGCAGGTCAGTGGCGCCGGGGCTTCCGGCGGCGTCGAAGGCGCGGGCGTCGGTCCGTCCGACAGCGCCAGGCCCAGGTCGAGCCCGGGCAGGGTATCCGTCGGGGGGTGCGCCTCCCCTTCAATGGGGGAAGCCTCCGGGAGCCGGGTGCACAGCGCCAGCAGCGCCGCGTCCCAGTGTCGCCAGCGCTCCGGCTCCGGTACCGCGGGCATGAGGCCCGCCTCCGCCCAATCCCCGGGGATGCCGCCGGTCAGCGCCGGGTTCCAGGCCCACAGATACCCGCCCAGGGCCACCGGCACGGCGTAGGTCGCTCCACCGCACATGCCGCACCGGGCAAGCGCCGGGCGAAGACCGTCGGGCGGCTCCAGCGGCGAAAGCCCCGCCGGCGCGTCCAGCAGTCCCGGCGGGAGCAGCAGCATATCCGGGGGCAGTATGCCGCTGTCGTTCAGCGCAGCGATCGCGCCCTCGTCCACATACTGCGGCTGCACGTAGACCCCGGGATGCCGCTTCTCAAACCGGCTGGCGCAGCGGTTTATCCAGCCGGACAGGCTTCCGGAGCCGCTGCGCCAGCCTTCAAATACCCACAGCCGCAGCACGCCGCTCCAGCCCGCGTATTTCTCCGCCACCAGGGGACGGGTGTCCACCGGAAGCACGCGCATGGCGTGGCCCAGCAGCGGGATCAGCAGTGCCAGGCCCAGCGCCGCCGCGGCGCAGCGCAATCTTCCCACGGTCAAGACCTCCTCGCCGGGATGGGTGCGCCGACGAGGGTACACCGATCCTGCAATTCTCAGAAGAATATGCATCGTTTCCGTTAAATACCCCGTTTTAAGGTCAAAAACGGTAAAGATTTGGAAAATTACGAAATTTGGTGTTGACAACGGGAGGCCATTTTGATATACTAATCAAGCTGTCGCGAGCGGGGTACGGAAAACACCCCAGCGGACGACAACAGCGAACCTTGAAAACGATACAGAGAAGAGAGAGAAAAGCCACCGAGTGGAGCTGCGAAGAGAGCCTAAGAGGCAGGAGCGGCGAAGCGAGGTGGGGAACAGTCAGAATTCATTGAGTGAAACGCCGTTTCAACAGCGAACCGTGAGGCTTTGGCGAGCCGAGTGGGGAGCTGGAGAGATGGTAAGGATTAAACATCAGAGTTTGATCCTGGCTCAGGACGAACGCTGGCGGCGTGCTTAACACATGCAAGTCGAACGGGGATACGTTGA
>ONHI01000196.1 GCA_900317565.1 uncultured Eubacteriales bacterium
GACGCGCCCTGCATCCTCTTCAACCTGAACGGCTATTACGATGGATTGAAGGCCCAGCTGGGGCACATGATCGAAATGCGGCTCTCCTCCCCGGAAAAGCAGGCTGGCATCTTCTTCGCGGACAGCCTGGAGGAGATCCGGGCCATCCTGGCGCGCTGAAGGGCGGCGGGCGGCGGGTCTTCGGCCTGCTGGGCTGCTCTGTCGTCAGCCTGATCCTGGCGACCCTGGTGAAGCAGTGGATCCCCGGCGCGGGCGGCACGATCGCGTCCTGCTTCGCGCAGACCTCTTGCGTGTCGTTTGCCTTCCCAGGGTGCGCGAAGCGCCTGGAGAGGGCCTGAGCGCGACGGCGGAGGGGATTGTCGAAGCTCTGACGGAGGAATAAACACGGAGGCGAATCATGACTCTTTCCGATAAAATCTACAAAATCCTGATACAGGGCGACTCCTGGAAGACCATACTGGGCGGCCTGTGGGTGACGGTCCAGATCTCCCTGTTCGCGCTGCTGATCGGCACGGCGCTGGGCGCGATCGTCTGCCTGCTGCGCACCCGGAAGAACCCGGTCCTGCGGGGCATCGCCTCGGTGTACATCGCCGTCCTGCGGGGCACGCCGGTGCTGATGCTGCTGCTTTTGCTGTTCTACGGCATCCTGGCCCGGTCGGGCCTGCAGCCGGAGATGGTGGCGGTGCTCACCTTCGCGCTGAACGTGTCCGCCCACGTGGCCGAGCTGCTGCGCTCGGCGCTGGGGGCTACGGACCGGGGCCAGGCGGAGGCGGCGCGGACGCTGGGCTTTTCCGCCTGGGATACCTTCCGGTTCATCACGCTGCCCCAGGTGCTGCGCATCGCAAAGCCGGTGTACCAGTCCACCATCGTGAACCTGATCCAGTGGACCAGCGTGGTGGGCTACGTGACCATCACGGACCTGACCCGTGTCATCAACAACACGGCCTCGCGCACGATGCAGCCGCTGCTGACCATCATCATCGGCATGCTGATCTACCTGGCCATGGCCTACATCGTGTTCGGCGTCTTCGCGCTGACGGACCGGGCCGAACGGAGAAAGCGGGGTGAGGCGGCGTGAGCCTGATCGAAGTCAGAGGCCTGAAGAAGTCCTTCGGGAGCCTGGAAGTGCTGAAGGGCGTCGACCTGTCCGTGGAGCAGGGCGAGCGCATCGCCATCATCGGCGGCTCCGGCTGCGGCAAGAGCGTGTTCCTGCGCTCGCTTTCGCTGCTGGAGAAGCCGGATGCGGGCCAGGTGTTCATCGACGGCCGGGAGATCACCGCCGCCCGGGGCCGGCAGGTGGACGAGATCCGCCGCAGCATGGGCATGGTGTTCCAGAAGTTCCACCTGTTTTCCGAGATGGACGTGATGGACAACCTGTGCTTCGCGCCCACGCGGATCATGAAGCTGCCGCGCAGGGACGCGGAGGAAAAGGCCATGGAGCTGCTCTCCCGGGTGGGCCTGGCGGATCGGGCCCATGCCTGGCCCACGGTGCTCTCCGGCGGCCAGCAGCAGCGCATCGCCATCTGCCGCTGCCTGATGATGGAGCCGAAGGTGCTGTTGTTCGACGAGCCCACCAGCGCCCTGGACCCCACGATGGTGGGCGAGGTGCTGGCGGTGATCCGCATGCTGGCCAAGCGGGACATGAGCATGCTGATCGTCACCCACGAGATGAACTTCGCCCGGGAGGTGGCAAACCGGGTGCTGTTCTTCGCGGACGGCGGCATCTACGAGCAGGGCACGCCGGAGGAGATCTTCGACGCGCCGAAGCGGGAGAAAACCGTGGCTTTTATCCACAAGATCAAGTTCTTCTCCTATGAGATCACTCGCAGGAGATTCGACCTGATGCAGCTCCAGGGCGGTATCCAGAACTTCGGCGAGAAGTACGGCCTGGACCAGAAGCGCACCTACCGGCTGCAGATCTGCTGCGAGGAGCTGGTCTACGAGCTGTTGGACCACTGCTATCCCGGCGGAAACGACGTGGACCTGAAGCTGTCCGTGTCCCACGCGGAATCCGACGACGCGACCCGGCTCCACCTCGACTGCGGCGGCGCGGCCTTCAATCCCTTCCAACAGGACGACGACGGCCTGGGCGTGACGATCCTGAAGAACATGGCGACGCGGCTGGACTACCGGCTGGAAAACGGCCGCAACACCATCGACATATCCCTGTAGCCCTTCCGGCGCCTGAGCGCGCCTTGAGGTATAAAATTTTATCGCGATGGAGGAAAAGACCCATGAAAAAAATGGCTGCATTGACCCTGGTACTGATCCTGGCGCTGGCCGTGCTGGTGCCGGCGATGGCCGAAGGCGCGATCAAGCGCATCGGCACGCTGCAGATGCTGAACATGACCGAATCGGAATATGCCGCCGTGCAGAAGCTGCGCGCCCGGACCGGCGTGATGATGAACGAGGCCGGCGTTCCTGCAGAGCACCCCTACTACGACGGCATGCTGGATGAAGAGCCGGAGATCGTCTTCTTCGACAACCTGAACGACATGATCATGGCGCTGGACGCCGGGCAGATCGACGCCATCGACCTGAACCGCAGCACCGCGGAATACCTGTGCGCCAACAATGAGGGCCTGGCGATCCTGATGGATTACGAGGCCGAGGACAACATTTTGGCTGACTTTCTGTTCAACACCTTCATGGGCTACGATTTTTCCCTGATGCTTCCGCAGGAAAAGCAGGACCTGGCGGACGAGCTGATCGGCGCGCTGGACGCCATCGGCGAGGAAGGACAGGACAAGCTGGCGGTGCAGTATATCAACGGCGCGATCAACGGCGATATCCCCTCCGTTGAAATGCCCGTCATCGAAGGGGCGGAGACGATCCGCGTGGCCGTGACCGGCGATCTGCCGCCCATGGATTACGTGAGTCCCGACGGCCAGCCCGCGGGCTTTAACGTCGCGCTCCTGGCGGAGATCAGCTCGCTCATCGGCAAGAACATCGAGCTCGTGCCCATCAGTGCCGAGGCCCGCGCTCTGGCGCTCTCCTCCGGCCAGGTGGACGTGGTGTTCTGGAGCCGCAGCTGCGTCGCGGTGCAGGAAATGATCGAGAACGATCTCCACTGGATGGATCTGCTCGACCCCGAGGACGAGGAGGACCAGGCGATGCTGGAGAGGATCGACGATGAACTCTTGCCGGACTTCGATTATGTCACCTACGCCGGAAAGGACATCCCGGACGGGCTGATCGTCACCGACAGCTACTAGACCGACAGCACGGTGCTGGTGGTCAAGCAGTAAGC
>ONHI01000180.1 GCA_900317565.1 uncultured Eubacteriales bacterium
GGTCTGGCCGTCGGCAGCGGTGGAGAACACCTGGGTCTGCTTGACGGGGATGGTGGTGTTGCGCTCGATCAGGCGGGTGAACACGCCGCCCAGGGTCTCGATGCCCAGGGACAGCGGGGTGACGTCCAGCAGCACGATGTCCTTGACGTCGCCGCCCAGCACGCCGCCCTGGATGGCAGCGCCCACGGCCACGCACTCATCGGGGTTGATGCCCTTGAAGGGCTCCTTGCCGGTGATGCGCTGCACGGCCTCCTGCACGGCGGGGATGCGGGTGGAGCCGCCCACCAGGATCACCTTGTCGATGTCCTTGCTGGACACGCCGGCGTCCCGCATGGCCTGGTTCATCGGGCCCACGGTCTTCTCCACCAGATCGGCGGTCAGCTCGTTGAACTTGGCGCGGCTGATGGTCACGTCCAGGTGCTTCGGGCCGGTGGCGTCGGCGGTGATGAAGGGCAGGTTCACATTGGTGCTCATCAGGCCGGACAGGTCGATCTTCGCCTTCTCGGCGGCTTCCTTCAGGCGCTGCAGGGCCATGCGGTCCTGGCGCAGGTCGATGTTGTTCTCCTTCTTGAACTCCTCGGCGATGTAGTCGATCAGCCGCTGGTCGAAGTCGTCGCCGCCCAGGCGGTTGTTGCCCGCGGTGGCCAGCACCTCGAAGATGCCGTCGCCGACCTCCATCAGGCTCACGTCGAAGGTGCCGCCGCCCAGGTCGTAGACCAGGATCTTGTGGGCGTCGCCCTTGTCAAGGCCGTAGGCCAGCGCGGCCGCGGTGGGCTCGTTGATGATGCGCTTCACGTCCAGGCCCGCGATGCGGCCTGCATCCTTGGTGGCCTGGCGCTGGGCGTCGGAGAAGTAGGCGGGCACGGTGATGACGGCCTCGGTGACGGTCTCGCCCAGATAGCTCTCGGCGTCGGCCTTCAGCTTCTGCAGGATCATGGCGCTGATCTCCGGCGGGGTGTAATTGTGGCCGTCGATGCTGATCTTGCGATCGGTGCCCATGTCGCGCTTGATGGAGATGATGGTGCGGTCCGGGTTGGTGACCGCCTGGCGCTTGGCCACCTGGCCGACCAGGCGCTCGCCGTTCTTGGAGAACGCGACGACGGACGGGGTGGTGCGGGCGCCTTCGGCGTTCGCGATGACGACAGGCTCGCCGCCCTCCATGATGGCGACGCAGGAATTGGTGGTGCCCAAATCGATACCGATGATCTTGCTCATAATTGTTACCTCCTATTTATCGAAAAGGTTCGTTGTTATCTATGTCAACTCAGTATAATGAGGAATGAGGAATTAGGAATGAGGAATTGTTGTCCAAATCCCTGACGGGATTTGTTTTGACCGGAAGCCAGAACGGGGATGCATCCTTTAATTCCACATTCCTCATTCCCAATTCCTAATTGTCGAAGAATTTATTCTTCGACTGCAACCTTGACCATGGCGTACCTTATGATCTTATCCTTGACCTTGTAGCCCTTCTGGAATACCTCCAGCACCTTGCCGGGGTCTTCGGCGACCTCGCGCATGACGGCGTTGTGCTTTTCGGGGTCGAATTCCTCGCCCAGGGCGGGCACCTCCTCGAAGCCGAAGCGCTTCAGGGATTCCATCAGCGTGTTCAGGGTCATCTTCACGCCGTCGGCCAGCGCCTTCGCGGCCTCGTCGTCGGCCTTCTCGGCGGCGTCGATGGCGCGCTCCAGGTTGTCGATGGCGGGCAGCATGGCCGCGATGGCCTCGCGCACGCCGTCCTCATAGCCGTCGCTGCGGGCGGTCTGGTTGCGGCGCTTGAAGTTCTGGAAATCCGCCTGGGCGCGCAGCAGCGAATCCTTCAATTCATCCCGCTGCTTCACGGCCAGTTCCAGCGCGGCCTGCCACTCCTGGGCGGTGGCTTCGGGGGCCTCCCGGGGCTGCTCGGCCTCGCCCTCGAACTGGGGCTCCTGGAAGCCATCCTCGGGCGTGGTCTGCCCGTTCACCGGCTCGGCGGGGTTGGTCGCCTTGTCCTTCTTCTTCATATTTTATAACCTCTCCTAACGATATGTTGACAGCACGTCGCTCAGCGCCCGGGCCATGAAATCCAGCACCGAGATCACCCGGTTGTAATTCATGCGCGTGGGGCCGATGATGCCCAGCGTGCCGGTGGACTGGTCGCCCACGCGATAGCTGGCCGTGACGATGGAGCAGTCGTTCAGCTCCGGCACCTGGTTCTCCGGACCGATGCGGATGGTGATCTCCATGCCGCCGTCCCGGCCCACGATCCTGCGCAGCTTGTCCTTGGATTCCAGCACCGCCAGGAAGTTCCGGGCCTTGGTCACGTCGCTGTACTCGGGATACTCCAGCAGGTTGGCGCTGCCGCCCACGATCACATCGGAAGCGTCGCCGCCGGCCTCCAGCCGCTTTTCGATCACCTGCAGCGTCTCCCCCAGCAGCTTCCGGTTCTGCTCCGCGTCGCGCAGCAGCTCCGAAAACGCCTGGCGCACGGCCTCCAGCGGCTTGTCGGCCAGCTTTTCGGTCAGCATCCGGGAGATGGAATACAGGTCGTCGGCGTCCATGTCCTCCGGCACCCGTATGAGCGCGTCCTTGACGATGCCCACGTTGGTGACGATCACCATCAGCGCCGTGCGCTCCGCCACCGGCACCAGCTGCACGTGCTTGATGCGCAGCGTGCCCAGCTTCGGGGCCACGATCACCGAGGTGTACTTCGTCGCGTCGGACAGCACCCCGGCCGCGCTGCGGATCACGCCCTCCACCTGCTTCGACTTGGAGATCAGATGCTCGTGCATCCGCTCCCGCTCGTCGCTGGTGAGCTTGACGGTCTTCATCAGGTGATCCACGTACAGCCGGTAGGCCTTGTTGGAGGGCACCCGCCCTGCCGAAGTGTGGGGCTGGTCCAGATAGCCCAGCTCCTCCAGGTCGGACATCTCATTGCGAATGGTCGCGGGCGAATAGCCGACGCCGGATTTGCGGGAGATCGTGCGGGAGCCCACCGGCATCGCCGTCATGATGTAATCATCGATGATGGCCTGCAGGATCAAATACTTGCGTTCGTCCAATTGCATTTGATGTCTCCCCCTTTCGATCCTTCTGGCCTGTTAGCACTCAACATCATCGAGTGCTAACGGCTGAGGATAATTTACCACCGCCCCCCCCAGGTTTTTGTCAATAGCTTTTTGATTTTTCAGATGTAAATATTTCGTGAACACCCCTTTCCCCCTTGTCCGTTTCGCTTCCTTATATTATAATCCATGAAAACCGCGCGGAGAGGAGGCATCCCATGGATCTGCACGACTATGAGGACGTGGCGGAGAATTACGACGCCTATCTTGACGTGATGTACCGGGAACACGACAATTACGAGGGCTTCCGGGAGTTCTATCTCGAGCTGGCCCGGGAATACGGCAGCGGCGGGACCATCGACATCGCCTGCGGCACCGGCGCGGTGCTGCTGTACCTCGCCCAGGCGGGCATCGACGTCGACGGCACGGACCTGTCGGAGGCCATGTGCGCCGTCGCCCGCAGGAAGGCCGAGGCGCTGGGGCTGTCGCTGAATATCTTCCCCGCCGACATGACGGACTTTCGCGCCGAGCGCAAATACTCCCTCGCCATCATCGCCCGGAGCGGCTTCATGCACCTGACCGCGCCGGAGCTGCAGCGCCGGGCGCTGCTGAACATCCGCGAGAACCTCGCGGACGGCGGCATACTGACGCTGAACACCTTCGCGCCCCATCCGATCCTCCAGGCCCAGCAGATGCGCGCCTCCGACACGGACTATCAGTATCGCCTGGAATACGTCAACCGCGACGGGCGGCGGGAGCGCATCTACAACGCCATCACCTATGACCCGCTGACCCAGGTGATGCGCGGCAACTGGAAGTTCGAGACGCTGGGCGAGGACGGCAGCGTGATCGCCGAGCGGATACGCCCGCTGGCCATGCGGCAGACCTACAAGCAGGAGCTGCGCTATCTGGCCGAGCTGTGCGGCTTTGAGGTGCTGCACATCTACGGCGACTATCACCGCAGCGAGCGGGACACCGGCAGATATGTCTGGATTCTTCGGAAAATGTAAAAATTCCCGCAAGCCCTTGCCCTGCCGGGGCGCATATGCTATAATAACCATTGCGTGATTAATCAGATGCCGGTTCCGCCGGAGAGCCGACAGTCCGATTAGAGTGAGGTGAAAACCATGAAGGAGAATATCCATCCGAATTACGGCAAGGCAATTGTTCGCTGCGTCTGCGGCGAGACCTTTGAGACCGGTTCCGTGAAGAAGGAGATGCGCGTTGATATCTGCTCAAAGTGCCATCCTTTCTACACCGGCAAGCAGAAGCTGGTTGATACCGGCGGACGTGTGGATCGCTTCAAGAAGCGCTACGGCATGTAGTTCCACTGCAAGCATCGACAGGGCAAGCGCCTTGTCGATGCTTTTGCCGTTTATCGCGCGTAAGTACCACCAATGAGGATCGACGGATGCGCGCCGATCCTCTTATTATTTGGAGCATATGACGAGCATGAATGACTTGAATATCCACGCCTCCCCCGTGGCGGAGGGCGTGCGCTTCCAGATCGGCAGCGCCACGGCCTTTGCCGTGCGCAAGGAGAACAAGGACGTCGCGCTGCGCATCCGCCGGGAGTACCATCCCGCCCGGGACGCCATGGAGCGGCTGCCCTTCGTGCGCGGCATCGTGCGGCTGGCGGGCGGCGCGGCGGATTTCCTGGACGGCGTTTCGGAGTCGGCCCAGCTGATGCCCCAGCGCATCGTGAAGGGCAGCCGGTTCGAGCAGCGCTTCGCGGAGCTGTTCCGCATACAGCCCACGGCGATGATCGCCACGGGCAGCGCCATCGTGATACTGCTGCTGCTGGGCGGGCTGTTTCTGGTCGGGCCCTGGGCGCTGGCGCGCTATGTGCTGCCGCTGTACGAGCTGTCCCGCACCGCCATCAACGCCGTGTGCTGCGCGGCGCGGGTGCTGGCCGGGCTGCTGTGCGCGGTGCTGATCCCCCGGCTGCGGGTGGTCAGCCGTCTCTGCATGTACCGCGGGGCCATCAACAAGGTGCTGAACACCGCGCCGGAGCAGGACGGCCAGATCTCCCGGGAGAAGGCGGATCAGGCCTCCCACCTCTCCCGCCGCAGCGACGCCGCCTTTGCGGTGACGGTGCTGCTGCTGTCGGTGATCGCCTTCGCGCTGGTCCGCATCGACACGCTGCCCGTGCAGCTGCTGGTGCGGGTGTTGACGGCGCTGATCATCGCCGCGGTGCTGAACGAGCCGCTGCGGCTGCTGGAGAACGCCGCTCCGAGCGGCTTCACCAACGTGCTGCTGGCCTTCCACCTGTGGCTGGAGCGCCAGCTGACCCGCGCGCCCCACACCCAGATGGTGGAGGTGGCGGTCTACGCCTACAACGCCGCGCTTCAGAACGACCGATAATATGAACCGAAAGGACCGAGACCCATGAACATTTCCGACTGGCTGACCCACGCAAAGACGCTGCTGACCACCACGGGCTGTCCCGACCCGGACATCGATGCCCGCTGGATCGCGGAGGACGGCCTGGGCATGACCCGCCAGGAGCTGCGCTTCGAGGCGGACCGGGCCATCACCCTGGAGCAGCAGATGAAGCTGGAGGCCATGCTGGACCGCCGCGCCGCCGGAGAGCCGGTGCAATACGTGCTGGGCAGCGCCGATTTCATGGGCCTGAAATTCCACGTCGGCCCCGGGGTGCTGATCCCCCGGCAGGACACCGAGACGCTGGTGGAGGCCGCGCTGATCAACCTGCGCGCCCGCCCCGGCAGCCCCGCAGTGCTGGACCTCTGCACCGGAAGCGGCTGCATCGGCCTGAGCCTGGCCTCGCTGGCCCCCGACGCGCGGGTCACGCTGGCGGACGTCAGCAAGGAGGCGCTGGACATGGCCAGGCGCAACATGCACGAGCTGGGCGTGAAGGCCGAGCTGCGCCAGGGCGACCTGTTCGCCGCGGTGGGCCGGGAGCGCTTCGACGTGATCGCCTCCAACCCGCCCTACATCCGCCGGGATGAGCTGGACACGCTTCAAAGGGAAGTGCGCTTCGAGCCCCGGCTGGCGCTGGACGGCGGCGAGGACGGGCTGGACTTCTATCGCCGCATCGCCGCGGACGCGCCGAAGCACCTGGCGGCGGGCGGCTCCGTCTACCTGGAGGTGGGCGCGGGCCAGGCCGGGGATGTGCTGGCGCTGCTGACCCAAAGTCTCGACTGCGCCGTCGCCGGGACCATAAAGGATCTGAACGGCATCGAGCGCGTCGTATATGCCACGATCAATTAGGAATCAGGAATGAGGGATGAGGAATTGCAGTCCACATCATTCAACGAGCAGGAGCGCATCGCGGCGCAGCTGGAGGCCATACAGGGCCGCTATGAGGAGCTGTCCATACGCATCACACTGCCGGAGGTCATATCGGACACGGCCACCTTCACCCGGCTCATGCGGGAGCACAGCGAGCTGGGCGAGCTGAACGCCATCGCCGTAGCCTACCGCAAGCTGCTGGACGACATCGACGGCGCCCGGGAGATGCTGGAGGACCCGGACATGGCCGAGATGGCCCGGGAGGAGCTGGAGCAGCTGGAGCAGCAGCTGGACGCGCAGACCCAGGCGGCCCGCATCGCGCTGCTGCCCAAGGACCCGGACGACTACAAGAACGCCATACTGGAGGTGCGCGCGGGCGCGGGCGGCGACGAGGCCGGCCTGTTCGGCGCGCAGCTGCTGCGGATGTACACCCACTATGCCGACAGCCAGGGCTGGAAGGTGGAGATGGTGGAGGACGGCAGCACCGACCTGGGCGG
>ONHI01000182.1 GCA_900317565.1 uncultured Eubacteriales bacterium
GTGATGGCCGCCGTCAGGGTGGTCTTGCCGTGGTCGACGTGACCGATCGTCCCAATATTTACATGGGGCTTGTTGCGCTCAAATTTTGCCTTTGCCATTTTATATTCCCTCCGATACTATTGTGTCTGGGTCGCGGACGCCATATACGGCGTCCCTGTAACCGGAAAACTTTTCGTCTCCCTGTAATCGGGATTCTAATAGGACAATGTCCCTTGAGCAGGGGGTTCCAAGGGGGACAGCGTCCGCCTTAGCGCTTGCCCAGGATCTTCTCCGCGATGTTGCGGGGCACTTCCTCATAGTGGGCAAACTGCATGGTGTAGGTGCCGCGGCCCTGGGTCTTGCTGCGCAGGTCCGTGGCGTAGCCGAACATCTCGGAAAGCGGCACGATGCCGTCGATGGAGTGCATGCCCGCGTGGGCGTCCATGCCGGTCACGCGGCCGCGACGGGCGCTGATATCACCCATGACGTCGCCCATGTACTCGTCCGGCACGACGACCTCGATCTTCATCATCGGCTCCAGCAGGGCGGAATCGGCCTTGCGCAGGGCCTCCTTGAAGGCCATGGAGCCGGCGATCTTGAACGCCATTTCGGAGGAGTCCACCTCGTGGTAGGAGCCGTCGATCAGGTCGACGCCGAAGTCCATGACCTCGTAGCCGCCGACGCTGCCGGACAGGGCCGCCTCGCGGATGCCCTGGTCGATGGGCGCGATGAATTCCTTGGGGATCACGCCGCCCACGATCTTGTTGTTGAACTCATAGCCGGAGCCGGGCTCGCGGGGATAGATCTCGATCACGCAATGACCGAACTGGCCGTGGCCGCCGGTCTGGCGCACGTACCGGCCCTCGGCCTTCGCGCGCTTGCGGATGCACTCCTTGTAGGCGACCTGGGGCTTGCCCACGGTGGCCTCCACGCGGAATTCGCGCAGCAGGCGGTCCACGATGATCTCCAGGTGCAATTCACCCATGCCGGCGATGATCGTCTGGCCGGTGGATTCATCGGTGTAGGTCTTGAAGGTGGGGTCCTCCTCCGCCAGGCGCACCAGCGCCAGGCTCATCTTGTCCTGGCCGGCCTTGGTCTTGGGCTCGATGGCCACGCGGATGACGGGGTCCGGGAACTCCATGGACTCCAGCACGATGGGCTGGCCCTCGTTGCAGATGGTGTCGCCGGTGGTGGTCTCCTTGAAGCCCACCGCCGCGGCGATATCGCCCGCGCGGATCTCATCGATCTCCTCGCGGTGATTGGCGTGCATCCTCAGGATGCGGCCGATGCGCTCGCGCTTGCCCTTGACGGAGTTATAGACATAGCTGCCGGTCTTGAGGGTGCCGGAGTACACGCGGAAGAAGGCCAGCTTGCCCACGAAGGGGTCGGCCATGATCTTGAATACCAGCGCGGAGAAGGGCGCGTCGTCGGAGGCTTCGCGCTCGATCTCGTCGTCCTTGCCGGGCTTGGTGCCCTTCACGGGCGGGATGTCGATGGGCGAAGGCAGATAGTCCACGATGGCGTCCAGCAGGGGCTGCACGCCCTTGTTGCGGTAAGAGGTGCCGCACAGCACGGGGTTCAGCTTGCCCTCGATGGTGCCCTTGCGCAGGCCGTGCATGATCTCCTTGACGGTCAGCTCCTCACCGTCCAGGTATTTCATCATCAGGTCGTCGTCGCACTCGGCGGCGGCCTCCACCATCTTGGCGTGGTATTCCTCGGCCATGTCCACCAGGTCCGCAGGAATGTCGGTCTCGTCCATGGTGGTGCCCATCTCGTCCACGTAGATCTCAGCCTTCATCTTGACCAGGTCCACCAGGCCCACGAAGCTGGCCTCGGAGCCGATGGGGATCTGGATCGGCACGGCGTTGGCCTGCAGCCGCTCCTTCATCATGTCCACCACGCGGAAGAAGTCCGCGCCGGTGATGTCCATCTTGTTGACGTAGGCCAGGCGGGGCACGTGATACTTGGTCGCCTGGCGCCAGACGGTCTCGGACTGGGGCTCCACGCCGCCCTTGGCGCAGAATACGGAGACCGCGCCGTCCAGCACGCGCAGGGAGCGCTCCACCTCGACGGTGAAATCGACGTGGCCGGGAGTGTCGATCAGGTTGATCTGATGACCGCGCCATTCACAGGTCGTCGCAGCGGAGGTGATGGTGATGCCACGCTCCTGCTCCTGCTCCATCCAGTCCATGGTCGCCATGCCCTCGTGCACCTCGCCGATGCGGTGGGTACGACCGGTGTAATACAGGATGCGCTCGGAGGTCGTGGTCTTTCCGGCATCGATATGCGCCATGATGCCGATGTTGCGTACATGATCCAGTGAATGTGTTCTCGCCACAGTCAATTTCCTACTTTCTTTAAATCTCAATGGTTGCTATGAGACAAAATTAACAGTGCCCCATAGAACCATCAGCACGCATTGCGCGTGCTGATGGTTAAGGCTATGATATTGAACCGGCCCTTTGCGGGGCTCAGGCTTACCAGCGATAGTGGGCGAAAGCCTTGTTGGCCTCGGCCATCTTGTGCATATCCTCGCGGCGCTTCACGGCGTTGCCGGTGTTGTTCGCGGCATCCATGATCTCGCCGGCCCAGCCAGCGCAGGGCCAGGGTCTGACGGCGCTCGGGACGAATCTCGATAGGCACCTGGTAGGTGGAACCGCCGACGCGGCGGGCCTTGACTTCCATGGCGGGCATGATGTTCGCAATCGCCTGATTGAAAACCTCCATGGCCTCCTTGCCAGTCTTGGCAGCAACAATATCAAAGGCATCGTAGCAAACGGCCTGCGCGACGCCGCGCTTGCCATCGTACATGACCTGGTTAATCAGCTTCGTAATGATGGTCGTTCCGTATACCGGATCCGGAAGCACTTCGCGCTTCGGGATAAAACCACGTCTGGGCATTGTAGTCCCTCCTGACTATGAAATAGTTCTGACGGTTAAAGTGAACGAGAAACAGGTAAAAGCTCGCGCGAAAGTTGGCGCTTTCGCCCTCGCCCGACCCTCGCCGCCCTTTCGCATATTCCCACGTTCCAAATGGACATGCGATCAGACGATTCAGATCGTTTTCACCAATAGAGGCAGTTTATCCTGTCTCTTACTTCTTCGGACGCTTCGCGCCGTAGAGGGAGCGGCCCTGCATGCGCTTGGCAACGCCAGCAGCATCGAGAGCGCCGCGGATGATGTGGTAACGAACGCCAGGGAGATCGCGGACCTTGCCGCCGCGGATCAGCACAACCGAGTGCTCCTGCAGGTTGTGGCCGATACCCGGGATGTAGCAGGTACCTTCGATGTTGTTCGTCAGACGAACACGCGCAATTTTACGCAAAGCGGAATTCGGCTTCTTGGGGGTCTGCGTCTTGACGGACATGCAGACGCCGCGCTTCTGCGGACAGGACTGCAGAATCGGGGAATTCGACTTGCTGGTTACCTTTTCTCTACCCTTGCGGATCAACTGGTTGATCGTCGGCATTGAAGAAAAGCACCTCCTGAACTATTATGGATCTTATTGAGCCTCTATATACACTTCCGCAACCCTGGAAGAGTCATAGAACATGGATACCGGGCATTACTTCCGGATGCCTGCGGAGGCGGTCTTGACCTCCACGCCGCAGGCCTCGCCCAGCTGCTTCATGCTTTCCACCTCGACCATGCGCACGCCCGCCTCGTTGCAGGCCTGGCGCACCTGGCGCACGATGAACAGATCGGCGTCCCGGGCGATGTAGGCTTCGGCGATCTCGCCCGCCTGTATCGCGCGAACGAGCCTGCGCGTCCCGACGACCTTGTCGGCGTTCTTCAGCTTCTCAAGCATCGCGCACACTCCTTCCGCGTCCGGTTTCGACATACCCGAACTCATAAATCATACCACTTAATGCCTGCAATGTCAAGCGAGAAAGCGGCTGCCACAGGGGCTTTCAGCGAATTTTAACGTTGTCCTACTTGCGGTAGAACAGCTCGAAGCCGCTGTCCGAGGGATAGACCTGGACGTGCTGCTTGTATCGCACGCCCTCGTAGACGAACACCTTCTTGTCCGCCACGCCCTTGATGTATTTGTACAGCTCGGCCAGCGTGGTGCGCTTGTTTCCGTCGCTGTCCGCCTTCATCTTGCCGCTGGTGCCGATGCCGTCGGTGAGCCACTTGGTGAAGTAGCTGTACTTCCCCGCCGCGGACCAGCCGGTCTCCAGATAGGCGGAGGCGGTGAGCACGAAGAACTTGTTGTAGACCACGAACGCGCCCTGATCGACGCCGGGGGCCAGCACGGCGCTGTCCTTGCGCTCGAAGGCCTCCACGACGGCGTCGTCGAAGTCCGCGGGGACAAAGCCCCCGGCGACGGACTTCGGCGCGTCCTCGCCCTTGCTGTTGTAGATGGCCGCGCCGGAGCCGCAGCTGTCGATCACGACGATCACCTGGCCCGGCACCTCCGCGAGGCATTCGGCCAGATCGCCCAGCGTCAGCGCGTTCCGGTCCCACCAGTCGGAATAGTTGTAGTCCGGATAGGTGTTCAGGCAGCCTGCGTATTCGGGATAATTGCCGTCCATCGTCAGCGTCTGGTCGCCGTGGGTGGAGATGTAGAACAGCGAGACGTCCCCCTCCTGCGCGCCCTTGAAGGCGGAGCGGATGTCGCTGAGGATCTGGAGGGACGTGCGGTTGAACCGCGTCGTGACCTTCCACTTGACCTTCGCCGCGCCCTTCACGCTGCTCAGCATGCTCTTCATCAGCGCGACGTCCTTCTTCGCGGGCAGCGAGCCCAGCCCTGTGCCGGGGAAGTTCACCTCGCCCACCAGCAGCGCACGGTAGACCGGCTTGCGGGAGACCTCCACGTGCATCTCGGCGGTCTTGCCGTTGTAGGTGGTCACGGTGATCACCGCCGTACCCGGGGCCAGCGCGGTGATCTTATCGCCCTTGATGGAGGCGACGGTATCGTCGCTGATGGCGTAGCTGTAGCTCCCGGCGCTGTTCTTGCTCAGCACCGGCTTGAGCGTGCTCGTGCCGTCCACCCACAGCGTCAGCACGCCGGGGTTGATGGACACGGACTTCGGCGCGGCCTTCACGGTCACCTTGCAGGTGGCCTTCTTGCCGTTGAAGGTCTTGGCCGTGATGGTCGCCTTGCCCTTCTTGAGGGCCGTCACGTTGCCCTCGGCGTCCACCGTGGCGACCTTCTTGTTGCTGGAGGAATAGCGAATCGCCGAGGCGGTCTTCTTGGGCAGCGTGGCCTTCAGCTTCCGCGTCTCCCCCACGCCCATGGTGAGCTTGGCGTCGGACAGCGTGACCTTTGACGGGGCCTTCTTGACCGTGACCGCGCAGCTGCTGGTGATGCCGCCGACGTCCACCGTCACGGTCGCCTTGCCGACGGCCTTGCCGGTGACCACGCCCGCCTGGGAGATCTTGACGATCTTCGCGTCGGAGGAGGTGAATACCGCGCCGACCGCCTCCGGGGCGGAACCGTCCTGGAGGGTCAGCGTGGCCTTTTCCTTGACGCCAAGGGTCAGCTTCTGCTGTGCCAGTATGGGCTGCAGGGGCTCCGGCTCGGGCTGTTCGACCAAAGTCTCAGGGTCGGGCAGGACCTGTGTCTCAGGCGCCGCCGTCGGCTCCGCGGTCGCGCCGTCGCCCTGTGCTGTGGCTTCATCCTCCGCCGCCGCCACGGACATTTCCCCGGCGTACAGCTCCATTTCGCCAACCTCCGGCACATACGCCTCGGCAGGCGCAGCCTCTATGGCGGAGGAGCTCTCCTCCGCCAGGCCGTTCATCCCCGGCAGCATCGCCAGCGCCAGGCACAGCGCCCATGCCAGCAACCGCCCTGCGGGTGTTTTTCTCATATGTATCCTCCGATTGCCCCTCGCGGGCAGAAAAACCTATTCAACCGATACCACATGATATTGTACCACACAACGGCCCCTCGCCCCAGCATATTGCGATTGATTATTCGTGTCAAATATAAAAAGATTATGGCCAATGTGTAAAGGGTATCCCATAGCAGGCAGCCTCCGGCTGCCTGCTATGGGATACCCAACGAAAAAAGAGAGCCATTCAGTGAATGACTCTCGATGAGATCCGGCGACGACCTACCCTACCGGGCCGTTTCCAG
>ONHI01000194.1 GCA_900317565.1 uncultured Eubacteriales bacterium
GCCTCCGCCTGACTTCCCATTCACTCTTGGCCATCCTCGATGGCCTGTTTGCTATGCCCTCGTTGGGCTCCCGATGTCAGTCTATAGTTTCAAACTTTTCCTCCTCTCGAGTCGGGAGTGGAATAAACAATATCATCATTATAGCACACATTGCCCGGAAATGCGACAATTATTTAATACGCCGCCGGAACCCTCCGGTCCCGGCGGCGCTTTGGGGATTAATTACACGGTCAACGGAGGCGGACGCAGGGCCCGGGATCAACCCTCGGGGTTCTCCTCGTCCGTCGGGCCGTTGTACAGCCTGTTCTGGAAGTCGCTGTCGGCGATGCCGGTCTGCTCCATGCCGAAGGCCGCCTGGGCCTTCTTCACCGCGGCCTCGGTCATCGGGCCAAAGCCGCCGTCGGCCTTGCCGTCATAGAAGCCCTGCTCGCGCAGCTTCAGCTGCATGTTCATCACGGCCTCGCCGGTGCTCTTGGTGTCCAGCGTGGCGTAGGTGACCGGCGCGGCGCTCTGCGCGCTGCCCTCGGCGGGCGCGCCCTCGAACAGCTTCTGCTGGAAGGCGCCGTCCGCGACGCCGTTGGCCTCCATGCCGAAGGCCTCCTGGGCCTTCTTGATGGCCTCCTCGGTCATCGCGCCGAAGGAGCCGTCCGCGGTGCCGGTCAGATAGCCCAGCTGGATCAGGCGGGCCTGGAGGTTGGCGACCTCGTCGCTCTTGATGCCCCGCTGCAGGATGGTGTAGACGGTCTCCTCCTCCGGCTCGGGCTCGTTGCTCTCCAGCTCGAACAGGATCTGCTGGGTCGCGCCGTCGTTGTAGGTGGTCACCACCAGGTAGGCCATCTCCTCGCCGGTGTTGGAATACTGATAGCGCTTGTATAGCATCTTGGGGGTGTTGGTGGTCAGCGCGACGCCGTAATTGCCCGCGATCTCCGCGTCCATCAGCTGGTAGCCGCGCTCCACGGTGTTGCCGGATTCGCTGCGCAGGCTGACGTCGATCACGTTCTGGGGCACGATGGTGGCCTCGCCGGTGTAGTCGTTCAGCGTCAGCTCGAAGCCCGCGCCGGCCTCGTTGCCCTGCAGCTTGTACTGCGTGGAATACTTGGAGGCGAAATCGGTGGGCCGCATGTAGCTGCGCATGGTCTGGGTGAAGCTGACGGTCTCGAAGGGCTCGTCGGTGGCCTCCACCCGGGCGTTGCCGTCGGACCTGATCTGGGTGCTGTAGGTAAAGCTCTCGCCGTAGGGCACGATGGCCACCACCTGCGGGCCGTAGTTGGTCGTCTCCGCGGCCTGCCCGTCCTCGGCGGGGGCTTCCCCGGCTTCGGCGGGCTGCTCGGCTTCGGCAGGGGCTTCCGCGGGCTGCTCGGCCTCGCCGTTCTCGTCCTCCACGGTCAGGTACTCCTCCGGCACCTCGGCCTGGGTGGGATCGTACTCCGCCACCTCATCGGAGCTCATGTCCGGCGCGGGCGTCGCCTCGGCGGCCGGTTCGGCCTCGGCGGGCTGCTCCTCGGGCGCGGCGACCTCCGCGGGCTGCTCGGCCTCAGCGGGCTGTTCCGCTTCGGCGGGCTGCTCCTCGGGCGCGGCGACCTCCGCGGGCTGCTCGGCCTCAGCGGGCTGTTCCGCTTCGGCGGGCTGTTCCGCTTCGGCAGGCTGTTCCGCCTCGGCGGGGGCTTCCGCGGGCTGCTCGGCCTCGGCGGGCTGCTCATCCTCGGGCGCGGCGACCTCCGCTTCCTCGGCGGGTTCCTCGTCGATGTCGCTCTCGGGGAAGATGTCCGCGTCGATGTCCACCTGCTCGTCCTGCTCCACCTCGGGGAAGGCGTCAAGGCCCGCGGCGTCGCTCTGGCCGTCGTCCTCCGCCTCGGAGAAGAAGCCGGATTCGCCCTCCTCCTCCGGCTGCTCCGGCGCGGGGGTGACCGCCTCCGTGGGCTCCGGCTGGACCTGCTTGTCCGGGTTGCGGCCGTCGTACCAGCGGTACGCGAATATGCCCGCCACGACGCCGAGTATGAACAATATGACGCCTGCGATGATCGCGCGCCTGCGGTACTGTTTGCGCAGGCGGCGCATGCGCGCCTTCACGGACGCGATCTGTCTCGTGGTATTGTCTTTCATATATCTATTCCTCCCGGGATGACATTTATACTTATCTTCATTATAGCCACTGGCCCGATCGAACGTCAAGGCGCAAGGTGGGCGCAACGGCTAAAATATCATGATGATATTATGACGCGCAAAAGGGGATTCAGGTTCCGATCTCGCCCTCGGGCTTCAGCGCCTCCACGGCGGGCAGGTCGGCCAGGGTCTCCATGCCGAAGTGCTGCAAAAACTTGTCGGTGGTGCCGTAGAGGATCGGGCGGCCCAGGGTCTCCCTGCGGCCCTGCTCCTCGATGAAGCCCTTGTTCAGCAGGCTCTGCACCGAGTAATCGCACTTCACGCCGCGCACCGCCTCGATGTCGCCCTTGGTGACGGGCTGGCGATAGGCGATGATGGACAGCGTCTCCAGCACGGCCTGGGACAGGGGCTGCTTTTGCAGCGGCTGGAGGAAGGCCTCCACCTGCTCGGCGTACTTGGGGCAGATGGACAGGAACACCGTATCGCCGCTGCGGTTCAGCTGGATGCCCCGGTTTTCCAGCGCCAGGTGGTCCCCCAGCGCCGCCAGCGCCTCGTTCAGCTCGGACACCGTCAGGTTCATGGCGTGGGCCAGCGCGTCCGTGCGCACCGGGTCCCCGGAGACGAACAGTATCGCCTCGATGATCGACGTCAGATTCTCCATGCCGCAGCTACCCTTCCTTCGTTTGCCGGTGTATTTTATCACAATATCCCATCCCAATCAAGGGCGGTTGGATTAAGGAAGCGACGCGATATGCCTCATTTTCCCGCAAATGTGACCAAAACCGTCAATCTGGACAATTGTTTCACATTTATTACAGGTCCATTGAAAATCATTACAAAAGGATGTATAATCATGCTCGTAAAGAAAGATTTTGCCGCGGGATCGGCCTGCGGCGCAGGAACAAGAGGCAATTGCTATGCGGAAATGGATTGCGGTTCTCGCCCTGGCGGCGCTGCTGGTCGGCGCGCTGCTGCCGGGCGTGAGCTTTACGGAGGACCGGGACACGGTGCTGCTGGCCCGGGCCATATACGCGCTGGCGCGAAACGACACCTACGACGCCAAGCTGGCCATCGGTACGGTGGCGATGAACCGGCTGGACAGCCCCTGGTTCGCCGACACGCTGGGCGAGGTGCTGAACGAGCAGCACCAGTTCCCCATCGGCAGCCGCTACGACGAGGAGAGC
>ONHI01000044.1 GCA_900317565.1 uncultured Eubacteriales bacterium
AGCAAGCACCCGTTTGCCGGGAAGCTAATCTGTGGCGATTGCGGGAGTGTATTCGGTCATAAAGTTTGGAGGGTGCGAAGCACCGGGGAGCATTATGATTTCCGGAAGCTATCAAGCCTACAGATTCCCACGCTACAATATCGGCGACGATTACGACCTGTACTATGTGGTCAACGAGGCGGCTGGGGACTATGAAGGCACGCTGACATTTCATCATGTGCCGGGGGACGCCGCGTCCGTCTATCGCTACGACGCATGGACGGGGGAATGCGCGTCCGTCGATATCGACGCGGAGAACCGCCTGCGGGTGCGGTTTGAGCCGCGCAAGGGATACCTGTACCTGTTCGACCGCGCCGGAGCCCCCGGGGAGCTGACCGCCGAGCCGGTGGGGGAGCGCCGCCTGTCGCTGACGCGCTGGATGCGCTCCGCCTGCCGCGCGGCCGACTACCCCCGCTTCGGGGATGAACAGCCGGTCGCGCTGCCGGACGCCTACGAGGCGCAGGCGCCGGAATTCGGCGGCCTGATCCGCTATCGGGCGGAGATCTGGTGCGACGAAGCGCCCGCGTCGCCGGTCTGCCTGCGCATCACGGGCGCACAGGAGGGCATCGAGGTGTTCGTGAACGGCGTCAGCGCCGGCATACAGATCGTGCCCGAGTACCGCTTCCGGATCGGAAAGCTGCTGAAGCAGGGCGTCAACCGCATCGCGATCGAACAGGCCACGACGCTGGAGCGGGTGGTCTCCCGGGTGAACTCGGTCAGCCGCGAGCCCATCGTCCCCACGAACCACCTGGGCTTCGACGGGACCGTCGAGCTCAGCGGAACGGGTGCGGACATCGGCAGAATACATCCGGCGCTTCCGCGTGATCGTTGATTTGGCAATCCCGCCGCCATGCCTATTGATGCAGTGTAATTTAACATGATAAAGCATTGACACGACGTGGATTCCACGGTATAATATGCAAAACCAATGAGAAAGAGTAAGTAATCTCTATCGAGTCCTTCACAGAGAGCCGTCGATGGTGAAAATACGGCAGGATGGCAGAGACGAATGGTCTTTCGAGGGCGAACAGAAAGCCTCCGGGCGAGTATGCGAGACGGAGCGGGCACTTCGTTAACAAGGGCCGGCATATGAATGTATGCGCAGAGCGGGCGCTGATGTGCCAAGCCGGGTGGTACCGCAGGATTATCGTATCCTGTCCCAGCAATGATTTGTTGGGGCAGGTTTTTTTTGGAAGGGAGATAAACCGATGCATGCGAAAATTGCGATTGTAGGCGCTGGACATGTCGGTTCCCACGTGGGACGGGCGCTGGCGGCGGGGAATGTCTGTGACGAGATCGTATTGATCGACAAGCTGCCGGAGAAGGCCGCGGCGCAGGCCATGGACATCGCCGACGCGCTGAGCTTTCCGCCGTCTGATACAAGGGTTCGCGCCGGGGATTATGCCGATTGCGCCGATGCCGACATCACCGTCATCGCCATCGGCAAGGCCAGGGAGCCGGGGCAGACGCGGCTGGACCTGCTGGGAGATTCCGTGCACATGGCCCATGAACTGGCGGGCCAGCTTCGCGCGGGCGGCGTCGGCGGGCTGCTCGTCAGCATCACCAATCCCTGCGACATCATCGCGGGATGCCTGCGGGAGCTGTTGGGCATGGACCGCCTGCGGGCGTTCGGCACGGGCACGCTGCTGGATACGGCGCGGCTGATCCGCGTGCTCTCGGAACATACCGGCGCGCCGCGGCAGGATATAGAGGCCTGCGTGCTGGGCGAGCACGGCGATTCCTCGATGATCCCCGTTTCCGCGCTGTGCGTCGCGGGAAAGCCCGCGCCGGAGGCACCCGGCTTCGATCCCGGGCAGGCGCTTGAGCGCACCCATGGCATCGGCATGGACATCATTGAGGGCAAGGGCTCCACGGAGTTCGGCATCGGCCAGGCGACGGCCTGGCTGTGCCGGGCGATCCTGAATGACGCCAAGGCGCTGCTTCCGCTTTCGGTGGGGCTGAAGGGGGAGTATGGCCTGAGCGGCATCAACTGCGGCGTGCCCTGCGTCGTCGGACGCCGGGGCATCGAGCGCATCGTCGAACTGCCATTGACGGAGCCGGAGCGCGAAGCCCTTCTGGCCTCGGCGGCCGTCCTGGAAAAGCACACGCGCCTCGCGAATCAGATCCTCGCGGGCCTGTGACATATCGACCCATCAAGGAGGTAGTATCATGTTCCACCACAGCATTATCCGCCGCATCCTCTGCATCGCCTTCGTCCTGGCGCTTGCGCTCTTTACCCTCGGCTCCGCGCTGGCCGAAGCGGTGCGCGTGGCCGTCGTCCAGCCGCTGACCCACACCTCCCTCAATCAGATCCGGGACACCATCGTCTCCGAGCTTGAGGCGAGCGACGTCGATTTTGAGATCGTCACCCGGAACGCCGAGGGCGACTCCGCGGCGCTGTCCACGATCCTGGAAAACGTGAAGTCGGACGGGGTGGACATCCTGGTGCCCATCGCCACCAACACCGCCCAGTCCGCCAAGATGGTGTTCGAGGACACCGGCATCCCGGTGGTGTTCGCGGCGGTGTCCGATCCCGTCGCCGCGGGCCTGACCGGCGACGACTGCGGGTTCATCACGGGCGTTTCCAACAACATTCCCGCCGCGGAGATCGTGAACCTGATCTCGGACTTCCAGCCGGACTACGGGCTCATCGGCTTCCTGTACACCTCTTCGGAGACCAACTCCGTCTCCACCATCAACGCGGCGAAGGCCTGGTGCGACGCGAACGGCATCGCCTACGAGGAGGTCTCCATCGCCAATCTGTCGGAATTGCAGACGGCGGTCGAGACGCTGATCTCCAAGGGCGTGGACGCGCTGTATACCGGCAATGACAATTCCATCGCCTCCGCCATGTCCACCTACATCGACGTGGCCTATGAATACGGCATCCCCGTGTACTGCGGGGCGGATTCCATGGTGGCGGACGGCGGCTTTGCCACCATCGGCGTGGACTATGTGCAGCTGGGCCGGCAGGTGGCCGCCATCGTGGAGCGCATCGCGGGCGGCGAACAGCCGGAGGATATCCCCTATGAGACGCTGGCGGACTATGCCCGCTTTGTGAACCTTCAGGCCGCGGAGCGCATCGGCATCGAGGTGTCCGACGACATCCTGGCCGCCTATAACGTGCTCGTCGAAGCCGACGGCACCAGCCATTTCGGAGAATAAACAATACAAATCGGCGGGACGGGGAAGCCCCTTCCCCGTCCCGCGCCGATCGACAGAATGGAAGGCACCCTATGAACACATTGAGTTTGCTGGTATCCGCGCTCAGCCAGGGCATGATCTACGCGCCCATGGCGCTGGGCGTCTTTGTGGCGTTTCGGATATTGAACACGCCGGACCTGACCATCGACGGCAGCTTCGTGGCGGGAATGTGCGTCTGCGCCGTGGTCACCATCGCGGGGCATCCCTGCCTGGCATTGGTGTGCGGGCTGCTGGCCGGGGCGCTGGCGGGGCTGGTGACGGGCCTCTTGCAGACCAGGCTGGAGATCAACCCGATCCTTTCCGGCATACTGACCATGACGGGCCTGTACACCGTCAACTTCATGCTGCTGGGCGGCCAGTCCAATCTGTACCTTCAGCGGGCGGAGCTGAACAGCGCCGGCGCGGAGACGCAGGTGGCCAGTGAAACGCTGTACAAATCGTTCAGGAGTTTCATGGCGGCGCTGACGGACAACAGGAAGTTCGACAGCAACCTGAGCGCCCTGATCGTGACGGCGCTGATCGTGGCCGTCACCATCGTCATACTGGCGGTGTTCTTCCGCACGCGCACGGGCATCGCCATACGGGCCACCGGCGACAACGAGGAGATGGTGCGGTCCTCCTCCATCAACGCCGACCGCTCCCGGGTGCTGGGCATCATGATCTCCAACGCGCTGGTGGCGTTTTCCGGGGCGCTGCTCTGCCAGCAGCAGCGCTATGCCGATCTCAATTTCGGCTCGGGCATGCTGGTGGTGGGGCTGGCCTCGGTGATCATCGGCCAGGTGTTCTTCGGAAACCGGGGCGTCACCCTGGGCATCGTCTCCGCGGTGGCGGGCTCGCTGGTCTATCGGGTGATCCTCCAGGTTGCCTACAAGGTGGATATGCCCAGCTACGCGGTGAAGCTGCTCAGCGCGGTCATCGTCGTGATCGCCCTGACCATACCCCGCCTTCGGCGGCTGGCCGCCCAGCGGCGCGCGGACAGGGAGGGGGATGCGGCATGAAGGGACTCAAGCTCATCGGCGTGAAAAAGACCTTTGAGCGCGGCACGCCCAATGAGAAGGTCGCGCTTGGGGGCGTGAACCTCGAGGTCGCCGGGGGCGATTTCATCACCGTGCTGGGCTCCAACGGCGCGGGAAAATCGACGCTGTTCAACGCCATACTGGGCAAATTCAGGCTGGACCGGGGCCAGATCCTGCTGGACGGCGAGAACATCACCCGGCAAAAGGACTATCAGCGCGCGCTGAACATCGGCTGCCTGTACCAGAACCCATTGCGGGGCACCGCGCCGAACATGACCATCGAGGAGAACCTGGCGCTGGCTTATACGCGCCAGGCCAGCCGCAGCTTTTTCGCGGTGAACCGAAGGGACAGCGCCTATTTCCAGGAATTGCTGACGGAGCTGGACCTGGGCCTGGAGGACCGCCTGAAGACCCGCATGGGGCTGCTCTCCGGCGGCCAGCGACAGGCGGCTTCGCTGCTGATGGCCACCATCGCCGAGCCGAAGCTGCTGCTGCTGGACGAGCACACCGCGGCCCTGGACCCGGCCACGGCGGAGAAGGTGCTGGCGCTGACGAAGAAGATCGTGTCGAAGCGGGGGCTGACCTGCCTGATGATCACCCACAACATGCAGTCCGCGCTGGCCATGGGCAACCGCACCATCGTCATGGACAGCGGCCGCATCGTATTGGACGTTTCGGGACGGGAGCGCGAAAGCATGACCGTTTCCGGCCTGCTGGAGCTGTTCAGGGAGCGCTCCGGAAGAGAACTGGACAATGACCGCATGCTGTTGAAATGAACAGCGGCCTCCTCCCGATCCTGGTGGCGTATCCGTTCTTCCAGCGGTATTTCGTCAAGGGCATCACGCTGGGCGCGGTGAAGGAATGAGCCGCGAAATTTTTCCCGCCGGATGACAAATCCGGCGGGACTGTGATATTATGGATATGGGTGATTGATATGTGGAGACAGGCAAAATGGCTGGGGCTTCCCCCGGAGGAGATCGCGGAAAAGCAGATATGGCACGGCGATCTGGGCAACCGCTTCGCTTACTTTCGCTGTGATAAGACGCTGCCGGCGGGCTGCGCGTTGACCCTGGACATCACCGCGAATTCCCGCTATCGGCTTTGGATCAACGGCAGGCCCGTGCTCTCCGGCCCCTGCAAGGGGGACCGCTTCCGCCAGTATTATGAGACGGTGGATGTGACGGACCGGCTGCGCGAGGGAAAGAACGTGTTCTGTGCCCAGGTGCTGTACTGCGACCCCGACATGGCCGAGCGGGAGACGGACCCCTGCGCGTCCATCTACGGCGTCGTCGGCAGGCAGTGCGGCCACCGGCTGGCCGTCGAGGGCGACGTGCGGAGCGCCGACGGCGCGGTGATCGACACAGTTACCACCGGGCTGGCGGACTGGCGCGTCTGGCTGGACGGCAGCTTTGCGCTGAGATCCGAGGACAACACGGTCTACCTCGGCGCGGTGATCGAACACATCGACGCGCGCCGTTCCCCGCTGCACTGGAAGGAGGAAGGCTTTGACGCCTCCGGCTGGCGGGCGGCGAAGCCCTTCGCGGCCCTCGGCGGCGAGGACCTCTTCCGGGCGGTGGGTGTCGAGCCGATGTTCCGCCTGCGCGCGCGGGAGATCCCGCTGCTCTACGAGCGGGAGGGCGGCTTTTGCCGCTGCTTCGACCGGGCCGGGAACCCCCTGCTGCTGCTCTCCGAGGGGCGCTTGGAGGTCCCGGCGGGGGAGGCGCGGGAGATTTTGCTGGACGCGGGCGTTCACACGAACGCCTATCCGCAGCTCCGCTTTTCCGGCGGCGCGGGCGCGCGGGTGCGCGTCACCTGGTTTGAAAAGTTCGGCGGTCCCGGCTCGGACCTGGTGCGAAGCGACCTCGGCGGCGAGGTGATCGGCAATACCGACACCATTGCGTTGGACGGCAGCGACGTGTGCTGGGAGCCCTTCTGGGTGCGCACCTTCCGCTTCGTCCGGCTGGCGGTGGAGGCGGCGGACGGCCCCGTCGTCGTGCACGCGCCGCGCTTCCTCAGGACGGGCTATCCGCTGCCGGTGGAATCCCGCGTGGAGTCCTCGGCGCCCTGGGTGGGGAAGCTGTGGGAGATCTGCGTGCGCACGCTGGAGAACTGCATGCTGGAGACCTACATGGACTGCCCCTATTACGAGCAGCTCCAGTTCGCCATGGACACCCGTCTGGAGGCGCTGTACACCTATGCCGTGAGCAGCGACGCCGCGCTGGTTCGCAAGGCCCTGATCGATTTGCACTACGGCATGCAGCCCGAGGGGCTGACCACCGGGAAATCCCCCTCGGCCTATTTACAGATACTGTCCACCTTCTCGCTGCACTACATCTTCATGCTCTGCGAGTACGCCCGGCGGCGCGAGGACCCGGCGCTGCTGCGCCTGTGCCGGGGGGACGTCGACCGCATACTGGATGTGTTCGACGGAAGAATCGGCGGGGACGGCCTGGTGGGGAAGCTGGATTTCTGGAACTTCGTGGACTGGAACGACGCCTGGGCCGGGACCGGCGGCGCGCCGGCGGCGCTGACGGAGGGCCCGTCCACCGTCATCAACCTCATGTACGCCAGCGCGCTGCGCGACGCGGCGGACCTGATGGCGCGCATGGGCCGCGAGGGCCTGGCCGGGGAATACCGCCAGCGCCGGGAGCGCATACTCGCGGCGGTGGAGGCGCTCTGCTGGGACGCGGAGGCCGGGCTCTACCGCGAGGGGCCCCGCTTTGCCCAGTACAGCCGCCACGCCCAGGCCTGGGCCGTGCTGAACGGGCTGCGGCAGGGCGAGGCCGCGGCGCGGCTCCTGCGCGCGGCGATGGCGCGGGAGGATTGCCTGCCGTGCAGCTTCTCCACCGCCTACGAGTGGTTCCGGGCGCTGGAGCAGGCCGGCCTGTACGGGGACATGCGCCGGGAGCTGGAGCCCTGGATCGGGCTGCTGGCGCTGGACTGCACGACCTGTCCCGAGACGCCGAAGGGCGCGCGCAGCGACTGCCACGCCTGGAGCGCGCTGCCGATCTACGAGCTGATCCGCACCGTTGCGGGCGTGGATGTGGGCGAGGACGGGCGCGTGTGCGTCGCGCCCCACACGATGGACCTGCCCGACCTGCGCGGCCAGGCCGTGACGCTGCGCGGGCCGGTGCGCTTCGACTACCGCAAGGACGAGGCGGGGCGGTGGCAGTACGCCGTCACGCTGCCGGAGGGCATGACCGGCCTCTTCCGCTTCCCGGACGGCAGCGAGGCGCCCCTGCGGGAGGGCCTTCAGTGCCTGAAGGCATGAGCAGGAGAAGATCGTCAATAAACCTGCCGGTGCGACAGGCAATACGAGGGGAGATAAAGAATGAGTACAGTTGAAGAATGGCGGGCTGAAAAGGCGGAGCTGGTTCGGCAGTATCACTTGAAGAACCTGGCTTCCCCCAAGGGCGGCGTCGTGTTTGTCGGATCGTCGCTGATGGAGCTGTTTCCCATCGAGGAATGGGCGGCGGAGCTGCCGGAGCCGAGGCCGCTGGTGTACAACCGCGGGGTTGGCGGGTACACGACCTGGGACCTTCTGCCGATACTGGACATCGTCGCATGGGAGATGCAGCCGCGCAAGGTGTTCATCAACATCGGCACGAACGATTTGAGCGACCCGAGCCAGACCATCGATGCGATCATGGGGCGTTACGACGAGATCCTCTCGCGGATCGAGGCGCACCTGCCCGGCGTTCCCATCACCCTGATGGCCTACTATCCGGTGAATCCTGACGTGGCGGAGGGCGACACGAGGGAATTGCTGAAGGTGCGCTCCAACGCGCGGATCGCGGAGGCCAACTCGGCGGTCAGGCGCTTGGCGGAGAAGCACGGCCAGCGATTCATCGACATCAACGGGCCGTTGACGGACGCTCGGGGACGATTGAAGGCGGAATACACCATCGAGGGGATACACATCAACGACGAGGGCTATCGGAGCATATTCGGCGAGCTGATGCGGTATGCGACGGAAGGATAATGGCAAGGCGGCTGCCGGCGACGACGGCGGCAGAGGCAGGAGGGTTTTTATGAAGGAACAGATCAAGGTGGAAAACAGGCGCGAAGTGCTTTCCCTGCTGACGGACATTGGCTTTGCCCAGGTGCCCGACTGGTATGGCGCGAGCGTGCGGACGCTCAAGATGAACCTCATCGTCCCGAAGCAGAGGGAGAATCATCCCCCGCAGCCCTGCCTGCTCTTCTTCTGCGGCGGCGCGTTTGCCACGGTGAACGGCGCCGTGTGGATGCCCGAGATGATGTACTTCGCGGAGAGGGGGTTTACCGTGGCGACGGCGGAATACCGGACCTCCAATCAGGCGGTCTTTCCCGCCGCGCTGATGGACGCCAAGGCGGCGGTGCGCTTCCTGAAGGCCCACGCCGGGGCGTTCTGCATCGATCCCGATAACATCTTCGTCTCCGGAGAATCCGCGGGCGGCACCGTATGCTCGCTGGTCGGTCTCACGCAGGGGTGCGGCGAGTACGAGGCGGGCGACTATCTGGATTGCGACAGCAGCGTCCGCGGCGTCATAGACTTCTATGGCCTGACGGATATTCCCGCGGCCCAGGTCCTCATGCAGCAGCTTCGGGCGGACAGGAGCATTCCGATCGGGGCGGTCAACACCTGGATCATCGATGCCTTCCTGGGGGAGAGATATGCGGAGGAGACGGCCCTGAAGGCCAGCGCCCAGGCGATCATCGGAGAGAGGATACCGCCCTTCTGCATACTGCATGGGACCATGGATTCCGTCGTGGATATCGGCGCGCAGAGCGACGCGTTCTATGACAAGCTGGTCGCCCATGGCGCGGACGTGGAGTATTACCGCGTCGAAGGCGCCGGGCACGGGGACGACCTGTTCTACCAGGACGAGGTCAAGGCGAAGGTCCTGCGGTTCATGAGGCGCGTCATGGATCAGCGCGGAAGCGCCTGCCCGGAACGGCATCCGGGCTGACGGCGTTCAGGCGATACTGCCGCGGCGCGACGCCCACGGTTTTGCCGAACACGGTGATGAAGTAGTTGTAGTCCTTGAAGCCGCAGGCTTCGGCCACCTGGCTGATATTCATATCGGGCCGCTCGATCAGCAGCTTTCTGGCATGGGCAATGCGCAAGGCGCGGATGTGCTGGGCGATGCCCATGCCATAGTTCTGCCTGGCGAATTCATACAGCGCCGTGCGCCCGATGCCGAATGTGTCAGGTGAAAGGGGAGAAGTGACGACCGGTTTTCTCAGATTGCGTACAACAATGGATTCATTCATTGATTAATTTCAAAGAAATTGATCATACACACTTTGAAGCTGTACAAGTATCATTTATTCTATTCTGTACATATTGACTATAAATCAATATCGGTGTATAATTATATTAATAATTCGTTTAGGCGTTTGTGCTGAAACAGAGATCATATGCCAATGCGGCATAATATAAGGAGGTTATCCCCATGAAAAAAGCGCTTGCTCTGGTTCTCGTTCTGATGATCGCTCTGGCCTCCACCGCGCTCGCGGCGGATCAGCTGGGCTTCCTGCCCCCGGCCATGACCAGCCCCTTCTATGCCAGCTGCATCGAAGGCGCGACCCCCGTGGCCGACGCGCTGGGCTATGAACTGGTCATCATGGCGCCCGAATCCGAGGATGACTACGCCACCCAAACTTCCATGATGGAGGACCTCATCACCCAGGGCGTCAAGGGTATCGCGGTCTGCGGCATCAACCTGGACGCGCTGATCCCCGCCATCAAGAAGGCCAATGAGGCCGGCGTGCCGGTGGTCATGTTCAACACCATCACCGAGCTGGAGGGCGCGGATGTCTACGCCTATTCCGGATACAACCAGTACAACGGCGGCGCCAAGATCGCCGACTGGGTGAACGAGAAGACCGATGGCAAGGCTGTCGTGGCCATTATCGAGGGTCTGCCCTCCGACTACACCACCCAGCGCATGGGCGGTTTCGTGGATCGCTGCGCCGAGGCCTATCCCGACATCACCGTCGTGGCCTCCCAGCCGGGCGACTGGGTGCGTGAGAAGGGCATGAACGCCGCCATGGACATGATCCAGGCCCATCCCGAAATCTCCGTCATCTACGGCCTGTCCGATGAAATGGCGCTGGGCGCCGTGCAGGCGTGCAAGCAGCTCAACCGCGAGGACATCATCTGCGTGGGCCTCGACGGCAACCCCAATGCCTTTGAGTCCGTGAAGGCCGGCGAGCTGACCGCCACCCTGGACTGCGGCCCCGTGGCCATCGGCGCGAACGCCATCAAGGCGCTGGCCGAGGCGATCGACGGCGTGGCCCGTGACGAGAAGGTCATCGAGGCCGAGACCACCGTCGTGGACGCCAGCATCGTGGACAACTTCATCAAGTAATATACAAAGCATGAGTATGAATGCGGCGGCGCGAATACGCCGCCGCATTTCAGTGAAAAAGAAACGGGGGTGAACACCCATGGCGGAATTTCTCGAAATGCGCGGCATCATCAAGCGCTTTCCGGGCGTTCTGGCGCTGGACCACGTCAATCTGTCCGTGCGCAAGGGCGAGGTTCACGCGCTGCTGGGTGAAAACGGCGCGGGAAAATCCACGCTGATGAAGATCCTGTCGGGGGCGTATTCCAAGGACGAGGGCGAGATCCTGTTCGAGGGCAAGCCGGTGGAGATCCACTCCGCCCAGGACGCCCAGCGCCTGAACATCTCCACCATCTATCAGGAGCTGAACCTGACGGAGCAGCTGACCGTGGCTGAAAACATCTTCATGGGCCGCCAGCTGATGAAGAACAAATTCATGGTGGACTGGCGCAGGATGTACGACGAGGCCCAGAAGCTGCTGGACGAGTTGGGCGTGAACGTCAACGCCCACCAGCTGATCCGCGACCTCGGCGTGGCGCAGAAGCAGATGGTGGAGGTGGCCAAGTCGCTGTCCATCAATTCGAGGGTGCTCATCATGGATGAGCCCACCGCGCCGCTGACCAACCGGGAGATCGACGTGCTGTTCGACACCATCCGCATGCTCAAGGCCCGGGGCGTGTCGATCATCTACATCTCCCACCGCCTGGAGGAGGTCATGGAGATCTGCGATCGGGCGACCATCATGCGCGACGGCACCAATGTCACTGAGCTGAACGTGGCGGACACCAATCTGGACGAGATCATCCGTTACATGGTGGGCCGGGAGCTTAAAGAGAAGTTCCCGAAGATCCATATTGAGCCCGGTAAGGAGCGCCTGCGCGTGGAGAGCATCCACGCCGGAAAGCAGGTGCAGGGCGTGTCGCTCTCCGCCCGGGGCGGTGAGATCCTGGGCATCGCGGGCCTGGTGGGCGCGGGCCGCACAGAGACTGCGCGGGCCATATTCGGCATGGACCCCAAGGAGTCCGGCGACATCTACATCGACGGCCAGAAGGTCGAAATCAACCAGCCGCTGGACGCCATCAAAGCCGGCATCGGCTTCGTCACCGAGGACCGAAAGGGCGAGGGCCTGGTGCTGCCGCTGCCCATCAGCCAGAACATGACGCTGGCTACGCTGGACAAGTTCGGCTCCGCCCTGCATCTCAACCTGGGGCAGGAGAAGAACACCGTCAACGACTACATCGATAAGCTGAACATCAAGACGCCCT
This sequence comes from uncultured Eubacteriales bacterium, assembly GCA_900317565.1. GTDB lineage: Bacteria > Bacillota > Clostridia > Christensenellales > Aristaeellaceae > UBA2862. The sequence continues at coordinate 11,854 of ONHI01000044.1, forward strand.
CCATGCAGCAGCTGGCCCGGAACCTGTCCGGCGGCAACCAGCAGAAGGTCGTCCTCGCCAAGTGGCTTTTGAGCGACTCCAAGGTCATCATCTTTGACGAGCCCACCCGAGGCATCGACGTCGGCGCGAAGATCGAGGTCTACAACATCATCAATGACCTGATCCGACAGGGCGTGGCGGTGGTCATGATCTCATCGGAGCTTCCGGAGATACTGGGCATGTCCGACCGGGTGGCCGTGATGCACCAGGGCACCATCACCGGCGTGTTTGACAATGACGAGACGCTCACCCAGGAAAAGATTCTCTATTACGCCACCGGCGGCGACAAGCACACCGCATAGGCTCAGTTAAGTGGAGGGAGTACCATGAATAAGAAACTCAAGATTGTATTTATCGTCTGCCTGGTGCTCGGCATCGCGCTGGGTGCGCTGAACCTGTTCGCCATGTCGCAGAAGCATCACCTGGTGGAGATCGAGGAGCAGCAGGCGGCCCGCAAGAAGGCGTTGGGCCAGATTGCCGCTGCGGATGTGCTGGGTATCAATCCGGACGACGTGGTGGTACCCGACGAGGTGGAGCTGACCTCGATGGACAAGTTCGTCATGGGTGTCAACAGCTCGAGCGCCATGCTTTGGGTGGGGGCCATCGACCTCATCATCATCGGCGCGGGCGGCTTCATCTATTCCATCTTCAAGAAAAAGCAGAAGGAAAAGGGCGTCAAAAAGCTCAGCTCCGGCAGCAACGTGCTGGGCATCGTCATCGCGCTGGCGGCGCTGTGCCTGGACCTGTCCATCGCCTCGCCGGTGTTCCTGACCAGCTCCAACTTCCTGAACGTGTTCCAGCAGATCTCCATCAACTTCGTGGTGGCGGTGGGCATGACCTTCGTCATCATCTCCGGCGGCATCGACCTGTCGGTCGGCTCCAATATCGCGCTGTCGGGCCTCTTGATGGGCATACTGATGAAGAACTACGGCGTGCCGGTGCCCCTGACCATACTGTGCTGCATCGCCTTCTCCGGCCTGATCGGCCTGGTGAACGGCATGCTGATCTCCTTCTTGAACCTGCCGCCCTTTATCGCCACCCTGGGCATGATGTCCATCGTGCGCGGCGCGGCCTACACCGTCACGGCGGGCCAGCCGATCTACACCTTCCCCACGGGCTTCACGGCCATCTCCGGCCGCGTGGCGGGCATCCCGGTATGGTCCACGCTGATCATGCTGGCGGTGATCCTGCTGGGCTGGTACATCCTGAAGTACACCCGCATGGGCCGCTTCACCTACGCCATCGGCGGCAATGAGAACTGCGCCAAGCTGTCGGGCATCAACCTGAAGAAGGTCAAGTGCTTTGTCTACGTGGTCAGCGGCCTGTGCTGCGGCGTGGCGGCGCTGTTGCTGTCCTCGCGCCTCGACTCCGCCGTGCCCACCAATGCCGACGGCCAGGAGATGGATGCCATCGCGGCAGTCGTCATCGGCGGCACCTCCATGAGCGGCGGCGAGGGCTCCATGATCGGCACCCTCATCGGCATACTCATCATCGGTATCATAGCGAATGGCCTGAATCTGCTGGGCGTGGCGCAGGGCCCCCAGAAGATGGTCAAGGGTCTCATTATTGTTGTTGCGGTCATCATCGATGTCATCCGAAGGAAGGCTTCACAGGCTGCAAAATGATAAGAAGGAGCTGCAGCACATGCTGTAGCTCCTTCTTCATAATGGATTGCAACGCACTTCTTACGATTCAACATGTCTCTTGTTCATGCGATACTTGCGTGGCGGGATGCCCGTTTCGCGGGCAAAAACGGCAATGAAGTAATTATAATCACTGAAACCACATTGTTCCGCGATCTGACTGATAGTCATATCAGGCGAGTTTGTCAAAAGCTTCTGTGCGTATCCAATTCGCATATCCCGAATATGCTGAGCGATGCCAACGCCATAGTTTTGTTTGCCAAATTCATAAAGCGCGGTACGGCTGATGGCAAAATGTCTGCATAGTGTTTCTACGCTGATGTCCTCGGTAAAGTGTTCTGTGATGTATTGATCAATTTCAGCCTGAAAGGATTGCTCCCGAAGGGTGATCATACGTTCCATGCAAAGATAGGAAGCGACCGCCTCCATGATGTGTACGCCGGACAAAATATAAGTCTCTCCAACGATGTGCATTTCAGAAATCAAATCATCCAGCATGGCATGATCCAGATCATAGACGGCGCATCGGGCCGTGATTTCTTTTCTGCCCTCGTCCTGATCCTGATAGGAGAATTGATGACCAAAGGACAGATAGGCGATAACCTCGTTTTCCAGTATCATGGGCGTAATGGCTTCTGTCAAACCGACATGACATCGGTAAATGAAGGCCTTTCGCTGTCTTTGAGCCTGTCGACAGGCATTGACATCACAGGCCTTACAGGCCGCGTCCGCCTTTGAATTTGCGCGTATGAATCGGCAGATCGGTGCGACATGTCTGGGATAAGAGGTCATCTCGTTATAGGAATCATCGTAAACAGTGATGCGCATGTGGGTAAGATTGTAGAAATCCTTCAGCAGGGCATTCAGCTTTGTAAAGTCAAATGACGATAACATGGCCATCACTCCTTCATATCTATTGTATCATAAAATGACATATCAATCCAGTACAAATTCTAAGTATTTCTGGACATTAGCTGGTATTAATAAAGGGTATATTATTATATGATAGATATAGAGATCAACGAGGGCAGGAGGATGATCGAAATGCTGGTCAATTTGAAAGAACTACTCACGATCGCCGAAGAGCGGAAAATCGCCGTCGGCGCGTTCAACGCCGCGGGGCTGGAGTGCCTGGAGGCGATATTCGACGCCGCCGAGGAATTGGACATGCCCTTTGTGCTGATGTTCGCCCAGCTGCACGAGCCGTGGATGCACCTGAAGACCATCGGCCCCATCATGATGGACATGGCGAAAAAGGCCTCCGTGCCGGTCTGCGTGATGCTGGACCACGGGGAGGACATGGAATACCTGAAACAGGCGTTGGACCTGGGCTTCACCGCCGTGATGTACGACGGCTCCACGCTGCCCTTTGAGGAGAATGTGAAAAACACGAAGCAGGCCGTCCAGCTGGCGCGGCAGTACGGTGCGTCCGTGGAAGCGGAGCTGGGCAGCATGGGCCGGAGGGAATACGGCAACGGCAACCACTCCGGCGACGAGGACGAGACCAAGATCTATACCGATCCCGATCTGGCAAAGGCATTCGTAGAGGCCACCGGCGTCGACGCGCTGGCCTGCTCCTTCGGTACAACCCACGGCATCTTTTTGAAGGCTCCGAAGCTGGACTTCGACGTGGTGCGCAATGTGCGCAGGCTCACCAATATCCCCATCGTGATGCACGGCGCTTCCGGCGTGTCCAATGAGGATCTGCACCGCTCCATCGACGCGGGGGTCAGCAAGATCAACTACTTCACCTATATGGACAAGGCCGGCGGCGCGGCTGCGGCGGGGGCGCTGAGGGCTATCCCCGAGGGGCGGCCCGTGTTCTTCTCCACGCTGATGCGCGCGGCCAGGGAGGCCATGAAACAGGATGTCATGCAGGCTATGAGGGCCTTTGCAAAAATGGATAAGTGATACAGGAGGGAATACCATGGGCAAGAAAATGACATTTGCGCTGGCGTTCGCCAATCGCGGCTTCATGCCGGGTGAGTTGATCTACGGCGCGCGGGAGGACATGATCAAGGCTGTGACCGACGCGGGCTATGACTACATCGCCATGGACGCGGAGCTGACCCGCTATGGCGGCATCGAGACCCGGGACGAGGGCCTGATGTACGCCAGGTGGCTCAAGGAGCACGAGGGCCAGTTCGACGGCGTGATCTTCTCCATGCCGATCTTCGCCGACGAGAACGGCGCGATCACGGCGCTGCAGGACGCGGGCGTGCCGATTTTGATGCAGGCCTATCCCGACGAGATCGGCAAGATGGACTTCAAGCACCGCCGGGACGCCTTCTGCGGAAAGTTCTCCGTGACCGACGTGTTCACCCAGTACGGCGTGCCGTTCACGGTTTTGAAGCCTCACGTGGTGCACCCGCTGAGCAAGGCCTTTGAGCAGAATCTCAAGGACTTCGCCGCCATCTGCCGCGTCGTGAACGGCATGAAGCGCTTCAACGTGGGCTGCATCGGCGCGCGCACCACGGCCTTCAAGACCGTGCGCTTCGACGAGATCACCCTCCAGAAGTACGGCATCAACGTGGAATCCTTCGACCTGTCCGAGCTGATCTTCAAGGTGGGCAAGCTGGCGGACGACGACCGGAAGGTCGTTGAAAAGGTCGCCGCGCTGGAGAAGTACACCGACTTCACCCGCGTGCCCGAGAAGAACAAGCTGACGCTGGCGAAGATTTCCGTCGTCATCGACGAGTACATCGACGAATACCACCTGGACGCGCTGACCCTGCGCTGCTGGAACGAGATGGAGACGATCCTGCGCGTGTGTCCCTGCGTGCTGCTGTCCGAGCTGAACGACAGGGGCATCCCGGCGAGCTGCGAGATCGACATGTGCTCCGCGCTGACCATGCGGGCCATGGCGCTGGCCTCTGAGCAGCCCACCGCGGTGCTGGACTGGAACAACAACTACGGCGAGGACGAGAACAAGGTCATACTGTTCCACTGCGGCCCGGTGGCCCAGGGTCTGATGACCGGCCGCGGCACCGTCACCGAGCACAAGATGTTCGCCAAGGGCGATCCCGGCTCCGGCTGGGGCACCAACGAGGGCCGCATCCGCGCCTTCCCGACCACCATCTCCAACTGCCAGACCAAGGACGGCAAGATCATCGTGTACGCCTCCGAGGCCGAGTTTACCGACGATCCCATCGAGGACGCCTACTTCGGCTGCGCGGGCGTGTGCGAGGTACCCAACATGCAGGACAAGATGATCAGGCTGGCCCGGGGCGGCTTCAAGCACCACACCTCCGTGGGCGTGGGACACATGAAGGAGATTCTGCGCGAGGCGTTCACCACGTATCTGGGGTATGAGTGGGTCGATATCGATTAATTCCTCATTCCTCATTGATCCTGGAGGGCTTGTTATGAAGATCGCTGGATTGGATATCGGAACCACCGGCTGCAAATGCACGGTGTTCGATGAAAACGGAAAATACCTGGGCAAGGCATACCGGGATTATCCCGTCCGCAGGAAGGTCACGGGGCACGAGATCGACGTGTCCACGATCATGGACGGCGTGCTCGCGGTCATCCGGGAGATGGCGGGCCAGTACCCGGACATCGGCGGCATCGGCATCACGTCCTTCGGCGAGACCTTCGTCATGACCGACGGCGAGGGCGTGCCGCTGCACAACGCCATGCTGTATACCGACCCCCGGGGCGGGGAGGAGGTCAGGGCCCTCACCGGGAAGCTGGGGGAGATGCGCATCGCCGAGATCACCGGCCTGCGGCCCCACGAGATGTACAGCCTGCCGAAGCTGATGTGGATGAAGGCGCACATGCCCAAGGTCTGCGCCGCCGCGAAGCACATCTTCCTGATGGAGGACTACGTGGTCTTCCACCTGACCGGCGCGGCACAGATCGACTATTCGCTGGCCACGCGCACCATGGCGCTGGACATCAAGAACCTTTGCTGGAGCGACGCCATGTTCGACGCGGCGGGCATCGACGCCAGCCTGATGTCAAAGCCCGTGCCCACGGGCACCCCGGCGGGCCATCTGACCGCGAAGGCGGCGGAGGCCGTGGGCCTGCCCGAGCACGTGACCGTCGTGTCCATCAGCCACGACCAGGTGGCGGCGGCGGTGGGCGCGGGGGCCTTCGACGGCGACGTGGCCGTGGACGGCGCGGGCACGGTGGAGTGCCTGACGCCCATCTACGACGAAATGCCCGATATCGCCGAGATGTACAAGGGCTATTTCTCCGTGGTGCCCTACGTGATTCCCGGGAAATACGTGGCCTATGCCTTTTCCTACACCGGCGGCGCGCTGATCGACTGGTGCGTATCGAACCTGGCGAAGGAGGAGAAAAAGGCCGCGAAGGAACAGGGCATATCGGTCAATGAACTGCTGGAGACCCGGTACAGGAAGGAGCACGGCGACGCGCCGTCCGGGCTGCTGGTGCTGCCCCACTTTGCGGGCGCGGCGACGCCCTACATGGACACCGGCGCGAAGGGCGCGGTGCTGGGCCTGACCACCGACACCGGCACGCCCGAGATCTACCGCGGCTGCATGGAGGGCGTGGCCTACGAGATGGTGCTGAACGCCCGGGCGCTGAAGGATTCCGGCGTGCACTTCAAGAAGCTCCACGCCACCGGCGGCGGGGCGCGCAGCGCCGAGTGGATGCAGATGAAGGCGGACATGCTGAACCTGCCCATCGTGGCGCTGAAGACCGCCGACGCCGGCACCGTGGGCAGCGCCATGCTCACCGGCATCGCCATCGGGGTGTTCAGGGACCTGAAGGACGCCGCGGACCACATGGTGGAGCAGATCCACACCTACGCCCCGCGGGCGGAGCTGCACGCAAAGTACATGAACATCTATGAGCGGTACGAGAAGGTCTACGGGGCCGTAAGGCCGCTGGTTTGAGGAAGGGAGACGGTATGATGGACAACATCAAGCAGCTGATGAAGGACGGCTATCTGTGCAATCCCCAGCAGGCCTGCACCCTGCGCCGGTTCACCCTGGACGAGGGCAGGGCCCGGGGCGCGCAGGTGATCGAGGTGGTCACCGCGGGCGGCCTGCAGATCGACTTTATGCCCGACAGCGGCCTGGACATCGGCCAGGTGCGCTACAGGGGCGTGAACATGAGCTGGATCAGCAAGAACGGCTGTGACGCCCCGCGGGCGGACATGCCCTTTGAGAACGAGTTTTTGAAGTACTTCCCCGGCGGGCTGCTGTACACCGGCGGCCTGCGCTCCGCCGGCCCCGCCAACCGGGACGGCGACGAGTGGCACCCGCTGCACGGGCGCTTTCACGGGCTGTGCGCGGAGCAGGTCTGCGCCCGGATCGAGGGCGACGAGGTCATCGTCTCCGGCGTCGTCCGCGAGACCTCCCTGTTCGGCCATGTGCTGGAGATGAAGCGGGAGTACCGCGTGCCCGTGTTCGGCTCCGAGATCCGGCTCAGCGACACGCTGACCAACCTGGCCCACCAGCCGGAGGAATATGCGGTGCTGTACCACTGCAACTTTGGCTGGCCGCTGGTCAGCGAGGACGCCCGTGTGGAGCTGCCGGAGCAGCGCAAAACCACGCCGCGCACGCCCTTCGCCGAGACGGGGCTGGGGCGGGAGACCACCTTCGTCAAGCCCGTGCCGGGCGAGGAGGAGCGCGTATTCTTCCACGAGGACATGGAGCGCCGCGCGGCCATCGTCAATCCGAAGCTCAACACCCGCATGACCATCAATTATGACCGAAAGCTGGCCATCGCCACAAAGGCGGCTGAGATGGTTAATAACGGGGAGACGGTCATGCTGGAATCCGGATCAACCTGCACCTTGATGGCGGAACAGCTGGCCAAGCTCAAAAAAGATGTTACCATCATCACCAACTCTGCCTATATTGCCATCCGCATCCGGGAACTCCCACTCAGAAAAGTCATCCTTTTAGGAGGAGAGTACCAAAAAGAGTACCAGGGCATGGTGGGTCCTCTTGTCAAGAAATGTGCCAGAGAGTTTTTCGTCGACAAATTCTTCGTGGGCACTGACGGTTTCATTCCGGAGTCCGGTTTTACCTGCGATGATCTGATGCGTGTGGAAACCATGGAATATATGGCTGACTCCGCCAATAAGATGATCATTCTGGCCGACTCAAGCAAGTTTGAGCAGCAGGGCGTTGTCATCCAGACCAGTTTCGACGCCATTGATACGGTGTGTACTGACGCTCAGATCAGCCCTTCCGCCCTGGCGATCCTCCAGGAAAAAGGAATCAATGTGGTGATTGTTGACTGACACCATTAATGGCTTGACAATTTTACATCAATCGTTATATATCTTGTTTTTAGTGAAAAGTTCCAGTTAACATTGTGGATT
>ONHI01000184.1 GCA_900317565.1 uncultured Eubacteriales bacterium
ACTCCCCCGGCCCCTCGATGAACGGCCCGAAGAAGATCAGCGGCTCCCCGGTGCGGTTCTCCGCGGTCCAGCTCAGGTACAGCGTATCGTCGTCCAGCAGGTATTCGTCCACGCGGAAGCTGATGTCCTCCGCCGCCTCCGCCTCCCCGTCCAGCTGCACCAGATGGGCCTCCACGGCGGGCGTGGGCGGCTGCTCCGCATTCCGGAAGATGTGGTCCAGCAAGCGGGACTGCCGCACCGCCAGCGCGCCGCCCACCGCCAGCGCCAGCAGCGCCGCCGCCAACAGCAGCTTGCCCACCGGCAGCCTGCGCCGCGACCTGTCCATGGCCTCCAGCACGAAGTCCTCCCGGACCTCCCCCAACAGCTCCAAGAATGAATCCGACCTCATATCGCGATCCCCTCCTTCTCCAGTGCGGCCCTCAGGCCCTTGCGCATGCGGTACAGCGTCACGCGCACCGCACCCTCCGTCCTGCCCACGCGCCGGGCGATCTCCGGCACGCCGTCCATGTACCAGTAGCGCCGCAGGAACATCACCCGGTTCACCTGCCTCTGCCGCGCCAGGAAGCCGTTGACGACCGCCATGATCTCCCCGTCGCCGGCCTCGTCCCGCACGTCGGCCACCACCTCGGTAAGCTCGTCCAGCGCCAGCGCAGGCTCGCCCCGCTTCATCGCGCCGGAGCGCCGCAGCCTGTCCAGGCTCAAGTTCCGCGCCACCCGCATCAGCCATGCTCCCAGCCTGTCCGGCCGCTGGGGCGGCATGGCGTTCCACGCCCGCAGCCAGGTGTCCCCGGCGCACTCCTCGGCATCCGCCCGGTTGCGCAGTATGCCGTAGGCCACGCCCTGCACCTGCCTGCCGTACTTCCGCTCCGTCTCCCGGATCGCCCGTTCCGACCGCGCGAAGTACAGGTCGATGATCTCCCGATCCTCCACATCTCTCCCCCCTTCACCCAGAAAGACGCAAAGCGCCGGGATTTGTTACGCCATGATCGCCATTTTTCGTTCCCATTTTACGATTTATATGGACTTTCCTCTCATTTTCCGCTATAATAATACCATACAATACACACAGCAAAGGAAGTGCATACCATGGCAAATCCCATCAAGCGCATCGGCGTATTGACCAGCGGCGGCGACTCCCCGGGCATGAACGCGGCGGTGCGCGCGGTGGTGCGCACGGCGGTATCCAGCGGCATACAGTGCGTGGGCATCCGGCGCGGCTGGCAGGGCCTGATCAACAGCGACTTCGTCCAGCTGGACGCGGCCAGCGTGGGCCACATCATCTCCCGGGGCGGCACGATGCTCTACACCGCCCGCAGCGAGGACTTCATGACCGAAAAGGGCCGGCTGCGCGCGGTATCCACCTGCAAGATGCTGGGCCTGGACGGCATCGTGGCCATCGGCGGCGACGGCACCTTCCGCGGCGCGCTGGAGCTGTCCCGGCTGGGCGTGCCGGTGGTGGGCATACCGGCCACCATCGACAACGACATCGGCTGCACCAACTACACCATAGGCTTCGACACCGCCTGCAACACCGCCATCGCGACACCATGCAGTCCCACGAGCGCTGCTCCGTGGTGGAGGTCATGGGCCGCAACGCGGGCTTCCTGGCGCTGTACGTGGGCATCGCCGTGGGCGCCACCGCGGTGCTGGTGCCCGAGCGCGAGCTGGACTTCCAGCGGGACGTGATCGACCGCATCCGCAGCGCCCGCCTCGCCGGCAGCACCCACTTCATGATCGTCGTGGCCGAGGGCGTCGGCAGCGCGGTGGAGATCGGCAAGCAGATCCACGAGGCCATCGGCATCGAGCCCCGCGTGACCGTGCTGGGCCACATCCAGCGCGGCGGCGCGCCCAACGCCCGCGACCGCGAGACCGCCACCCGCATGGGCTATTTCGCCGTGCGCGCCATGATCGAGGGCCGCAGCAACTGCATCATCGGCACCCGCGGCGGCGACATGGTCGAGACCCCCATCGAGGAGGCCCTGCAGATGAAGAAGCATCTGCAGATGGAGCGCTACCAGGTACTGGAGACCGTCTCCGTCACCACCCCCTACATCCAGCCCCCCGTGGTGGGGACCTGATTCAGGGAATAGACATTTAATGGCCTCCGCGGGCATGATCCCATCATGCCCGCGGAGGCCATCATCGTTGTATATTCATTTATCAACTGCTCTTACGCGCCGACCCTGACTTCCTCCCGTCCCATCTGCATGGCGAAGCGCATCAGCGACATCAGATCCTCGTCCCGCTCAAAGCTCAAATTCATCTCGTCGATGCCCCGCATCTGTCCGGCCATGCCGCTGTCTATGCAGTATTCCGCCATGTCCTTCAGATTCGTCCTGTTGCCGGAGGCGTCCAGGCTGTACACGGACCCGGTGCACTTCAGCACCCTCTCAAAGAAGCTCCTGGCGTTGGAAATGTTGTAAACCTTCATCAAAACCCCTCCTCAGCGGGCGTCGATCGTGCTATAATGTCTCCAGTGATCTTCCCCTTCGACACCCACAGTATATCCCATTCCCCCGCGCCAAACAATCACTGACCCGACGATTACTTTAAATATCCTGCCAAATGCGAGGTAACAGATCATGATCCATCGGCTGAACGCCCTCTCCCTCAGCGAAAAGCTGCACGAGTCGATGCAGGACAGCGGCGAGGACCTGCGCTTCGCCGCCATCGAGGCCAACCTCGCCGAGTATGCCGACAAGTGCGCCACCTGGCACTGGCATGAATTCGTGGAGTTCGCCTGCGTGCTGGAGGGCGAGCAGGAGTGCTGCACCCCGGGCGGCGTGACCCGTCTCAGGCCGGGCGACGGCTACTTCGTCAACGCCAGCGTACTGCACCTGAACCGCATGGTGCCGGGCTGCTCACGGGCGCGGCTGCGGGTGTTCCAGTTCGAGACCGCCCTGCTCACCGGCGCGGGCGCCGCCCCCCGGCGCTACATCGCCCCGGTGGAGCGCTGCGCCTCGCTGGAGGTCCTGCCCCTGCGCCGGGAGGACCCCGCCCACCGCCCGCTGCTGGACACGCTGTCCCGGCTGTTCGGGCTGTGCGAACAGGAGCCGCGCTGCTACGAGCTGGACGTGCTGGCGCTGACCTTCCTGCTGTGGCGACAGCTGTACCAGGCCGCCGAGCCGCTGCTGACCCAATCCGCCCCCGGCCCCGAGGCCCCGATGGAGCGCCTGAAGGCGCTGCTGACCCACGTCCACCTCCACTTTGCCGAACCGCTGAGCGTGCCGGAGCTGGCCCGGGCGGCCCATATCAGCGAGCGCGAGGTCTACCGTGCCTTCCGCCAGGGCCTGGACACCACCCCGACGCTGTACCTGCTGCGCCACCGGCTGAACCACGCCGCCCGGATGCTGGCCGAGGGCGACGCCAGCGTCACCGAGATCAGCATCGCCTGCGGCTTTTCCAGCCCCAGCTACTTCTGCAAGGCCTTCCACGACCTCACCGGGCTCTCCCCCCGGGACTTCCGCCGCGCCAACCGCGTCCCCGCACGCTGACACGGCAGTGACCGAATTGCCCTGTCGTCGCTGCGCTCCTCCTGCGTTCGATTCCTTGCGCGTCATTGCGAGGAGGCCCCAGCGGGGCCGACGTGGCAATCCGGTCCCCTTCCCCGATCCATCATAAAAGCCCCCGTGCATACACACGGGGGCTTTTTCACATATCATCCGATCAGATGAACTCCAGGATCACCATCTCGGCGGCGTCGCCGCGACGGGGGCCCTTCTTGACGATGCGGGTGTAACCGCCGCCCTGGCCCTTTTCCTCGGCGCGCTTCTTGTACTTGGGCGCGATCTCGCGGAACAGCTTCTCGACGACCTGATGCTTGACGTCCTTCTGCCGCTTCTTGAAATCGTCCTTGTCCTCGCCCTCGTTCTGGACGGCGGGGATGTCGTACAGGTAGCGCATGATCTGACGACGGGCAGCCAGACGGGCGGGGCTGTCGTTCTGCACGGTCAGCTCCTCCACCTGCTTCTTGTCGTTCATGTGCTTCTTGGTGACTTCGATGGTATTGTCGCACTGACGCATTGCGATGGTCACGAGATGCTCAGCCAGAGACTGAACTTCCTTGCCGCGCGCCAGAGTGGTTTCAATTTTGCCGTACCAGATCAGGTTGGTCACCTGATTGCGAAGCATCGCCATCCTCTGGTCGGTCGGCCGGCCCAGCTTGCGATTGGCCATTTCTGGTTCCTCCCTTGATGCTTATATCGGTAAATGCCCGGCGGAAAGTCTTATTCCTCGCTGGTCTTGAGGCTCAGGCCCAGAGCGATCAGCTTCTGTTCCACCTCTTCCAGGGACTTCTTGCCGAGGTTGCGCACCTTCATCATGTCCTCCTGGTTGCGCTGCACCAGCTCAGCAACGGTGTTGATGCCGGCGCGCTTCAGGCAGTTGAACGCACGGACGGAGAGGTCCAGCTCCTCGATGGTCATCTCCAGAACCTTGCTCTTGTCGTCGATCTCGGGCTCGTTGTAATCCACCCGGACCACGTTCACCGTCAGGTCGATGAACAGGCGCATGTTATTCGTCAGGATCTGCGCGGCGGAGGCCAGCGCCTCCTTGGGCAGGATGCTGCCGTTGGTCCAAACCTCGATGGTCAGCTTATCATAGTCGGTAACCTGGCCCACGCGGGTGTCCTCAACGGAATAGCTCACCTTGCGAATGGGGGTAAAAATGCTGTCGACCGGAATCACGCCGATGGGCATACCGGCGACCTTGTTGCGTTCCAGTGCGAGCTGCTTGTTCCGCTCTGCGGAGACATAGCCTCTTCCCTTTTCGAGGGTGATCTGGCACTGCAGGTGCGCGCCCTCGGAAAGCGTTGCGATGTGCAGTTCGGGGTTGACGATTTCAACCTCGTCGTCCGCCTTGATGTCGCCCGCGGTGATCTCGCAGGGACCGTGCGCATCGATGGAGACAGTCTTGGGCTGCTCCGTGAAGAGTTTCGCAGAGAGAAGCTTG
>ONHI01000187.1 GCA_900317565.1 uncultured Eubacteriales bacterium
GTGGCGGAGACGCCGGTCAGCACGCCGTCCTCCAGCGTGACCTGGACCGTGATCTCGCCGCCATAGCCCTGGGCGGTGCCAGTGCCGATGACGGGCTCAGCCAGGGCCGCGCTCGCCAGCAGCAGCATCAGCGCCAGCGCGATTGCCAGGATGCGATTCTTCATGGGGTATTCCTCCTTACTCTGCAAACCGTCCCGCAGTTTGCGATACTTAATTATACCATGAGATTATAATATAGGCAACCAAAAAAGTGTGGAATCTCGTCCGTCGCCGTTCGTTTGAGAATGCAGATTCTTCGACTGCGCTCAGAATGACAGCTCATACTAAATTCCTTCTAAAACATGTGCAAATGCGGAGTGGATTTTTCGTTCTGGCAAAGCTGAGCGGAGAGAGGCGATGCAGCGCATCGTTGACCGAGAAAAGGCACCCGCAGTTGTATATGGATTAGATGGAATTTAGTATAAATTCATTATGCCCACAGAAAACGACCTCATCCGGCGCTTCGCGCCACCTTCCCCAAGGGGGAAGGCCATGGAGAGCCCTATCCCCCGCTGCGCGGGGACTTCCCCACTGCGGTGGGGAAGCTTTTGGCAGGCGCGGCGACTGTTTTCTTCTCTCTCCCGCACAACGGAGAAATCCCGCGCTGGAATCAGTGGCGCGGGATTTCGTGTGCAGGAAGGCGGCAGCAATCGGGGTTGAGCACACTGTGCTCAGGGCGGCGCAACGCCGCCCCTACAGATACATACCTTCTATATAATTGTGCTTTTGAGGCCGCCCGTTTTACAGCCGCTTGGACAGCGTCTCCGGGCTGACGGCGTAGGTGATGGCCACGTCCTTGCTGATCACCCCGGCGCGATAGAGGCGCTGGAGCTCGTTGTCCATGGAGATCATGCCCTGGCCAGCGCCGCCGAAGATGGCGTTGTCGATCTGGTGGGTGCGGCCGTCGCGGATCAGGTTCTGCACGGCGGGGTTCACCGTCATCACCTCGAACACCGCCACCTGGCCGCCGCCGATCCTGGGCACCAGGCGCTGGGACACCACGGCCCGGAGCACCATGGAAAGCTGCATGCGCACCTGCGCCTGCTGCTCCGCCGGGAAGGTATCCAGGATGCGGTCCACGGTCTTGGACGCGCCGGTGGTGTGCAGGGAAGACATCAGCAGATGGCCGGTCTCCGCGGCGGTGATGGCGATGCGGATGGACTCGATGTCGCGCATCTCGCCCAGCAGTATCACGTCCGGGGCCTCGCGCAGCGCCGCGCGCAGGGCGCGGGCGAAGGTGGGCGCGTCGTTGGGCACGTCCCTCTGGCTCACCAGGGATTTCTTGTGGTGGTGGATGTATTCGATGGGGTCCTCGATGGTGACGATGTGGCCCGTGCGCTCCTGGTTGATGCGGTCGATCATGCAGGCCAGGGTCGTGCTCTTGCCGCTGCCGGCGGGGCCGGTGACCAGGATCATGCCGTTCAGGTTTTTGGTCAGCTCCATCACCAGGTCCGGCACGCCCAGCTCCCGGGGATCCGGCAGGCCGAAGGCCACCATGCGCAGCGTGGCCGCGATGGTGCCGCGCTGGATGTAGGCGTTGCAGCGGAAGCGGCTCAGGCCCGGCAGGGCGAAGGAAAAGTCGTCGTCGCCCTCGGTATGGAGCTTGGCAATGTCGCGGTCGCAAAGCGCGTAGGCTTCCTTCACCAGCGCCTCGGTGCCCGAGGGCTTCGCGATTTCCTCCGACAGGGGCACCATGTCGCCCTTGACCTTGCAGGTCACGTGGGCGCCCGGCACGATGAAGATGTCCGATCCGTTCAGTTCATAGGCCTTTTTCAGCAATTCCTTCAGTTCCATATTTCCTCCGTCCTGGCCGTGAGGCGATGTTCCCGCCAGGTCATTCTCTCGCCTTCGCCCAGGGGCAGCACTTCCACCGCGCAGCTGAGGGTGCGCAGCTCGTCGCTCTCCTCCCAGCGGATCACGCGCTCGTCCATCAGCATGCCCGCGGGAAGCAGCCCGCGAATGGCCGCCAGATAGGTCTCGTCGTCGTCGGAAACCGCCTGGCAGGTGGACAGCACGCCGTCCAGGGTCGCCAGGTCGCGCTCGGCCTGCACGTTCAGGGCGTAGCCCGCTTCCACCACCGCGATGCTGCGGCTGGAGAGCCGGCTGTCGTTGCGGGCGTTCATCAGCGCCAGCATGCCCAGCACGCTCATGCTGAGGATGACCACGATCAGAATCAGCGAGGCCGCGCCGGGACCGAAGGATACGGCGCTCTTATGCTTCCTCATGCCGACACCCCCTTGTACTTCGCGCAGGGCAGCGAGAACAGCTCCTCGTCCTCCTGGCGCGCCAGATCGGGGTTGCGCAGCTTGTAGAAGGCGCTCACGGAGCCGGTCCAGAGCTCGCCCGCGTTGGTGGGCTGGAGCTCGCCGGTGACGTAGAGGGTGTAATCCCCGCAGTCCTTGGACCAGGTGCCGTGGGAACTGACGAAGGAGAGCTCCTCCAGCGTCGCGTCCACGTCCTCGGCGGTATACAGGGTCTCGGCCACGTTCTGGGCCTCCACCAGCGCCCGGGACTCCACGCCGCTCTTCACGGTCAGGTTCCGGGCGCCGATGAACACCCGCACCAGCACCGTGGCCGACAGCATGAAGAACAGCACCGCGATGAGGATCTCCACCAGCAGTATGTTCGATCGGTTCTTGTTTCTCATGGTTCGCTCCTTATCGAAACACGCTCTACCCTGCGCAGCGCAGGCCCACGCGCACCTCGCTCATCTCGTCCTCGCCGTCCACCAGGAACACGGTCAGCAGGCTGCCCTCCAGCTTGGGCACGAAGTGCTTCACCGGGCAGATGGCCGTGCCGGAGGCGGGCTCAAACTCCCGGTCCGCGCCGGTGAACTGCTCGTAGAGCTGGCCCTCGTAGCAGTACAGCCAGGTGACGTAGGGCTCGCCCTCGATCTCCTCGTGCAGGGCCAGGGTCCGCACGCCGTCATAGTCCTCCACGGTCACGGCGTCCGCCCCGTCCTCGGCACGGATCATGCTGCGCACATAGGCGCTGAGCACGCGGCCCTGGTTGTTGGCGGTGGCATGGTCCACCGTGTTGCGGTACATCTGCGCGCCCAGCAGCACCATCAGCGTGCTCATCACCGCGAACAGCCCCAGCAGCACGAACACGAACGCGCCCTGCATGCTGTGGGTCACCATCTTGCGATTGTCCATCATCTGCCCTCCACCTCCGTCACATAGATCTCAGGCAGCAGGTTCGAGGCAAAGGCGCTGTAGCGCACCATGTAGCGGTCCTGGTCGTAGGCCAGGCCGTAGTGGGCGCGCAGGTATTCCACGTCGTCCGGATAGGCGCCCTCCACCGCGTAGCAGGTCAGCGCCGCGTTCTGCACGGCGTCGGTGACGAACTGGGTCTGGGCGTTGTCCGAGGACGTGCCCACCCGGCTCACCAGCAGCCACACGCCGACGAGCACCAGCAGCATCAGAAGGACGATGGCGATTTCTTTCCGATATGCCATGGTTTTCTCTCCTTATTACGGCACGCTCACAGCATGCTGGACAGGATGCCGGCCATGGGCAGCATCACGCTCAGCAGCACCGCGCCGATGACGATGGCCAGCAGCACGATCAGCGTGGGCTCGATGATGGCCACCAGGCGGGCGATGCCGTCCTCCACCTGTTCCTCATAGAGGTCCGCGATCTTGCCCATGACCTGGTCCTCGCGGCCGGCGGCCACGCCCATGCGGATCATGCGATCGTGGAGGCCGTCAAACAGCTTGGAGTGGGAGATGGCGTCGGCGAAGG
>ONHI01000049.1 GCA_900317565.1 uncultured Eubacteriales bacterium
TATATGCATGTGCCATTACTGTTACCTCTCTTTATATCTTGATATCAGTATAGCACAAATACGAAGAAATGGCTATTTATTTATTTTTTGTTGTACTAGGGACCAAGGACCAGGGACTAGGGACCAGGGACCAGGGACCAGGGAGTAGGGAGTAGGGAGTAGGGATTAGGGAAACCGGGGACCGGGGATTAGGGGGGGGTGGGGAGCGGGGAGCAGGGATAAGGAAATCCCCTTCGCGGCTGCGAAGGGGATTTTGGCGATGCGGAAGGGGCTCGAACCCTCGACCTCCAGCGTGACAGGCTGGCATTCTAACCAACTGAACTACCGCACCATGGTGGGCCTTCAGGGACTTGAACCCCGGACCGATCGGTTATGAGCCGACTGCTCTAACCATGTTACCGCCGTGAAAGGGCGGTGTCTTAACCGCTTGACCAAGAGGTCGCAGTGGTCGGGGTGACAGGATTCGAACCTGCGGCCCCATGCTCCCAAAGCACGTGCGCTACCAAACTGCGCCACACCCCGGCGCCGAGGCTGTGCCTCACAAGCAACGGAGATATTATACCACGCGAAAGGATGCGTGTCAAGGTATCGGAATGGTAAAATCGATATGACTTACCTGTGGGGATGGCCCTAACCCTCCTTCGCCCAGGCCTCGTAGACCTCGGGCGCGTAGCCCACGGCGGCCTTTTTGCCGTTGCGGACGATGGGCTGGCGGAGGACCTGGGGATGCTCCAGCACGGCGTCCTCCTTCTGGGCGGGGGCGGTGTAGCGCACCAAGGCCAGGGCGTCCCGGTCCCGGCAGTTCTCATCCAGCAGCGCGTCCAGCCCGCCGCAGCAGGAAGCCACGCTGCGCAGCTCGCCCTTGCTGATGCCCTTGTCCAGAAGGTCGATGACCTGGGCCTTGATCCTGCGCTCCTTGAACCAACGCTCCGCCTTGCGGGTGTCGCTGCTCTTCTTCGTGCCGAAGATCTGTATGTTCATGCGTCTATCCGCGCCTCCTCGGCGTTCAGCAGCTCAAAGTAGTGGTCGTGGGCGGCCTGGTATTCCCGGTTGAAGGCCGCGTCCTTGCCGGAGTGCAGCCTGGACACGTAGTCGTGGATCTCGTGCTTCATCTCCGGGTTGACCCGGGCGATGGTGAACACACCCACGTTGGAGCAGATGTCGGAGACGCGCTCGATGTCGGACAGCATGTTCAAAAACACCGTGCCCGCCAGCACCGAGCACCGCTTGCTGCGCAGGCGCTCCAGGTGGTTCTGGCGCAGGGCGTTCACCATGTCGTCCACGACCTCCTCCAGCGGCTCGATGTGCTGGGCGGCCTTGGCGTCGCACTTTTCAAAGGTTCTGCCGGTGTAATTCAGCACCGCCTGGATCAGGTCGCGCACCACGCTCAGCTCCCGCAGCGCGTATTCGGAGAAGGCCGCGCCCTGGCCGTTCAGCTCCTCGGCGTCCTCGGCGATGTTCATGGCGTGGTCGCCCAGGCGCTCGAATTCGGAGATGGCGGAGTAATAGTGGTTCATGATCTCCACGTGGTGGTCGGAGGTGATGTGGGCGGAGATCTGCATCAGGTAGTTGCTGACCCGGTCCGCCATGGTGTCCAGCGCCTCCTCGTCCTCCCGGAGCTTGGCCATCAGCGCGGGGTCGAAGGCATTGACCAGGTCGAAGGACCGGTTGATGTTGAGCCTGGCCAGCCGGAACATCTCCAGCTGCACGTCGTAGCAAGCGTTCAGCGCCAGGCCGGGGGTCGCCAGGAACACCGGGTTCAGGCTGTCCAATATCCGCAGCGCGGGTTGCTCGGTGACGGGATCGATCTGGGTGGGATCATCCCGAACGATCATGTGGCTCAATCGTTCAAGCAGGCCCATCACGGGCAGCAGAAGCAGCGCGCTGGCCAGGTTGAACACCGTATTGGCGTTGGCGATGTCGCCCGAATGGACTACGCTGTTCCACAGTCCGTCCAGCAGTCCGGTCTGATGGGCGATGGTGACGCCTATCAGGATCAGCGCCGTCTTGCCCAGGTTAAAGAATATGTTCGCCATACCCACGCGCCGGGAATCCGGCTTTGCGCCGATGTTGCAGACGATGGCGGTGGTCACACAATCGCCCAGGTATATGCCCAGCAACACCGGATAAACGACCCTAAACGTCAACAGGCCCGACATGGAGAACGCCTGCAATATGCCGATGGAGGCGGAGGAGGATTGCAGCACGAAGGAAACGCCCAGGCCGATCAGATAGCCAAGCATCGGGCTGACGCCCAGCCGGGAGAACAGCGATTCGATGATGCCCGTCTGGGTCAGGGCGCTGACCGCGTCGGTCATGTTCATAAGGCCGGAGAACAGTATGCCGAAGCCGATCACGATGCGGCCGATCTTCTCCGAGCCGCGGAGCTTGTTGGTCATGATCAGCACGATGCCTATGATCAGCGCCAGCGGGGCCAGCGTGGAGGGCTTGAAGAACTGGAGCAGCGACGCGCCGCCCGAGGCGTTCAGGTCCAGCAGGCGGATGATCTGGCCGGTGACGGTTGTGCCCACGTTCGCGCCGATGACGATGCCCAGGGACTGGTGCAGCGATATGATGCCCGCGCCCACCAGGCCGGAGGTGATCACGATGGTGGCGGTGGAGGATTGTATCACCGCCGTCATCACCAGGCCCAGCAGGAACGCCTTCACCGGCGTGCCCGTCAGCCGCGCCATGACGCTCTTCAGCGCGCCGGAGGAGCTCTCCTTCAGGCCGTCGCCCATCATGCGCATGCCGAACAGGAACATGGCCAGGCCGCCGAACAGCGTGATGATATTGAATATATTCATCTGATACTTCCCATCATTATAATATTTGCTTTTGAAAGTCCAAAGATATGTTATCGTATATGTCGGGGCGAAACAACGTAGTTCGTGTTATAATATACGAAAAAACATGCGAGGTAAAAACATGAACGGCAGAGCATATCCCTATCGCGGCTTCATGCTGGACGTGGCGCGGCACTACATGCCCGTGGCGGACATACTGCGCTTCATCGACGTGGCGGCGGCCTGCGGCATGAACCGCTTCCACTGGCACCTGACGGACGACCAGGGCTGGCGCGTGGAGATCAGGCGCTATCCCAAATTGACCGAAATCGGCTCCCGCCGGGGCGAATCCCACTTCGGCAGGGTCTCGAAGACCGAGAACAACGACGGATTCTACACCCAGGAGGAGGTCCGCCAGGTGGTGGCCCACTGCGCCGGGCGGGGCATACAGGTGGTGCCGGAGCTGGAGGTGCCCGGCCATGCCAGCGCCATGCTGGCGGCCTATCCGGAGTACGGCTGCGGCGTGGGGGCGGGGGAGAAGCCCCACGAATACCGGGTGATCACCGCGCCGGGCGTCTATCCGAACCTGATCTGCGCGGGCAAGGACGCGGCCATACGCTTCCTGGAGGACATACTGGACGAGCTGCTGGCGATGTTCCCCGGCCCGGAGGTGCACATCGGCGGCGACGAGGCGCTGAAGCTGCACTGGCGGCGCTGCCCGGACTGCCAGGCCCGCATCCGGGCCGAGGGCCTGAAGGACGAGGAGGAGCTGCAGCGCTGGCTGGTGCTGAAGATCGGCGATTACCTGGCCCGGCGGGGCAGGCAGGCGATCGTGTGGAACGAGTCGCTGGCGGGCGGCATGCTGCCCGGACACTTCATCGTGCAGCACTGGCGGGGCAACGACGCCGAGACCGCCGCGTTCATGGCGGCGGGCGGCCGGGTGATCCGCTCCGACGTGGAGCACTACTACCTGGACTACGCCTACGCGGCCACGGACCCCCACGGCATCTGGGCGGCGGAGCTGCCGGACTATGCGAAGGGGCACGAGGAAGGGCTGATCGGCGCGGAGTGCCCGCTGTGGACCGAGCGCGTGACCAACACGCCCCGGGCCGCGGAGCTGCTGCTGCCCCGCATGCCCGCCGTGGCGCTGACGCTGAACGGGAAGGATTATCCCGACTGGGAGGCCTTCCGGGACGCGCTGCGCCGCATCCGCGAGCAGACCGCGCCGCTGGGCCTCGATTGGGCCGACGAGGCGCTCTGGCGCCTCGAGGGCGACGCCCGGGAGGCCGATCGCGCCGCAGACGAGGACCTCAAGCGCTCCCCCGAGTGCGACGCCGCGCTGGAGGAGGTCAGGCGGATGATGGAGCAGGACGAGAGGGAGGCAAGAGGGGAATTTGGAATGAGGAATTAGGAATGAGGAATTAAATGGCCGGGGAACGGATTGCCACGGTCAGTAAGCATCCATACATCATACAAGGAGGAAAGGGACCGCCCGCCATGTGGAGGCGGCCCCATCGTTGAAAATGAGCTTTGATTACAACAAATTGAAGGACCCGGGCTATTTTGCCGAAAACCGGGTGGCGGCCCACTCGGACCACGCCTTTTACGCGGACCTGGAGGAGCTGGCGGCGGGGGAGAGCAGCCTGCGCATGAGCCTGAACGGGCTGTGGAAGTTCCACCACGCGCTGAACGAGCGCCAGGTGATCCCCGGCTTTGAGGCTGCGGACTATGACTGCCGCCCCTGGGCGGACATCGCGGTGCCGGCCCACATCCAGATGGAGGGCTATGGCGTGCCCCAGTACTGCAACGTGCAGTATCCCTGGGACGGCTATCAGGACGCGGACATCGGGCAGATCCCCGAGGATTACAACCCGGTGGCGTCCTACGTGAAATACTTCTTCCTGCCCGACGGCTTCGCGGGCAAGCGGGTGTTCGTCTCCTTCCAGGGCGCGGAGAGCTGCGTGGCGGTGTGGCTGAACGGCCACTACGTGGGCTTCTCCTCCGACTCCTTCACGCCCGCGGACTTCGAGCTGACGGACTACCTCGTGGCGGGCGAGAACAAGCTGGCCTGCCGGGTGTACCGCTGGAGCGCGGGCAGCTGGCTGGAGGACCAGGACTTCATGCGCTTCTCCGGCCTGTTCCGGGAGGTGTTCCTGTACGCGACGCCCGCGGCCCACGTGGCGGACGTGCGGGTCACGACGCCGCTGGCGGACGATTTCAGGAGCGCCGTGCTGAACGTGGGCCTGAGGATGCAGGCCGCGGCGGGCTGGCGGCTGAGGCTGAGCCTGCTGGACGGCGACGCGGTCGTGGCCGCGGCGGAGCAGTCCGGCGACGGCGACGCGGCGGAATTCGCTATCCCTGTGGACGCGCCGAAGCTGTGGAGCAGCGAGCAGCCCAACCTGTACCGGCTCCTGATCGAGGTCATGGACGGCGCGGGAAGCCTGGTGGAGGTCGTGCCCCAGGCCGTGGGCTTCCGCCGGTTCGAGATCGCAGACGGCGTCATGAAGCTGAACGGCGTGCGCATGGTGTTCAAGGGCACCAACCGCCACGATTACTGCGCCGAATCGGGCCGCGCCGTGCCCTATGAGAAGCTGCGCCGGGACCTGATCACCATGAAGCGCAACAACATCAACGCCGTGCGCACCAGCCACTATCCCAACGCCAGCGCCCTCTACGCGCTGTGCGACGAGCTGGGGCTGTATGTGATCGACGAGAACAACATGGAGACCCACGGCATCTGGGACCGCTACGTGCGCGGGCTGATCCCCATCGAGGGGCTGCTGCCGGGCAACCGGGTCGAATGGAAGGACATCCTGCTGGACCGGGTGAACTCCACCTGCCAGCGGGACAAGAACCACCCCTGCGTGGTGATGTGGAGCTGCGGCAACGAGTCCATGGGTGGCGACGTGATCCTGGAGATGAGCCGGCTGTTCAAGAAGCTGGACCCCACCCGGCCCGTGCACTATGAGGGCGTGGACCACGACGAGCGCCACCCCGAGACCAGCGACGTGTACAGCAAGATGTACACCCCGGTCAAGCAGCTGCGCCAGTTCATCGCGGAGCACCGGGACAAGCCGCTGATCCTGTGCGAATACACCCACTCCATGGGCAATTCCAACGGCGCGATGCACTGGTACACCGAGTACGCCTACGAGGAGCCGCTGTACCAGGGCGGGTTCATATGGGATTACCTGGACCAGTCCGTGCGGAGCAAGGACCGCTACGGCAACGTGATCTACAACTACGGCGGCGACAACGGCGAGACGCCCCACGACGGCAACTTCAGCGGCAACGGCATACTGTTCGGCAACGGCGACGGCTCCGAAAAGCTGCAGGAGGTCAAGTACAACTACCAGAACATCGCCTGCAAGGTCGACGGGGAGCACATCAGGGTCGTCAACCGGTCCATGTTCACCAACACCCGGGAATTCGAGTGCGTGGCGACGCTGGAGCGCGAGGGCGTGAAGCTGGCGGAGAAGGTCATCGATACGGACGTGCCGCCGCTCTCCGAGAAGGTCTATCCCTCGCCCTTCCCGGCGCAGACCCGGGGCGGCGAATACGCGGTCACGGTGTCCTTCCGGCTGCGGGCGGCGAACGCCTGGGCCGACCGGGGCTATGAGGTCGCCTTCGGCCAGGGCGT
The DNA here is from genome assembly GCA_900317565.1 of uncultured Eubacteriales bacterium. Classification (GTDB taxonomy): domain Bacteria; phylum Bacillota; class Clostridia; order Christensenellales; family Aristaeellaceae; genus UBA2862. Next base: position 6,427 of record ONHI01000049.1, read on the forward strand.
GTACCAGGTGGCCGCCGCGCCCAGGGCGGAAAAGCATCCGCCGCTGCGCATCGTGCGGGGCACCAACAACCTGGGCATCCACGGCGAGCACTTCACCGCGCTGTTCAACGGCATGGCGGGCGGCCTGGTGTCCTACCGCTGGGGCGGCGTGGAGCTGCTGAAGACCACGCCCGTGCCCAACTTCTGGCGCGCTCCCAACGACAACGACCGGGGCAACGGCATGCCGCGGCGCTACGCCCAGTGGAAGCTGGCCTCGCTGTACGCCACCACGATGGGCGACGGCGAGAACATGTTCGCCAACATGGCCATGCCGCTGACCGAGAACGGCGACGGCTCCGTGTCGCTGACCTTCGTGTACCACCTGCCCACCGCCCCCGCGGCCAGGTGCGACGTGACCTACACCGTGTATCCCTGCGGGACGGTGAACGTGAAGCTGGGCTACGACCCGGTGGAGGGACTGGGGGACATGCCCGTGTTCGGCATGATGATGAAGCTGGACGCCGACCTGGATCGGGTGCGCTGGTACGGCCTGGGCCCGGACGAGAATTACTGGGACCGCCACGAAGGTGCGCGGCTGGGCGTGTTCGAGCGCGCCGTGAAGGACATGATGCAGCCCTACCTGAGACCCCAGGAGTGCGGCAACCGCACCGGCGTGCGCTGGGCCGAGGTGACCGACTATCGCGGCCGGGGCATCCGCTTCATGGGCGACGGCATGGAATTCTCCGCGCTGCCCTGGACGCCCCATGAGATCGAAAACGCCGCCCACCACTTCGAGCTGCCCCCGGTGCACTACACCGTCGTGCGGGCCAGCCTCAGGCAGATGGGCGTCGCCGGCGACGACAGCTGGGGCGCGAGGACCCACGAGGAGTACCTGATCGACGTATCGAAGCGGCTGGAGTTCAGCTTCAGCTTCCGGGGCGTTGTGAATCTGTGAGATAACAGGCTATGATTTCAGGCGCGCGGCGGATTCCCTGCACAAAAACTTCGGCGGCTGCCCACATCGCAGTCAGCCAGCCTCGTTTTAATCGTGCCGGGAATTCCGCCGCGCGCCTTGCGCTACGCCGATGCTTGTCGTTCCGGGGGAGGCGGCGTACCGGCACGAACCGTTTGATCGAGCCAGCTCGCCCGCGATGTGGGCGAGCGCCGAAAATCCGGTTCGGAAGGCACGCCGCCGAGCCCGGTCCCGCGTGAACAAACAGGGGGATGCTTAATCAACAATTCGATTAACAGAAAAGTAACGGTTTCGTCGCGAAATTCGGCGCAAAACCCTGCAAAAACCCGTTGACAAACCTTTATCGCGTTGCTATAATAAAGCAACAAACCGATGACAGAGAGAAGTAATCCACGCATCGACATCACAGAGAGCCGCGGGCGGTGGAAGCGCGGCATGGGCGGCGGGGACGAATGGACTCTGGAGGGCGAACCGATGGGCCTGTGCCCGGTAGGGGAGACGGAGTTTCCTCCGTTATCAAAGAGTGCCGTATGATGGTACGGTGACGAGCGGGCGCGCAAGCGTCAAGCCGGGTGGCACCGCAGGGTGGATGTATGCAGCCCTGTCCCAGCACAACACAACTGGGACAGGGCTTTTTACTGTCCCGCGAATCGGAAAGGAGAATCCCCATGAGCGAGAAGAAGAACATCCCCTACAAGATCTACCTGGAGGAGAGCGAGCTGCCGAAGTATTGGTACAACGTCCGCGCGGACATGAAGAACAAGCCCGCGCCGCTGCTGAACCCGGGCACGCTGCAGCCCATGACCGCCGAGGACCTGGCCCCGGTTTTCTGCGAGGAGCTGATCCGGCAGGAGCTGGACAACGACACCCGGGAATATCCCATTCCCCAGCCCATACAGGATTTCTACAAGATGTACCGCCCCTCGCCGCTGGTGCGGGCCTACTGTCTGGAGGAGAAGCTGCAGACCCCGGCGAAGATCTACTACAAGTTCGAGGGCAACAACACCTCCGGCAGCCACAAGCTGAACTCCGCCATCGCCCAGGCCTACTACGCCAAGCAGCAGGGCCTGAAGGGCGTCACCACCGAGACCGGCGCGGGCCAGTGGGGCACGGCGCTGAGCATGGCCTGCTCCTACTTCGGGCTGGACTGCAAGGTGTACATGGTGAAGGTCTCCTACGAGCAGAAGCCCTTCCGGCGCGAGGTGATGCGCACCTACGGCGCGTCCGTGGTGCCCAGCCCGTCGGACACCACCGCCGTGGGCCGCAAGATCCTGGAGCAGTTCCCCGGCACCACCGGCAGCCTGGGCTGCGCCATCTCCGAGGCCGTGGAGGTCGCGGTGTCCAATCCCGGCTACCGCTATGTGCTGGGCAGCGTGCTGAACCAGGTGCTGCTGCACCAGTCGGTGATCGGCCTGGAGACCAAGGCCGCCATGGACAAATACGGCATCAAGCCGGACATCATCATCGGCTGCGCCGGCGGCGGCAGCAACCTGGGCGGCCTGATCAGCCCCTTCATGGGCGAAAAGCTGCGGGGCGAGGCGGATTACCGCATCATCGCCGTGGAGCCCGCCTCCTGCCCGTCCTTCACCCGGGGCAAATTCGCCTATGACTTCTGCGACACCGGCATGGTCTGCCCGATGGCGAAGATGTACACCCTGGGCAGCGGCTTCATCCCCGCGCCGAACCACGCCGGCGGCCTGCGCTATCACGGCATGAGCAGCATCCTCAGCCAGCTCTACCACGACGGCTATATGGAGGCCCGCGCCGTGGAGCAGACGAAGGTGTTCGAGGCGGCCGAGGAATTCGCCCGGGTCGAGGGCATACTGCCCGCGCCGGAGAGCAGCCACGCCATCCGCGCCGCCATCGACGAGGCGCTGAAGTGCAAGGAGACCGGCGAGGCAAAGACCATACTCTTCGGCCTCACCGGCACCGGCTATTTCGACATGGTGGCCTATGAGCGGTTCCACGACGGCCAGATGTCCGATTACATCCCCACCGACGAGGACCTGGCGAGGGGCTTCGCCGGGATCCCGGACATCGGGAACAGGTAACCGACAACACAGAACGGGGGAGCGCCGGTGTGGCGCTCCCCCGTTCTGTGTTCAGGGTCACTTGTTTTGCAGCTTCCGCGCCGCCTCCTCGCGCTGGCGGCACAGCTCGGCCCAGGAGGGCATCTTCGAGAGGGCGTCGGCCAGCTCGGCCATGGCGGCGGGTATGTCGATCTTCTGGGGACAGACCGCGGCGCAGGCCCCGCAGGCCACGCAGGCGGAGGGGCGCTTGTCCTCGGGCAGCGCGTCCATCTGCATGGGCACGGTCATGCTGCTGGCGAACTTCAAATCGTTGTAGGCGTGGATCAGCATCGGGATGTCCAGCCCCATCGGGCAGCCGTCGCAGCAGTAGCGGCAGCGGGTGCAGGGCAGGGCGTTCTTGAGGCCCTCGGCGATCTCGGCCAGCGCGGCGGCCTCATCGGGGGTCTGGGCCGCGCCGCCGGTGTAGGTGGCGATGTTGTCCTCCATCTGGGCCAGGCAGGACATGCCCGACAGCACCATCTTCACGTTGGGCAGGTTTTGCAGCCAGCGGAAGCTCCAGCTGGCGATGCTCTCCTCCGGGCGCAGCGCCTTCAGCCGGGCCTCGTCGGCCTCGCCCAGCGCGGCCAGCCTGCCGCCCCGCAGCGGCTCCATCACCCAAACCGGTATGCCCCGCTGCGTCAGCAGCTCGTACTTCGCCTTTGCGTCCTGCAGCGTCCAGTCCAGGTAGTTCAGCTGGATCTGGCAGAATTCCACCGCGTCCCCGGCGTAGTCCAGGAACTTCTCCAGCGTGTCCGGGCGGGCGTGGGTGGAAAAGCCCAGGTGTTTGATGCGGCCCAGCCGCTTCTGCTCTTTGAAGTAATCCAGTATGCCCCACTTGGGGTCGGTGTACACGCCGTAGGAGTTCTCATACACGTTGTGCAGCAGGTAGAAGTCGAAGTACTCCACGCCGCACTTCTTCAGCTGCTGCTCGAAGATCGCGGCGGGGTCGTAGCTGGCGGAGATCTGGTGCCCCGGATACTTGTCCGCCAGGTACCAGCGCTCCCGGGGATATTTCGCCAGCGCCTTGCCGATGGCCAGCTCGCTGTGGCCGCCGTGATAGGGCCAGGCGGTGTCGAAGTAGTTCACGCCGCGCTCGATGGCGCAGTCCACCATCCGCTGCAGCTCGTTCTCGTCGATGGCCTTGTCCGCCGTCTGCGGCAGGCGCATGCAGCCAAAGCCCAGCCGGGACAGCCTTTCGCCGCAGGCTTCGTTGTACAGCATGGTATTGCCTCCTTTGTGGTCGTTATTGGGAATAATATCCATTGTACATATTATAGCATATCCCCGGCGCGTTCGTCCACGACAATGTGGGGGGAAAGGAACGCGAAGAAAGGACACAATCTGTTCATTGACAGCAAACAGGGGAACATGATAATATAACATTGGAGAAATCGTTTAACCGGCGGGAAACGGAGGCGCGGGCCATGCCGCATATCAGGGCGCGGGACGGCGTTTCGATCTATTACGAGGAGCACGGCGCGGGGGAGCGCCACGTGGTGTGCAGCCAGGTGGAGCACTTTCCGGCGTCGCTGGAGCTGGAGCTGGCCAGGCGGGGCTTTCACGTGTGGCTGCTGACCAACCGGGGCTTCGGGCGCTCCCAGCACGTGACGGAGGATTACGGCGCGCACTGGTACGACCGGTTCGCCGACGACGTGATCGACTTCGCGGACGCCATGGGCATCGACCGCTTCGTCTATTCCGGCGCGTCCAACGGCGCGGGCACGGGCTTCCACGTGGCGCTGCGCCACCCGGAGCGGCTCATCGCCTTCCTGGCGGTGACGGCGGGACCCCACAACCCGGACGAGAGCCGGATGTCCGTGCGACAGCAGGCGCTGCGGGGGGAGATGCCGGCGCACTGCATCGTCTATCCCACCGACGATCCCGGGCTGCTGGCCCGGCGGGAGCGCCTGGGCGAGGCGCAGGCGGCGCTGCGGGCGCGGGCAGACTACGCCGCGGTGTACGACTCCCCCGAGACCCGGGCCATCGACTACGGCCGCCCGATGTCGGCGCTGGGCGGCGAGGCGGGCCTGCAGCGGGCGCTGCGGGGGATACGCACGCCGGTGCTGCTGATGGGCGGGGTGGAGGACACCATCGCCCGGGTGGACCTGATGGCCCGCACGGCGAAGTGCCTGCCGAACTGCAAGCTGGTGCTCTACTCCGGGTTCGGGCACTGCCTGGACATCTGCGAGGAGCTGGCCGACGAGGCCGTGGCCTTCCTGGAGCACCTGGAGGCGACCGGGCGGGTGTACGCGCCGGTGATGGAGCCCGGAACGGGCCTTGACTGAACCGATATCATGATATTGCTCGGAAAGGGGGTGGCGGCATGGCCAAGCAGCGGGCGACGATACAGGACGTGGCGCGGATGTGCGGCGTTTCCACCGCGACGGTATCCCGCGTCATCAACCGGAACGGACGCTTTTCCCCGGAGACGGAGCGCCAGGTGCGGGACGTGATCCGGCAGCTGGGCTATGTGCCGAACCAGACGGCGCAGAACCTGCGCACCAGGAGCTCGAAGCTGGCGGGCATACTGGTCTCCCGGCTGAGCTATGAATACGTCAACCAGATCGTGACCCAGCTGGAGGACGAGCTCTTCCGGCAGGGCTATATCGGCATCGTTTGCAACATCGGGGACAACTTTGAAAACGAGCAGACCTACCTGGACGCGGTGTTCAGCCTGAACATCTGCGCGCTGTTCGTGTTCGCCTCCGGCCAGCCGATACAGCTGCCCGAGGGCCGGGAGATCCCGGTGATCTACATCAACCGCGCGCCGGAGAACCTGGACGCGGGGCTTTGCTGCGCCATCGAGACGGACTCCGTGGCCGCGGGCTACAAGGCCTGCCGGGAGCTGCTGCGAGCGGGCTGCCGCCGGGTGGCCATCGTGCGCAGGCAATTCGGCGACAGCCGCTTGCCCCGCAGCCGCGAGGTGGGCTTCATGAAGGCGCTGCAGGAGCAGGGCGTGACCTGCGACGAGCGGCTGTCCGTCAGCGTGGCGGAGAACGCCCAGTACGGCGATGTGTACGCCGCGGTGGGCGAGAAGCTGGACGCGGGCCTCGCGGCGGACGGCTATTTCTGCGAATCCGACATATTCGCCCTCAGCACCATCCGCTGCCTGGAGCGGCGGGGGCTTCGGGTGCCCGAGGACGTGAAGGTGGTGGGCTGCAACGACCTGTCCGTGGCCCAGTACAACTACCGGACCATCACCACCGTGCGGCACCAGACCGAGGCCATCTGCCGGCAGGCCGTGGAGAACATGCGGCGGCTGCTGGAGGACGGCGCGCTGGAGCAGCGCCACACCGTGTTCGACGTGGAGCTGGTGCCCCGGGAGACGACATGACACATACGGGAGACGAGAAAGATGAATGACAGGAATCGGGGCTGGGTGGCGGCGTTTTTGCTGCTGGGCATCGCGTTCCTCTCCGCGATATTCGCGGCCCAGGGCGCGCTGCTGACGGCCATGATCGACGCCTATGCCCTGCGGGCCTCCAGCCAGGGCGCGGCCAACGCCGCGGCCTTCGCCGGGGGCCTCGCCGCGCTGGTGACGGCCTTCTTTTTGCAGGGGCGCAAGCGCAAGCGCACGCTGCTGAAGTGGGCCATCGCGCTGTGCGTGGCGGCGCTGGTGCTGCTGTGGCTGGCCCCGGGCTACGCGCTGTTCAGCGCGGTGTGGTTCGCGCTGGGCTACGGGCTGGGCCTGATGGACACGCTGCTCTCCGCTTGCATGGCGGACCTCTACACCGGCGACGCCGCCACGCGGATGATGTGCCTGCTGCACACCGCCTTCGGGCTGACCAGCGTGCTGACGCCCATGGGCTACCGGGCGCTGATGGACGGGGGCATGGGCTGGAAGCAGGTATATCTGGTGATCGCCGCCAGCGGCGCGGCGCTGCTGGCCGTGGCGGCGGTGGTGCGCCGACTGCGGGGCATCGAGGACCGGGAGCCGCTGGGCGCTCCGGCCGGGTCCCTGGGGGACATCGCCGCGGGCATACGCCAGGGGCGGCTGATGCTGCTGGTGCTGGCGATGCTGTTCCACGGCGTGTTCCTGTCCGGGCTGAACACCTGGGTGAACCGCTACGCGGACGGCTTGGGCGGCAGCTTCGCCATACCGGCCCAGTCCTGCCTGTTCTTCGGGATCATGCTGTCCCGGCTGCTGATGCCCTTTTTGCCCGTCAGGCCGAAGGACTACGTGCGCGTGGGCGGCCTGCTGGGCGGCGCGGTGCTGGCGGTGGGGCTGCTGGTGGGCGGCGGGATGGCGCTGCGGATCGCGCTGGCGCTCGCGGGGCTGCTGGCCGGCGCGCTGATCCCCTGCACGCTGATACTGGGCTGCGAGCGGCAGCGGCAGAACACGCTGCTGGCCACCACGGCCATGATGTTGGCGCTGTACGCCGGGCAGGCAGTGTCCTCGCCGCTGATCGCCGCGTTGGAGAGCGGCCTCGGGCTGCGGGCGGGCATGCTGCTGTGCGCCGCCTGCATGGCGCTGTGCAGCGGGTGCTGCGTGCTGGACGGCAGGAAGGCGTGAATACAATAAAAGGGAGCGGTCCCTGGACGCCGCGGGGCGTTTGGGACCGCTCCCTTTTTGTGCGCGCTATTGGCCCTTGATCGCCATCGCGCCAAGATCGCCCAGCATGCGGGCGATGCGCTTGCGGTCGGCGGGGTCGACGCCCTGTATGGCGGCGAGCACCGCGCCGGGGTTGCGGGCGAGCCCGGCCCAGAATTCCCGGCCGAAGTTGCGGGAGCGCGTGGCCGAGAAGACGTTGAACACGGTGTCGATCAGCACGGCGCGGTCGGCCTCGTCCACGCCGGCGAGCCACTTCCGGAAGGTGGCGTCGAAGCGGGCGCTGTCCCGGTTCAGCGCGGGCACGCGCACGAAGTCCGGCCCCAGCACCTGCCAGCTGTAGGGGTCGTGCTGCATGATGCCCACGCTGCGGCTCTTGACCACGATGTATTCGTCCGGGTGGCTCAGCAGCATGCCCACGATGGAGCCCTGGGGCACGTAGGAGTGCAGCCGCCCGGTGATGCGCTCGTACAGCGCCTGGGCGTCCATGCGGTCGCTCAGTCCCGGGCCGTCGTTGTTGTACACGGCCAGCACCCGCGCCCGGGTCGCCTCGTCGGCGGTGGCGGCGGCGTACATGGCCAGGTTGCCGCCCTTGGAATGGCCACCCACCCGCACACCCCCGGGGAAATTGGCGGCGACGCGCTGCAGATAGGCCCGGGCGGCCTCCTGGGCCGGGGCGGGCTTGGAGAAGGCCATATTGCAATCCTCCTTCCAGCCCACCAGCGAGCTGTCCGTGCCCCGGAAGGACACGAAGCCCGTGCCGTCGGGCAGGCGCAGCGTCAGCGCGGCGAACTGCATCTCGGCGGCCTCGTCCAGGTCGTGCACGTAATCCGCCAGGGGCAGCGTGCCGAAGCGCTCCGACCCGGCTGCGAGCGTCAGCAGCTTCAGGTCGTTATCGGTGGTGAAGCCCACGGACACCGGCTGGCGCTTCATGGGCTCCAGCAGCTCCCGGGGCGTGGCCGTCTGGTCCGGCGCGAGGGCGTTTTCCCAGCGCAGCATGGACAGCTGGGAGAGTATCAGCCCGTCCACGCCGCAGAACGGCGCGGCGGTCAGCGGCAGGTCGCCCCGCCATTGCAGGTAGTCCAGTATATTGCTCATGGCATCCATCCGCCCTTTCGTATGCGTGTCGCGTTCACGGCCATTATAGCACACGGGATGGGCGATGGCAATGCGCGCCGCCGGGGTTGCGCGGGAGGCCGCGTTGGAGTATAATTAGCTTAAACTAAGATCACGGGGTCGGTGTAGACAATGCGCTGACAACAACAGAAAAGATGGGGGATACGTCATGAAAAACGCGATCATAGCCGTCAGCTTCGGAACCACCCACGCGGACGCGGAGCGGGACTGCATATGCCCCGTGGAGGATGCGCTGCGCCGGGCCTTCCCGGAATGGGAGGTGCGCCGCGCGTGGACCTCGCGGATCATCGCCCGGAGGCTCGCGGAGCGGGGCACGCCGGTGGAGAGCGTGGCCGAGGCGCTGGAGCGGCTGCGCCGGGAGGGCTGCGACCGCGTCGCGCTGGCCGCCACCCACATCATCCGGGGCCGGGAATACGAGATGGCCGTGGCCGCCGCGGACGGCCTGCCGGTGTCCGCGCCGCTGCTGGACGGGCCGGAGGACTATCGCTGGATGGCGGCGCTGCTGGGGCGGATCGCCGAAGCGGAGGGCCGGACCCTGCTGGTGATGGGCCACGGCACCGACCACGCCGCCGACGAGACCTACGCCCGCCTGCGGGAGGCGCTGCCCGAAGGGGTGAAGCTGGCCTGCGTGGAGGGCAGCCACGCGCTGGAGGGCATCATGGATGACCTGGAGGCCGTGCCGGGCAAGCGGCTGGCGCTCATGCCGCTGATGCTGGTCGCCGGAGACCACGCCACAAACGACCTGGCCGGGGACGGCGACGATTCCTGGAAGAGCCGCCTCGAGGCCCGGGGCTTCGACATCGCGCTGCGCCTCCAGGGCCTCGGCGCGCTGGAGGACGTGCGGCAGCGCTTCGTGGAAAAGGCCCTCGCCGCGGTGGAGAGGGCATGAGGCTGAGGGTTGCGGGACAAAGACCGCCGCGTGCATATTTTACGATTGATGGCGTCGAAGGTTTTTGCTATAATGTCCGTGGATGCGAATTCATAACAAAGCCCTGCGAAAGACGGTGACGATCATGACAGATGCGCAGCAGAGGGAAGCCGCCCGGCAGTTTTACTACAAATGGAACGGAAAGGGGCGCGAGGATGAGGACGCGCGCTCTTTTTGGTTTGATGTGCTGGTTGACATCATGGGCGTCGATCACGTTACCGACCGCGTCGACTTTGAGAAGAAGGTCGTCGGCCCGGACGGGAACACGAAGCGAATCGACGTGTACATCCCCGAGACCCATGTGCTGATCGAACAGAAGAGCCTTGGCATCGCGCTGGACAAGCCGCAGGCCGGGCACGGCGGCATGACGCCCTACGAGCAGGCGAAGATGTACGACAACGGGCTTCCGCACAGCGAGAAGGCCCGCTGGATCGTTACATCCAATTTCGCCGAGATATGGATATACGACATGGAGCAGAAGCGCCCCGAGCCGGTGAAGCTGACCCTGTCCGATCTCCAGTCCAAATACCATATGCTCGATTTCCTCGTCAATCAGGAGACGAAGAAGGTCACGGAGGAGATGCAGCTCTCCCTGCAGGCCGGTGAGCTCGTGGGGAAGATATACGATGCCTTCCTGAGGCAATACAAGCATCCCGACGACCCGGAAACGCTGAAAAGCCTGAACAAGCTGTGCGTGCGCATCGTCTTCTGCCTGTATGCGGAGGACGCGGCGGTGTTTGGCAAGAGGGGCATGTTCCATGATTACATGGCGCAATTTGATGCCCGCGGGGCGCGAAACGGATTGAGGCGGCTGTTCCGCGTGCTGAACCAGAAGCCCGAGGACCGGGACGACTACCTCGCCGACGACGACCCCCTGCTCGCCGCGTTTCCCTATGTGAACGGCGGGCTGTTTGCCGACGACGACATCGAAATCCCGTCCTTCACCGACGATATACTCAACCTGATCCTGCGCAAGGCCTCGGACGATTTCGATTGGAGCGGCATCAGCCCCACCATCTTCGGTGCGGTGTTCGAGAGCACCCTGAACCCGGAGACGCGCCGGGCGGGCGGCATGCATTACACTTCAATCGAGAACATCCACAAGGTCATCGACCCGCTGTTCCTGGACAACCTGAAAACGGAGCTGGAGGACATCAAAGCCGTCACCGTCGCCAAAACGCAGGAGAGGAAGCTGCGTCAGTTCCAGGACAAGCTGGCGGCATTGACCTGGCTGGAAAACAAGACGCGGTATTTGATACAATTTAACGATTCCCCTCTCAGGGGTGTCGCTTAGGGTTTAGGGGTGTCGGTTATCAGAAACCGGCATAATCTGTATTATGGCAGACGTGGAAATCGGGATTTGTTGAGGTCTAAGATGAATATCAATTTTGATATATTGGTTTCCGGATGCAACACGCGTTGCAAGCATTGCTATGTCAATGGCGGACCCGGAAGCATGATGAAATTAGAGGACGCTTTGTTATTCATAGAAAAGCTGGACGCGCTGGCGGAGTTTCTGCCATTTGAAGCCAGCTTTACGCTGGATAATGAACCGATGAACCACCCGATTGCTCCCATTATTCGTAAGGCCGCCACCACGAGATATATTGAACACTATCATCATGGGATGACGAGTGGTATTGCACTGATGCGAAGGAAAGACCGTCATGCCGTGATGCAGGCTTATCTTGACTGCGGATACCGTGACTTCGGTATAACCATTCACGGAAATGCTGCTCATCACGATGAGATTGTCCGGCGAGAAGGCGCTTTAAAGATTGCAATTGAAGCGGCTGAGTTTATGAAATCCTGCGGTGCGGAGGTTGGAGCATCTTTGATGTTCAACCGTTTTTTTGCTGAGGATGCCGACGAAATCGACGGGATGCTGCAACAGTTACAGTCTGCATATATCTATTTTGCAATCCCTAACTTTACACCGCATGCCCATATGACGGATTTTGAACCTTACCGCGGTTCACTGAGTACCCTTCACCGGATTCGTCCTTGGCTTGCTCGTTGGCAACAACAGGAAGACGAATTGACAAATGTAATCTGTACGATCGGTATGCTCAAGGAGCAACTTCAACAAGGATTTGATATAGTTCCATTATTCAAATGCCCGCAGGACGAGCTATATATGGTGGTTCACCAGAACGGAGACCTTTTTGTCGGCAACACTGGCGTGGAAACAGAGCATCTCGGCAATCTACGGACACTGGATATTCAGGAAACAGCCAAACGCATTTCAGAAATGCCCGGGAACCGAGACTATGGTGCGTTCTACGAGATGGATCTGCTGCCTCGCCAGGAAGTGCTGGTTCGTGCGATTGATCAGCTGCCGCAAGACCTGCTTTACAGCGATAGGGCGAGTGCGATTTACAGAGCATTAACCATGTTAGGAATACCGACAAAAATACTTGAAGCTGTAGCCAGATGATAGAACGGCAAAGCGGAAGAGAATCACACAAATTCCGGGTTATCGAGCTGAGCGGAGGCACAATGAAGCAGATATCAAATAAGGAATATGAGGCATATCAGCAGTATCAAACCGACAAGCTGCATGGCCGGATACTGACGCCGGATGGCCTGCGTCTCATATCCGCGCTGATTTCCCTTGACTTGCTCGGTGGATTTTTAACAAATATGCTACGGCATAATTGACCCCGAACGGGTATAATCCAAGCAGGATTGATTATAATATACCATATCGGGTATAATTTAAATGATTATCGTTGACAATGGCCCCGAAAGGGTATAAAATCAAATCATGAATGAGATCGCTGAATTTATCAAACAGAGCAGGAAGTCGGCGGGCCTGACGCAGGAACAATTTGCGATGCGCTCGGGCCTGGGGCTGCGCTTTGTGCGCGAGCTGGAGCAGGGCAAGCAAACCGTGCGCATGGACAAGGTCAACCAGGCGTTGGCCATGTTTGGCATGGTCGCGGTGCCGGGCAGAATCGAGAAGGGGGAGAGGGATTAAGCGATGGACGAGGCCTTTCGCGTGGCGCATGTCTATGTGCGGGATAACTTTGCGGGGACGCTCCGCGAAACCGATGCGGGCTACGCATTCGCCTACGATGCCGGCTATCTTGCCGATGCGCAAACCCCGGATGTCAGCCTGACGCTGCCCAAACGAGAGGAGCCTTATGTCTCCAAGACGCTGTTTGCCTTCTTTGACGGCCTGATCCCGGAGGGCTGGCTTTTGAACGTCGTCTCACACAACTGGAAGATCGACCAGGCCGACCGCTTCGGGCTGCTGCTGGTGGCCTGCCGGGACTGCGTCGGCTGTGTGTGCATAAGGGAGGCCGGAACATGATTTGCCTCTGCTGTGGGAATACGATCCGAGACGATGCGACGGCGGTTGAGAGGGAAACCGGCTGGCACCGCGGATGTGTCAGGCGGTTCTTTGGCACGACCAGGCTCCCGGAAATTGACATCACCGATGCCGTTCTGGAGCAGTTGGCCATAGAGAGCACCCATCAGGGGTTGACCGTGCCCGGCGTGCAGAAGAAGCTGTCGCTCCACCTGACGGCCGGCCGCGAGCCGAGGCTGACGCTGGTCAACTATCCGACGGGCTATATCCTGAAGCCGCAAACGGACGAGTACCCGGCCTTGCCCGAAGCGGAGCATCTGATCATGCGCATGGCGCGGGAGACGGGCATCAAAACCGTGCCCTTCGCGCTGTTGCGCACGCCCATGCGCGGCGGGAGCTATGCTTACATCACGCGCCGCGTTGATCGTGTTCTGCCCACAGGAGGCGGGAACCAGGCGCTGAAAATGCTGGCTATGGAGGACTTTTGCCAGCTGGACGGCCGCCTGACCCAGGACAAATATCGCGGTTCCTATGAGCGCTGTGCCAGGATCATCCAGCGTTGGTCCCAACGTCCCGGCCTCGACCTGTCCGAGCTGTTCCTGCGGTTGGTGTTCAGCTTTGCCGTGGGCAATTCCGATATGCACCTGAAAAACTTCTCACTCATCGAGACCGCGCCGGAAAGCGGGATGTATGTGCTCTCCGATGCCTACGATCTGCTGCCTGTCAACGTCGTCCTGCCGGAGGACAAGGACCAATTTGCCCTGACCATGAACGGTAAAAAGCGCAACCTGCGCCGCAAGGATTTCAAGGTGTTCGCTGAAAGCTGCGGGATTCCCTCAAAGACGGCGGAAAAAATGATTCAGAGTATCGCCGACAGGCTGGACGAGTACATCGAATTGTGCCGAGCCTCTTTCATGCCGGAGGATATGAAAGAAAGGCTCGAAGCGCTGATGGTCGACCGATGCAAAAAGATGGAAGGCCTTGATCGGACATGATGCGCCTTTGTATCAAAATGACGCCTTACACGTTTGAAAACGGGAAAAACCAAATAGAAATCGTGCAGTTCCTGGGAACTGCACGATTTTGTGGTACCGGCGATCGGATTCGAACCAATGACACTCCGGGTATGAACCGGATTCTCTAGCCAACTGAGATACGCCGGCATATAGCCAACCATGGGCTAGCTATCCCATGGTTGGCGGTGGTTGCGGGGGAGGGATTTGAACCCTCGACCTCCGGGTTATGAGCCCGACGAGCTACCGGACTGCTCTACCCCGCGACAGCGCGTCTTGTTCAACGCAAGGGATATTATAGCATAGCGCGGCGGGCTTGTCAAGCCCTTTTTTCGGATTTTTCCGCACGGGGAGTTTTTGGCGGCGCGGGGGCTTTACAAAACCGCGCGGTTGTGGTATGATAAATGGCGTTAACTGAATAACGGGAAATCCGCAGGTGCCCGTCCGGCCAGAATCCTTCAGCGCGCGAGGCGCGGGGGAGCCGCCGGGAGGGACAATAGGGAACGGGGTGGAAATCCCCGACAGGACCGCTGCTGTGATGCGGAGCGCCGCGTAAACGCGCCATTGGATGGGAGGATCTCCCGCCGAGAAGGCCGCGCGGGGCGATGAGGCTCAGTCAGAAGACCTGCCTGCGGAGGAAGTATCGATTCTTCGGACTAAAGACAGATATGTTCCTGAGCAATGGCCGTGGGTGCGGATCGCGCCCTGCGGCATGCGTGCATGCGCCCCGTCGGGAGACCGGCGGCGCGCCTGAGACGACTTCATCGCGGGATATATCGGTTCTGACCGATGTATCCCGCTTTTTTCGGCACTGTCGCGACGGGGCGCCTCCCCGAAGCGGCGGCTTGGCCGGAGCGCGCGGCGTCGACTGGTACCCGACGCCACCGCGCGGATGCGGTTCCCGGCAGCCGGCGGGGAGTGCCGTCCCCGAAGGCCGCGCCGCGACGTCCCCCTGGACGCGGCTCGGCTCCGGCGCTGCCGGGAACCGGAAATTGTGGAAGGGTCCAAACCATTGTAAAAGTGGAGGTAATACATCATGGCAAAGTTCATCACCATCGGCGAGCGCATCTCCGTCACCGCCCCCGCGATCCGCAGGGCCTTCGCCGAGCGCGACCCCGAGCCGATCATCCAGCGCTGTGAGCAGCAGCTGAAGGCCGGCGCGAACTACATCGACGTGAACATCGGCCCCGCCGAGGCGGACGGCGAGGAGATCATGCAGTGGGCCGTCAAGCTGCTCCAGGAGCGCTTTGACAACGTGCCGCTGGCGCTGGACACCTCCAACATGAAGGCCATCGAGGCCGGCATCCAGGTGTACAACCGCTCCAAGGGCAAGCCCATCGTCAACTCCGCCGACGCCGGCGACCGCTTCAACCGCATCGAGCTGGCCGCGAACAACGAAGCCATCGTCATCGCGCTGTGCTCCGCCAACGGCATCGCCTCTGACAACGACGAGCGCATGGCCCATTGCCAGCGCATGCTGGAGGAGGGCCTGATGCACGGCATGGAGGCCGAGGACCTGTGGTTCGACCCGCTGTTCCTGGTGGTGAAGGGCATGCAGGACAAGCAGATGGAGGTCCTGGAGGCCATCAAGATGTTCAGCGACATGGGCCTGAACAGCACCGGCGGCCTGTCCAACAACTCCAACGGCATGCCGAAGCACATTCGCCCGATCTTCGACAGCTGCATGCTGGCCATGGCCATGATGCAGGGCCTGACGAGCGCCATCGTCAACCCCAACGACCAGCGGCTGATGGAGACCGTGAAGACCTGCGACATCATCAAGAACAACAACCTGTACGCGGATTCCTATCTGGAGATCTGATACAGACTGTCATCCTGAACGCAGTGAAGGATCTGCTTTTTTTCGGCCTCCGCGCCTGTTTTCTATCCGGCCACGTTGTTTTGGGGCTCGCCCCGCATCCACGCCTCCAGGTTCCCCACGGCGATGTCCATCAGCCGCTGGCGGGCCTCGAAGGGGGCCCAGGCGATGTGGGGCGTGATGACGCAGTTCCGGGCGGTCAGCAGCGGGTTGTCGGGCCGTATGGGCTCGGCGCTGACCACGTCCACCCCGGCGGCGTACACCTTGCCGGCGTTCAGCGCGTCGGCCAGGTCCTGCTCCGCCACCAGCGGGCCGCGCCCGGTGTTCAGCAGGATCACGCCGTCCTTCATCCGGGCGATGCTCTCCCGGTTGATCATGCCCCGGCTGTCGTCGTTCAGCGGGCAGTGCAGGCTGATGACATCGGACCGGGCGAACAGGGCGTCCAGGTCGGCGTAGCGGCAGCCCTCGGGCAGCGGTTCGCCGCCGGGATGGCGGCTGTAGCACAGCACGCTCATGCCCATGGCGACGGCGATGCGGGCCACGGCCCTGCCGATGCGCCCGAAGCCCACGATGCCCATGGTCTTGCCCGCCAGCTCGATCAGCGGGGTCTCCCAGAAGCAGAAGTCCGGGCAGGCCGCCCACTTGCCCGCGTGCACGGCGGCGGAGTGTTGCGCGGCCCGGGAGCAGATGTCCAGCAGCAGCGCGAAGGTCATCTGGGCCACGGAATCGGTGCTGTAGGCGGGGATGTTGCACACGGCGATGCCCCGCCGCTTCGCGGCGGCCACGTCCACGTTGTTGTAGCCCGTGGCCAGCTCACCGATGTATTTTATGTTCGGGCAGGCCGCCATCACGGCCTCGTCCACGACCACCTTGTTGGTGAATACCGCCTCGGCGTCGCCGATGCGGGAAATCACGTCCTCCGGCGCGGTGCGGTCGTACACCGTCACCTCGCCGCAGCGCTTCAGGGCGTCCCAGCTGATGTCGCCGGGGTTGGCGGCATAGCCGTCCAGCACGACGATCCTCATGCCCGCGCCTCCATTCTCAGCCGCAGCGCGTTCAGCGCCCAGGAGGCCGCCACGGTGCGCACGAACGCCCGGCTGCCCCGGAAGTGGCATTCCTCGGCGGTGGTGCCGTCCGGCCCGGCCACGGCGATGAACACCGTGCCCACCGGCGTGCCGTCTGCGCCGCCGTCCGGCCCGGCGTAGCCCGTGGTGGACACCGCCCAGTCCGCGCCGCTGATGCGCCGCGCGCCCTCGGCCATCTCCCGGGCGCAGGGCTCGCTGACGGCGGTGTATCGCTCCAGCGTCTCCGGCTTGACGCCCAGCACCCGGGCCTTGGCCGCGTCGCAGTAGGTCACGTGGGCCTCGCCCAGCGCGTCGCTGGCCCCGGGCACGCCCACCAGCCGCGCGGCCAGCAGCCCGCCGGTGCAGCTCTCGGCGAAGCTGACCGTCTCGCCCCGGGCCTTCAGCAGCGAAAGCACGGCCTGCTCGATGCTGTTGTCCGCGCCTTCGCCGTAGACGTGATCGCCCAGCCGGTCGCGGATCTCTTCGGCCACGGGCTCGATCATCGCAAGGGCCGCCTCCCGGTCCGCCGCCTGGGCGGTGATCCGGGCCTGCACCTCGCCCGGGCCGCAGTACAGCGCCAGGGTGGGATTGTCGGAGTGGAACAGGTCCCGCAGTTGGTTTTCCACGTTGGACTCCCCGATGCCGAATATCCGCAGGAAGCGGGATTCGATGTGGGCGCCGCTGCGCCGCGCCAGCCAGGGGGCCAGCTGCCGTTCAAACATGTCCTGCAGCTCGTGGGGCGGCCCGGGCAGCACTGCCACGGCCTTGCCGTCCTGCTCCACCACGCAGCCCGGGGCGGTGCCGCAGGCGTTGGGGAATATGGTGGCGCCCTCGGGGAACCAGGCCTGCTTGCGGTTGTTCTCGGCCATGGGATGGCCCACCCGGTTCATGAAGGCCTCGATGGCATGCAGGCTGGGCTCGTCCAGCACCATCCTGAGCCCGAAGCGCTCCGCCACCATCTCCTTGGTCAGATCGTCCTCGGTGGGGCCGAGGCCGCCGGTGGTGATGACGATGTCAGACCGGGACAGCGCCTCGCCCAGCGCCTCCTTCACCCGGGCGGGATTGTCGCCCACGGTGGTGTGGCGGTACAGCATGATGCCCAGCTCCGCCAGCCGCCGGGAGAGGAATTGGGCGTCGGTGTTGGCGATCTGGCCCATCAATAGCTCCGTGCCCACGGAGAGGATCTCTGCGATCATGGGAATCGTCCTTTCACAGTGAAATGTTGATGAAATGCAGGGGCGGCGCGTCGCCGCCCCTGCGCTGCGCCTCAGAGCATCTCCAGCGGCTTCAGCCGGAATTCGCCCCAGATGGATTCGTTCCATATGAACCCGCTGTTGACGGCGGCGTCGTCGATGATGATGAAGCGGCTGATGTCCACGATGGTGTCGTAATAGGTGCTGCGGCCCCGGGGGGTGCCGGCGATGAGGGACATCTTGATGACGTATTCCCCGGGGGCGATGCCGTCCAGGGGGAAGCGGATCCGGCGGGTGAAGGTCTCCTCGGCGGCGACCTCGAAGGGCTCGGTCTGGGTCATGGCGATGGGCGTGGCGATGCTGTTTTGCAGGATCAGCCGTATGCGCAGCCGGGGCTCGGAGATGTGGCTGACGCTGGTCAGCGTGAACTCCATGCAGGAATCCTGGTCGTACTCCAGCGACTGGGTGTTTTCAAAGTGTATGGACAGCATGCGCATGGTGTCGCCCCGGTCCTTGGTGCGGGGCACCTCGTCCAGGTTGCGGGACACGCTGCGGGCGCTGCTGCCGCCGTAGAGCTCCATGGCGTGCTCCACCGTGCCGTCGTAGGTCAGCCTGCCCGCGTCCAGGTAGAGCCCGCGGTTGCACAGCTGGTTGACGGTGCGCATGTTGTGGCTGACGTACAGCACCGCGCGGCCGTCCCGGGCGATCTCCGCCATCTTGTTCAGGCACTTCTGCTGGAAGGCCAGGTCGCCCACGGCCAGCACCTCGTCGCAGATCATCACGTCCGGGTCCAGGTGGGCCGCCACGGCGAAGGCCAGCTTCACGTACATGCCGCTGGAATAGCGCTTCACCGGGGTGTCGATGAACTGCTCGATCTCGGAAAAATCGATGATCTGCTTCAGCTTGCGGGTGGTCTCCGCCTTGCTCATGCCCAGTATCGCGCCGTTGAGATAGATGTTGTCCCGGCCGCTGAGCTCCGGGTGGAAGCCCGTGCCGATCTCCAGCAGGCTGGCCACGCGGCCGCGGATGCGGATCTCGCCCTCGGTGGGCGCGGTGATGCGGCTGATCAGCTTCAGCATGGTGGACTTGCCCGCGCCGTTGCGGCCCAGCAGCGCCACGGCGTCGCCCTTGTTCACGTTGAAGGACACGTCCTTCAGCGCCCAGAACTTTTCGTTGTGGGCCAGATGCTCCTTGCCGATCTTCACGTTGGGGTCGTCCTTGCCCCGGATGCGGGCGAACCAGCTGGTCAGATCGCCGTGCAGCGTGCCGCCGCCGATCATGCCCAGCCGGTATTCCTTGGAGACGCCCTCGATTTCAAGCACTCTGTCTGACATGTCAAATATCCTTTATATCAAATCGTGTCCATGAAGGTCTTTTCGATGCGGGAGAACAGTATCACGCCCACCACGAACACCACCGCCGTCACCACGACGGACAGCAGGTTGTAGCCGTAGGAATACCGGGGCACGCCCAGGTAGGCCGCCCGGAACAGCTCGATGATGGGGGTGATGGGATTGAGCATGTAGAGGCCCAGTAATTGAGGGAACTTCTCCGCGATCATCGAGGTGGAGTAGGTGACCGGCGTGCCGTACATCCAAAGGTGCACCCCGAAGGTCACCAGCATGGCCAGGTCGCGGTACTTGGTGGTCATGGCCGATATGATGATGCCGAAGCCCAGGCCCAGTATGCCCAGCTGCACCAGCAGCAGCGGCGTCAGCAGGATCAGCTGCCAGTTGGGCGCGACGCCGCTGTCGGGCCGGGCGGCGTAGATGGCGACGAATATCAGGAACAGCGCGAATTGCACCGCGAAGTTGATCATCTCCGTCATCACCGTGGCGAAGGGCATCACCAGCCGGGGGAAATAGACCTTGCCGAACAGCCGGCTGTTCTTGATGAAGGTGTCGGAGGTGACCGTCAGGCACTGGGAGAAGAAATGCCACATCACGTTGCCCGCCATGTAGAACAGGAACTTGGGCACGCCGTCCGTGGGCAGCCCGGCCAGGTTGCCGAACACCACCGTGAACACCAGCGTGGTCAGCAGCGGCTGGATCACCACCCAGGCGGGGCCGAGGATCGTCTGCTTGTAGAGCACCGTGAAATTGCGCTTCACCATCAGGAAGATCAGGTCCCGATAGCGGATCAGCCCCTTGATGTCGATGTCAAACCAGCCCTTGCGCGGGCGGATGACGGCGTCCCATTGATTGTTGCCTTGTGAATTGTCCATGGGTTGCTCCAATCGATAGATTCTGTTGCATATACTTCCATTATTATTGTAGCACGGGAATATTACGCTTTCAAGTGCTTTGAAGGCTTCCGATTTGAAGGCTTCCGGGGCGGTTGCGCGGGCATGGGTTTTATGCTATAATTATCCTGTGATAATCTGCGGGCGCGAAGGCGCTCCGCGCACAGGCACCGGCGCAGAGCGCCGTGGGAAAGGATGGTAATGAATTATGGCAAGAGGCGGATTTCCCGGCATGATGGGCGGCGGCAACATGCAGCAGCTGGCCCGGCAGGCCCAGAAGCTGCAGCAGCAGATGACCAAGATGCAGGAGGAGCTGGAGGAGCGGGAGTACGAGGCCAGCGCGGGCGGCGGCATGGTGACCGTGAAGGTCTCCGGCAAGAAGGAGCTGCTGTCCATCGAGATCAAGCCCGAGGCGGTGGACCCGGACGACGTGGAGATGCTCCAGGACATGGTGCTGGCCGCCGTGAACGAGGCGCTGCGCACCGCCAACGAGACCACCGAGCGCGAGATGAGCAAGCTCACCGGCGGGCTGAACATGCCGGGGCTGTTCTGAGAAAAGGGGGACTTTGTCCCCCTTTGGGTAGAATTTCATTGATGCAGGAGCGGAATATATGGCCGAGATCGAGGCGATTGCCAAGCTGGTGAACCAGCTCTCCAAGCTGCCGGGCGTGGGCCGCAAGACGGCGCAGCGCCTGGCCTATCACATCATCGCGCTGCCGGAGGAGCAGGTCCGGGAGCTGGCGGTCGCCATATTCAACGGCAAAAAGCAGATCCACTTCTGCCCGGTCTGCGGCAATTACACCGACGCGGACCTCTGCGCCATCTGCGCCGACAGCAACCGGCGCAGGGACATCGTCTGCGTGGTGCGGGACCCGCGGGACGTGAACGCCATGGAGCGCATGCGGGAGTACAACGGGCTGTACCACGTGCTGCACGGGGTCATCTCCCCGATGGACGGCGTCGGGCCCGACGACATCCGCATCCGCGAGCTGATGGCGCGGCTGTCCTCCGGCGAGATCCAGGAGGTCGTGCTGGCCACCAACCCGGACGTGGAGGGGGAGGCCACCGCCGCCTACATCTCCCGGCTCATCAAGCCCATGGGCGTGAAGGTCACCCGCATCGCCCACGGCGTGCCCATCGGCGGCGAGCTGGAGTATACCGACGAGGTGACGCTGCTGCGGGCGTTCCAGGGGAGGGTGGAGCTATGAATTACACCTACGAATTCTTCAAAAAGTCCGCCGACTACGTGAAGTCCGTCGTGCCGTGGGAGCCGGAGGCGGCCATCGTGCTGGGCAGCAGCCTGGGCCGCTTCGCCGAGGGCATACAGGACCCGGTGAGCATCGATTACCGGGACATCCCCAATTTCCTGGTCTCCACGGCCCCGGGCCACGCGGGCAAGCTGATCTTCGGCACGATCGCGGGCAAGCGGGTGGTCTGCATGGCGGGCCGCTTCCACTCCTACGAGGGCTATGACTTCGAGCAGCTGGTGATCCCGGTGCGGCTGTTCAAGCTGCTGGGGGCGAAGGCCGTGATACTGACCAACGCCGCCGGGGCGGTGAACACCGACTATCGCCCGGGGGACATCATGGTGGTCTCGGACCACATCAAGCTGGCCGGGGCGAGCCCGCTGCGGGGCGCGAACATCGAGCAGTTCGGGCCGCGCTTCTTCGACGTGACGCGGATGTACACCCCGGCGCTGCGCGCGCTGGCGCTGGAATGCGTCCGGGAGAGCGGCCTGACGGCCCACGAGGGCGTGTACATGTTCTTCACCGGGCCCCCAGTTCGAGACCCCGGCGGAGATCCGCGCCGCGCGGATACTGGGCGCGGACGCCGTGGGCATGTCCACCGTCACCGAGGCGCTGACGGCGGCCCACTGCGGCCTGCCGCTGCTGTGCCTGAGCGTGATGACCAACATGGCCGCGGGCGTGCTGGACCAGCCGCTGAGCCAGGAAGAGGTGGAGCAGACCGGCGCGAGGGTGGCGGAGCGCTTCGGCGCGTGCCTGGAAAAGATCGTCGCGCGGCTCGGCGAGGCGCTGTAAACGAGGTGATTTCATGGACCGGCAGGACAGCGGCCTGGCGTTCATGCTGCGCTATGAGAACGTGGCCTGGTACGACGCCGGCGAGGTGCGCATACTGGACCGGCGGGTGTACCCGGCGAAGGTGGCGTTCGTCGTTTGCAGGACCCACGGGGAGGTGGCCCGGGCCATCGCGGACATGGTGACCCAGAGCGCCGGACCCTACGCCGCGGCGGCCATGGGCATGGCGCTGGCGGCCTGGGAATGCCGGGAGAAGCCCGCGGCGGCCCAGCGCGCGTTCATGGCGGCGGCCTCCGAGACCCTCAGCCACGCCCGGCCCACCACCGTCTCCCGGATGAAGCTGGTCACCCAGGGCTGCCTGGAGGCGGCGCTGGCGGCAATCGACCGGGGCGGGGACGCCGTGCGGGCCGTGATGGACCACGCGGTGGCGGCCAACGAGCTGCGCTACGGGCGCATCGCCCGGACCGCCGAATACCTGGCGGACCTGCTGCCCGACGACGGCGCGGTGATGACCCAGTGCTT
Organism: uncultured Eubacteriales bacterium; assembly: GCA_900317565.1. Lineage (GTDB taxonomy): Bacteria > Bacillota > Clostridia > Christensenellales > Aristaeellaceae > UBA2862. The sequence goes on from ONHI01000049.1 coordinate 29,264, forward strand.
CGGGGAGACCATCGTGGGCCAGATGCTGAAGGTGGCCCGGAGGCGGGGCAAGAAGCTGCGCATATTCTGCCCGGAGACCCGGCCCTACTTCCAGGGCGCGCGGCTGACGGCCACGGTCTGCCGGGACATGGGCTTCGACGTGACGGTGATCACCGACAACATGCCCGCCTGGGTGATGCAGCGGGAGCACATCGACGTGTTCACCTCCGCGGCGGACGCCATCACGCTGGACGGCCACGTGGTCAACAAGATCGGCACGCTGCAGATCGCCATCGCCGCGAAGTACATGGGCATACCCTATTTCGTCACCGGCGCGCCGGACCCCGGCCATCCCGACGCCAACAGCGTGAAGATCGAGCTGCGGGATCCGGAGTTCGTGCTCCAGGCCATGGGCGTGCGCACCGCGGCGGAGGGCGTGAAGGGCTACTATCCCAGCTTCGACGTCACGCCGCCCCACCTGGTATCCGGCGTGGTGACCGACGGCGGCGTGTTCTCGCCCTACGACCTGAAGCGCTATTTCGAGGGCCGGGACATGGACGATCCCGCGTTCCGGGCGATCTGCGTATGATGCTGTATGACATGAAGGAGGATATAATATGAAGGTACTTGTCACCGGCGGCGCCGGGTACATCGGCAGCCACACCTGCGTGGAGCTGTTGAACGCGGGCTATGAGCTCGTGATCGTGGACAACTTCGTCAATTCCAAGCCCGAGGCGCTGGAGGCCATCCGCACCATCACCGGCAAGGATTTCGCCTTCTATGAGGCCGACCTGCGGGACCGCGCGGCGCTGGACGTGCCCTTCACGGATCACGCCATCGACGCCGTGATCCACTTCGCAGGCCTGAAGGCCGTGGGCGAATCGGTGGAAAAGCCGCTGGAATACTATGACAACAACCTCTACGGCTTCATCGTACTGGCCGAGGTCATGAAGGCGCACGGCGTGAAGCAGTTCGTGTTCTCCTCCTCCGCCACGGTGTACGGCATGAACAACCCCGTGCCCTTCAACGAGACCATGCCCACCTCCGCCACCAACCCCTACGGCTACACCAAGGTGATGATCGAGCAGATGCTGCGGGACCTGGCCGTGGCGGACCCGGAGTGGCGCATCTGCCTGCTGCGGTACTTCAACCCCATCGGGGCCCACGAGAGCGGCCTGATCGGCGAGGACCCCAACGGCATCCCCAACAACCTGCTGCCCTACGTGGCCCAGGTGGCCGCCGGGAAGCTGAAGCAGCTGACCGTGTTCGGCGACGATTACGACACCCCCGACGGCACCGGCGTGCGGGATTACATCCACGTGGTGGACCTGGCGCTGGGACACCTGGCCGCGCTGGAGTACGTGAAGGACCATCCCGGCGCGGAGGCCGTCAACCTGGGCACCGGCAAGGGCACCAGCGTGCTGGAGATCGTGCACGCCTTTGAAAAGGCCTGTGGCCACGCGATCCCCTATCGCATCGCCGCCCGCCGCCCCGGCGACATCGCCGAGTGCTACGCCGAGACCGACAAGGCCGCCCGCCTGCTGCATTGGCACGCCACCCGCGACATCGACGACATGTGCCGCGACGGATGGCGGTTCGCGGAGAAGAGGTATCATTAGGCATTAGGGGAACGAGGCATACGACAAGCAGGGGCGCCATTCGGCGCCCCTGCTTGTCGTATGCGCGTTTTATTCCTCCGTGCCCAGCAGGCCGATCTCGGCGGCGTGCTCGCGCATGCCCTCGATGCAGATTTCCGCGACGTCGCGGATGTCCATGCCGAGCATTTCGCAGCCCTTCAGCACCAGCTCGCGGTTGCACTTCGCGGCGAACTTCTTGTCCTTGAACTTCTTCATGAAGCTCTTCAGCTCCAGGTCGGTGATGCCCCTGGGGCGCATGCGGGCGCAGGCCTGTATGATGCCCGTCAGCTCGTCCACGGTGTACAGGGATTTTTCCATGTTCGTGACCGGCTCCACGTCGGTGCAGATGCCGTAGCCGTGGCTGAGTATGGCGCGCACCTCCTCCGGCTCCACGCCGGCGGCCAGCAGCGGCTCCGCCGTGTGCTGCAGGTGCTCGTCGGGGTATTTCTCGTAATCGTAATCGTGCAGCAGCCCCACGGCCTGCCAGTGCTCCACGTCCTCGCCGAAGTGCCGGGCCATGGCCCCCATGGCGTAGGACACGTTCAGCGCGTGGAGGATCAGGTGCTCCTCCGTCACCATGGCGCCGTTCAGTTCCCGGGCCCTTTCCAAAGTCAGCATATCGCGTTCCTCCATGTCATAATTTGAATCCCGTGATCACGGCCTGGGCGATGTCCCGCCCCAGGTCGTCGGTCACGTCCACATTGTATACGCAGCTCGTCCGGCCGTCCTTCCGGCAGGCGGCGGTGGCCGTCAGGCGCACGCCCCGGCTGCCGCTGAGGAAGTTCATGCTGACCTGCTGGGCCACGGTGGGCCGGTGGACGTTGTTGGCCGCCGTGGCGAAGGCCAGGTCGATCAGCGTGAATATGGCCCCGCCCATCACGCCGCCCTCCGCGTTGCGGTGGCGCGGGGACAGCGCGAGGGAGCAGACAGCACTGCCCTCGCCGAGGGCGTCGATCGTGACGCCGTTCTCCAGGGCGAAGCGGTCCCCCTCGAAGTAGGCGCGGGCCTCGTCGAGGCTTGAAAAGGTCGACATAGCACAATCTCCTTGGGTACATGACCCCATATTGTTTTTCATAACGGTAATATTATACCATGATTGTCGGCGTGCGGCCCTTCGGGGCCCGCCGACCCGGAAAACGTTCCGTTTTCCTAATCATTATACCATGACTGTCGCCCGCCGTCC
>ONHI01000177.1 GCA_900317565.1 uncultured Eubacteriales bacterium
AATATGCCCATCCACACGGTGGCGAACATGCCCGATTCGTTGTTTTCGCACAGCTGGTCGTTGACCTCGGCGAGGATCTGGCCGGGGCTTCCGCCCATGCTGGCGCGGAAGTCGATGAGGATCTTCGTCGACATCATCAAAAGCGCCGCGGGCACGCCCTTGTCGGAGACGTCCGCGATCAGCACCGCCAAGTGATCGTCGTCGACCATGAAGAAGTCGTAGAAGTCGCCGCCCACCTCGCGGGCGGGATCCATGCTGGCGTAGATCTCAAACTCCCCCCGTTCCGGGAAGGGCGGGAAGACCTGGGGCAGCATGGATTCCTGGATCTGCGTCGCCGTATTCAGCTCAGTGCGCACCACCGCCATGCGCTTGCCCCGGCTGGAGATCACCGCGCCCATGGTCAGTATGATGGACAGCAGCACGCCGCAGTTTTCGAGCGTCCGGTAGGTCAGGGTCCACGTCACCACCATGCCCGCCAGGGGCATCAGCAGGAACATGGCCGCGATCTGCTTCTGCTGCTTCGTGCCTTCAAAGCGCGCAAAGCCACGCAGCAGGGGCGGTGCGATGATCAACAGGCTGACCGTCACGAGGGGATACAGCTTCAGCCTTTGGAGGACGCCCTCTGAATCCACGGTGAATATCATCGGCCAGAACAGATTGACGATGAGCAGCCCTCCATAGAGGATAAAGAAGCTGTTCAGCACCAGGTTGATCTTTCGGGCCTTCTCCTCCTCTATGCCCAGCAGGAACGCGCTGTACAGCCAGAATTGAAAGATGATACCCGCGTTGAAGACGAGCAGCGCCGTCATGCAAAGGCGGTACAGCGGCGCCAGCGAGGGAATCCCGTCCAGGTAGTAGCAGCATCCGTCCAGAAACATGCCCGTGACGTTGGACACGATCAGCGTGGCGAACAGCTGGGTGTGCTTCTCGACGCTGTCCGGATCCCGCATATAGCTGTAGTAGATCAGCGCCGAGATCAGCATGCCCAGCAGCTCCATGCCCGCGGAAAGCCCGACCTGATCGGCCTGGATCCGCCGGTAGAACAGAACCATCAGCAGCATTTCGACCGCCGTCATCGAGCAAATGAGGATGTTGCCGGCCACGAGCCACTTCTGCATCTTTTCGGAGGGCACTTCCCGCGTCTCTATTGCGCGCAGAAGCTGTTCCCTCGACGGGTAGTGGGACCGTTTGGAATCGCTCGCCTTCATGTTGTCGCGTCTCCCTTATTTCTTCTCGGCCAGCTTCTCCAAGGCGTCCTTCTTCAGGGTCACGCCGTCGATCTTGCCGCTGCCCAGCATGGGAAGCTGATCATAGACGATGAAATATGAAGGCACCTTGAACTTCGCCAGGCGCTTCATAAGCTCGGCCCTCACCGCCGCTTCGTCGAAGGTCGCGCCGTCCTTCAGCTTCACGCAGGCCGCGACCTCCTCGCCGAAGAAGTCGCTGGGCACGCCGATCACCTTCACGTTGTCGATGATGTCCAGCTCGGAGATCGCCGCCTCCACCTCCTGGGGCATGATGTTCTCGCCGCCGCGGATGATCAGCTCCTTGAATCGGCCGGACAGGCACAGATAGCCCTGGTCGTCGATATAGCCCATGTCGCCGGTGTGGAGCCAGCCCTCGTCGTCGATGGCCTGGTCGTCCAGGCTCAGCTTGTAATATCCGGTCATCAGGTTGAAGCCCTGCACCAGGATCTCGCCGCTCTCCCCCGCCGGGCATTCGGCGTTGGTGGCCCGGTCGACGATCTTGATGCTGATGTTCTCCACTGGCTTGCCCACGGTGTGCAGTATGCGGTCGTCCCCGTCGTCGTACAGCGTCACGCTGACCGGGGCCATCTCGCTCAGGCCGTAGGCGATCATGAAGTGGTTGTCCGGCATCTTCTCCCGGAACATCTTCAGCTGGGCCTCGGTGGCCGCCGCGCCGGCCAGATACGTGCACCGCAGGCTCTGGAAGGCCTCGGCGGAGAAGTCCTTGTTGTTGATCAGGGCGATGATCATCGTGGGCACCGAGTGCAGCAGCGTGCACCGCTCATAGTTCATGATGCGGATCAGCGTGCCCGTGCGGATGTCATTGGGGATGTACAGCACCGCGTTGGTCATGGCGCAGGGCAGGAAGCACACCACCAGGCCCAGGATGTGGAACAGCGGCACGATCAGCAGGTTCTTGTCCTGGCTGGTCATGCGCTGCAGCTTCACCTGCACCGCGGAGGCGTTCAGCAGGTTGTAGGAGGACAGTATGACGCCCTTGGGCTTGCCCGTGGAGCCGGAGGTGAAGATCACCACGCCGGGCGCGTCCGCCTCCACCTTCTGCTCGTACTTGCCCTTCAGGGCGTCGTACTCGCCGAAGCGGGTGCGGATGCGCACGCTGCTGCGCATGGAGTAGTTGCGAACGACCTTGCCCTCGCTGGCCGCGCGAACCTCCTCCAGGAATTGCACCTCGTCCTTCATGGCCGGGATCTCGCCGTAGCACAGGCAGGTGATGTCGCCGATGCCGCAGATCCTGCCGATCTCCTGCGCGCTCTGGGTGGGGTTGATCAGCATGGCGATGGCCCCCAGCTTCTGGGTGGCGTAGAACGTGAGCACCCAGTTCACGGAGTTCCCGCCGCAGATGCCCACATGGCTGCCGACACCCACGCCCAGGCGGGTCAGGTCTTCGGCGATGATCTGGGAGGCGCGCTCGATGTCATACCAGGTATAGGGCTCGGTCTCGCTGCGCAGCACGATCTGGTCGGCGTTGGCGCGCACGTGATGGGCCAGCAGCTCCTTGATGGACATGTGGATGTAGGTGGACACGTCCTCCACCATCTCCTCGATGGTGAAGATGGAGTCGAAGCCCACCATCTTGAAGATGGCGACGATATCGCTGCCCACGTTCGTGAGCTTCAGGCGATCCTGGGAAAAGCGGCGTCCGCACACCACCATCTCCCGCAGGCCGGCGGAGGTGATCATCGGCACATCCCGGAAGTCCAGCGTCAGGGCGGCGGTGTCCTTGGGGATTTGGGCGATGGCCTCGCGCAGCTGAGGCGCGGTGCTGGTGTCGATGCGTCCGGAGAGGTACAGCTCAAGGGTCCCGTCGGATTGTTGCTTCTTGATGATTTCCATGGCGATTCACTCCTAATGATCTGTTTGGGTCAGGGCAGCAGGTAGTTGTTTGCGGGGGTGGCAAAGGTTTCGATCCTGGGCATCACATAGAGCACCACCGCGATGGTGAGCGCCCAGATCAGGCAGAATACCACCCTGCGCTTCGTGCCCTGCAATCCGGCGATGCCGAAGTGCAGGTGCCTGGCGTTCCATTCGATGATGAAGTAGCAGGCGACGAGCGTGAACAGCCCGTACGCGAACGGCAGCAGGCCGCCCGGCATCAGCTGGCCGCGGGTGGCCAGCAGGAGCGTCATCATCGGGAAGGTGAACATATAGCTCACGCAGTAATACTGGTTGATGTTGCCGGAGATCTGGTTGACCAGCGCCTGGGTCTTGCCGCCCGTCAGCCCGGACAGCTTGTAGAACAGGACCAGGAACACCAGCGCCGCCAGACACTGGGCGACGGCGTCCGGGCCGGGAATCGTGATGTACTGCAGCCTTCCGCCAAATTCCGGCATCAGCGGGAAGGCCACGGTCATGCGCAGCGCGTAGTACACCGCGCACACCGGCAGGCAGATGAGCAGCACCCGGTTGGCCAGCCCCTTCTTGTCGGCGATCCTGGGATACAGCCCGCCGATGAAGAAGCCGAAGGCCACGAACACGAAATAGCTGGTCAGCGGGAAGAAGGAATAGGCGTCGTTCACCACGAAATAGCCGATCAGCACATCCACCAGGAAGCTGGACGTGCTTCCGATGAGGCGGCTGAGCGTCAGCGCCAGCGCGTTCATGACAAAGCCGATGGCCAGGATCCCGATATCCGGCACCTTCAGCTTTTTCAGCAGCGCGATCAGCAGGAACGCGATGCCCGCGAAGGAGAGGATGTCCGCCTGGACCACCAGCA
>ONHI01000189.1 GCA_900317565.1 uncultured Eubacteriales bacterium
CGGGTGCAGAGGGTGCATCCCACCGGGTGCAACTTCTTCACGCAGAAGTCCAGCGGGTGCACGAGGGCTGTCTCAAAATAGAGGCAGCCCTTTAACTATGGGTATGGGGAAATGAAAAAAAGTAATGCCAGGTCTTGCGCAGACCTGGCTTTCATTTTGGAAAGAAGTTTCAGGGGGAAATGGAAGGGGTCCTCATGGCCCATTCGCCTGTCAGCGCCCGTTCCCGCCGGGCTCTAGCGGAACGACTTGGTCTTCCGGCGGAAATAGGCGGGAATGAGAATGAGGTCGGCCCCGATCCAGGCGAGGATTTCCGCCCAGAAAAGGCCGCTGTAGCCAATATAGCGCGGCAGCAGGAGCGCCGCGCCGGTGCGCATGACGAACTCCGCCAGGCCGGAAACCATGGGCATGAAGGTGTCGCCCACCCCCTGCAGGGTCGAGCGGAACACGTAGAGTATGTAGAGGATGGGCAGGCAGGCGCTCATCAGGTAGAGAAACTGACAGGCGTATTCGATGGACTGACCGCCGTTGGCGGCGGGGTCGACGAAAAGCGAGAGAATAGACCGGCCCAGCGCGAACATGACGCCGCCGATGCCCAGGGCGGTCAGGCAGCCGGCGACGCAGCCCGTTCGCACGCCGCTTCGGATGCGGTCAAACCGGCGCGCGCCGTAGTTCTGCCCGGCATAGGTCATGAGGGCATAGCCGTAATTGACCGCAGCGATTTCGAGAAGCCCATAGAGCTTGTTGGTCGCCGTATATCCGGCGATGAAGGCCACGCCCATGGGGTTGACGGCGGACTGGACAATCATGCCGCCGATGGCGATGATGGCGTTCTGCAGGGAAACGGGCACCCCCAGGCCTAGCAGGCGGGAGATGCGCTCGCGGCGCAGGGCAAAGTCGCTCCGGGAAAGGCGCATGAAATCGACGTGCCTCAGGCGAAGCAGGCAGAAGAGGGTGGCGCAGACCTGGGCGATGACCGTCGCCACGGCAGCGCCGGCGACGCCCCAATGGAAGGCCATGACAAACAGCACGTCCAGCACGATATTGACCACGGACGCCAGCACCATGGCGATCAGTGGCGAGCGTGCGTCGCCCAGCGCGCGCAGGATGCCCCCCAGCAGATTATAGGCCAGCACCACGGGAATGCCGCCAAAGAGCACATGAAGGTAGATGGCCGCCGTGGGCAGAATCTCCCCCGGCGTGCCCAGCAGCCGCAGCACCGGGCGAATGCTGAACTCTGCCGCCAGCACGAGCGCCGCCGCGCTGAAGCCCGACAAGACCACTGCCGTGCCGGCCCACCGGCGCAGGTCCGGCATATCGTCCGCGCCGAAGGCCTGGGCGATGGGAATGGCAAACCCCTGCGCAAGCCCCACGGCCAGGCTCAGCCAGAGCCAGTTGAACCAGTCGGCGCTGCCCAGGGCCGCCAGGGCGGAAAGCCCGATGCCACGGCCCACCACGGCGGCGTCGACGACGGTATACAGTTGTTGGAACAGGCTCCCGGCCATCAGGGGCAGGGCAACCTTCATGATCAGAGGCAGCGGACGGCCTTCGGTCATATTTTGTGTGCGCATGGGGCTTCCTCCGGGCGGTCCGGCCACGGGCGGTCCGGCCACGGGCGCCCTCGCGCCGGTAAAGGCCGGAATCGATGCAAACGAGATGGTCCAGCTGGGCATAACCGGTGCGGCGCGCGCATCGAGCGGCCTCGGGCCGGGCCCTCAGGGGGGGTCAGGCCGGCCCGTAGATGCGCCGCCATTCCTCGGTAAAGCTGCCGTCGGGGTGGCGGAGGTTCAGCGGGGGCAGCCAGTGCAGCCCCTCGCCGCCGTCGCGCACGCCTTCGATCAGCACCTGCTTCGGCGGTCGCCCGGCCACGCCGTGCACGCTTTGAATCGCTGCCTTCCGAAACGCCGTGGCGAACCGGCATCCGGGGCAGCGGCTGGTGATCCACACGGATCGCGGCTGCCAGTATACCTCTTGGGACTTCCGGCGCGAGGTCGCGTCCATCGGCGGAATCCAGAGCATGAGCCGTCCGGGCACACCCTATGACAACGCCTGCGCTGAGACGTTCTTCAAGACGCTCAAGGTGGAATGCGTCGACAGAACGCATTTCAGGACCCGTAAGGAGGCTACAGACGCGATTGCGGCTTACCTGCTGTTCTACAACAGACGCCGCATCCACCAGTCCCTCGGCTACCTTACCCCTGTCGCCTTTGAGCACCTGTTCGCCGCTTGATTCCCTTACCATCCTTTCCCTTTGTCCGATGTTTCGGGACCATACCAAGGTCTTGCGCAGACCTGGCAGCGTTGTTAGAATTAAGGTGTGAAACAAAACTCAAACACGCAAATTGATTATACCGCATATCAGGTGGGAAATCAACTGCTGATTTCACTGGAATGCGATGTGCGCGTTCCAAAGGATGACCCGGTGAGATTGCTCAGCGCCATCATGGACAGAGTTGACTACAGGAGGATCAACGCGGCGTACTCCCGACTGGGGAGAAACGAGTATCCCACAAGGCTCCTGACGAAGGTATGGATCTACGGGTACATGAGGCGAATGGTACACACGCGGGCTGTGGAAGCGGCCTGTCGGGAGAATCTGAGATTCATGTATCTGCTGGAGGGGCACAAGGCGCCGGACCACAACACGCTGGCGCGGTTCCGTTCGCGTGTATTGCGCAGCGAGATCGGCGAGGATCTGCTGCGACAGGTGGTGGAGCTGCTGATAGGGGCCGGTTTCATAGACATGGCAAACGTGTTCATCGACGGGACGAAGATCGAGGCGAACGCGAACAAGTACACGTTTGTCTGGAAGAAGGGCACCGAGAAGCAGCGAGAAAAGCTGAACGTGAAGGTGACGGAGCAGCTGCCCGGGCTGCTGGCGAATACCGGAATAAAGTATCGTCTGCCGGAGGTCATTGCCGTCCGGCATCTGAAGAAAATCCGCAAGAAGCTGTACGCGCAGAAGCAGGCGGAGGGGATAGAGTTCGTCCATGGAACTGGCAGGCGCAAGACGCCCATCCAGCGAGCCATTGAAACGGTAGACGGATGGATAGAGAAGTACAAGCGCTATACCCGGGACATTCACATCTGTGGAGATCGGAACAGCTATTGCAAGACAGACCACGACGCGACGTTCATGCATATGAAGGAAGACCACATGCGCAATGGACAGCTGAAGCCGGGATACAATGTCAACGTGGCGACGGCGAATGGCTTCATTATCGGCCATTACATCTCCGCGGACCGCAGCGATGTGCAGACGCTGATACCGTTCATGAAGAAGTTGCGGGAGGCGTATCCGAAGCATCATCCGGGGCGCGTCGTGGTGGATTCCGGCTACGAGAGTGAG
>ONHI01000190.1 GCA_900317565.1 uncultured Eubacteriales bacterium
AGGGCGGCACGCTGTCCAACCTGGAGCTGATCGATTTCAGCGTCAAGAGTGCCACGGGCGACGCCGGCGCGCTGGCCGGTACCCTGGCGAATAATGTGACCGTGACCAACGTGACGGCCTACAACACCGAAGCCTTTACCGAAAGCACCAATGTCACCTCTGCGTCCGGCAATGCCGGCGGCCTGGTCGGCTCGATGAACGGCGCGACGCTGGCAAAGAGCGCCGCGGCGCTGGTGGTCAACAGCACCTCCGGCACTGGCAGCGCGGGCGGCCTGGTCGGCGCGACGCAGGGCGGCACCATAAGCGGCTGCTATGCCGGCGGACATACCACGAACGGCGCGTATACCGGCGTCACCGACGGCACAAACGCGGGCACGGGCTTCAACGTCACCGCTGCGGGCGGCAGTGCGGGCGGCAGTGCGGGCGGCCTGATCGGCAGCACTGCGGGCACCGCCGTCAGCTACAGCTATTCCACCTGCTCCGCCACGGGCGCGACCGCGGGCGGCTTCGCGGGAACGGTGAACGACGGGAGCATATCGAACTGCTACGCCACGGGCCTGGTGTACGGCTCCGCGGCGGAGGGCGCCTTTGTCGGCAGTTCCGGTACAGACGCGAGTTACGCCGATTGCCTGTACTACGAGATCATCAACGAGCACAAGGTCACAAGCACGGACGGCACCGCGTTCAACTATCTGCCTCCGCTGGGCGGCAGCGCGACCGACGCGGGCATCGCCGCGCTGGACGCGAGCACGAGCGCCTACAATGCCTTCGTCGGCGCTCCGGCAGAATGGGACGCCGCCGTCGCCTACGACGATAAGCTCGCCGATTACTACCAGAATATGTACAACCTGCCCACCGTCGATCGGCTGGGGTATGTTGGAGTGCAGGCCGCGGAGGGGAGCGAGCCCGTCGCCGCCGGCCAGCCCGCCGCCGTCATACCGGACTTCGTCGCCACGCACCGCGGCGACTGGCCCGCGCCGGAGATCTTTGTGGAGAACGAGTAGAACTGAACCCATCGATAGTCCAATCCTGAAAAGAACCGAGGGATGCGCATTGGCGTTACTGGGAAACAAAGACAAGAAAAAGCCCGCGGGCAAGGGCTACCTTCGCCTGGGCGACCTGCTGATCTCAGCGGGCCTGATCACCGAGGAACAGCTGCAGGAGGGCCTTGAGCTGCAAAAGGGCTCCGGCAAGCGCCTGGGCACCGTGCTGCAGGAGCATGGCTTCATCACCGAGAGCGAGCTGATCGAGGCCCTGCAGATGCAGCTGGGCATCGAATTCATCGACCTGAGCAAGGTGAACATTCCCACGGAGCTCGTGCAGGTCGTGCCGAAGAACATCGCGAAGCAGTACCAGGTCGTGCCGGTGCGCATGGCCCGGGACGAGCTGTACATCGCGATGAGCGACCCGCTGAACTTCTACGCCATCGAGGAGGTGCGCAAGGCCGCGCGCCGCAAGGTGGTGCCGATGGTGGCCATGTCCTCCGCGGTGGAGCGCGCCATACAGGTGCTCTACGGCAACGAGGGCGCGGCGAAGGCCATCGAGGAGATGAAGCGCGAGGCTGCCGTCACCGGCGAGACCACCGTGGCGATGGACGCCTCCTTCGCCGCCAACCAGGTGGGCGAGGAATCCGCGAACCAGGCCCCGGCCATCCGCCTGGTGAACGCCATCATCGAGCGCGCCGTCACCGAGCGCGCCAGCGACATCCACATGGAGCCCCGGGAGGGCGAATTCTCCGTGCGCATGCGCATCGACGGTATGCTGCGCGACATACTGACCGTGCCCCGGGAGCTGCAGGCCGCGGTGATCTCCCGCGTGAAGGTCATGAGCGGCCTGGACATCACCGAGCGCCGCGTGCCCCAGGACGGCCGCTTCAACGTCAAGGTGCGCAACAAGGACATCGACCTGCGCATCTCCACGCTGCCCACGGTGTACGGCGAAAAGATCGTGGCCCGACTGCTGGACAAGTCCGGCATGCGCCTGAGCCGCGACAACATCGGCCTGACCGGCGAGGACATGCAGAAATACGAGCGCCTGATCCGCATCAAGAACGGCGTGATACTGGTCGTGGGCCCCACCGGCTCCGGTAAGTCCACCACCATGTACACCATGATCGGCGACATGAACACCCGCGAGGTCAACCTGGTCACGCTGGAGGACCCCGTGGAGTACAACATCGACGGCGTCAACCAGGTGCAGATCAACGAAAAGGTGGGCATGACCTTCGCCAGCGGCCTGCGCTCCATACTGCGCCAGGACCCGGACATCATCGCCGTCGGTGAGATCCGCGACGGCGAGACGGCAGAGATCGCCATGCGCTCGGCCATCACCGGCCACGTGGTGCTCTCCACCATCCACACCAGCGACGCCGTGGGCACCATCGAGCGCCTGACCGACATGGGCGTGGAGCCCTATCTGGTGGCCAGCGCGCTGAAGGGCGTGCTCTCCCAGCGCCTGGTGCGCCGCATCTGCCCGAACTGCGTGCAGCCCTATGAGCCCTCGGAGGAGGAGCAGCGGGAGCTGGGCCTGGAGCCCATGCCCGGGCGCACCTTCTATCGCGGCGCGGGCTGCCCGGAGTGCTTCGACACCGGCTATCGCGGCCGCACGGCGGTGTTTGAGATCTTCCCGCTCAGCGTCCAGGTGCGCCGCATGGTCGCCAGGGGCATGGGCCGCGAGGCCATCGAATCGCTGCTGACGGACCCGAACAGCGGCTTCGTTTCCCTGAAGGACAACGCGCTGAAGCTGGTCATGGAGGGCAAGACCACCTCGGACGAGGTCATGCGCGTGATCTACGAGGATATCTGATATAACGACAGGAGGCGCCTTTCCATGATGACAATCGAGCAAATGGTAACCAAGGCCCGCGCGGACGGCGCGTCCGACATCCATCTGATCTGCAACCTGCCGCCGAAATACCGCAGGAACGGCCAACTGGAGGACATGGCCCCCGAGCGGCTGACCGCCGACGACTGCATCGCCATCGCGAAGGTGCTGTCCGGCAATCCCAAGGCCTATCAGGATTACGAGCGCACCGGCGAGCTGGACGCCGCGGAGACCTTCGCGGGCAACCGCTGCCGTATCCACATCTTCCGCCAGCAGGGCACGCCCTCCGTGGCGCTGCGCCTGCTCTCCGACCGGATCCCCAAGCTGGACACCCTGGGCCTGCCCCCGGCGGCGCTGAAGCTGCCGGACCTGCACAAGGGCATCGTGCTGGTCACCGGCGAGACCGGCTCCGGTAAATCCACGTCCCTGGCGGCGCTGCTGGATTACATCAACCACACCCGCAAGGCCCACATCGTCACGCTGGAGGACCCGGTGGAATACCTGTATACCCCCGAT
>ONHI01000193.1 GCA_900317565.1 uncultured Eubacteriales bacterium
GAGATGGAATTCTTCCTGTTCCAGACCGACGAGCAGGGCCGCCCCACCACCACGACCTCCGACGAGGCGGGCTATTTCGACCTTGGTCCCCTGGACCACGGCGAGAGCACCCGGCGGGAGATCTGCATGGCGCTGGAGCAGATGGGCTTTGAGATCGAGGCCAGCCACCACGAGGTTGCCGCGGGCCAGCACGAGATCGACTTCAAGTATGCCGACGCGCTGACCGCCGCCGACAACATCATGACCTTCAAGCTGGCGGTGAAGACCCTGGCCCAGAAGAACGGCCTGCACGCCACGTTCATGCCCAAGCCGGTGTTCGGCATCAACGGCAGCGGCATGCACACCAACATGAGCCTCTTCAAGGACGGCAAGAACGTGTTCGCAGACCCCTCCGACAGCCGCGGGCTCAGCAAAGAGGCCTATGCCTTCATCGCGGGCATATTGAAGCACGTGCGGGGCATGGCGGCCATCACCAACCCGCTGGTGAACAGCTACAAGCGTCTGGTGCCGGGCTACGAGGCCCCCTGCTACCTGGCCTGGAGCGCCAGCAACCGTTCCGCGCTGATCCGCATACCCGCGTCCCGGGGCATGGGCACCCGCGTGGAGCTGCGCTGCCCGGACCCCAGCTGCAACCCATACCTCAACATGGCGGTGTGCCTGGCGGCGGGCCTGGACGGCATCGAAAAGGGCCTGACCCCGCCGGAGGAGATCACCGAGAACATATTCGCCATGGACGCCGCCACCCGCGCGGCCAAGGGCATCGAGAGCCTGCCGGGCACGCTGCACGAGGCCGTGAAGTGCCTGAAGGCCGACGCGGTCATCTGCGAGGCTCTGGGCGAGCATGTGCTTTCCCAGTATGTCGAGGGCAAGGAAAAGGAATGGGACGCCTACAGGACGCACGTGAGTTCGTGGGAGATCGAACGGTATTTGGTGATGTATTGATGTGGAATGAGGAATGAGGAATTGATGAAGAAATCCTTACGGATTTCATTGATTGAACCTGATTCCTTACACGGTTTTACGCCGCATACAGAATTGTATGAAAACAAATCCCGCAAGGGATTTGCACCGCCATTCCTCATTCCCAATTTCTAATTAATCCAAAAAGACGACCGACTGGAGGTGTTGGCATGCCGCGAATCATCATCGCCGGCGCATCGGAGGCGAGCCGGACGCAGCTGAACCGGCTGCTGACCGCCTCCGGCTTCGGGATCTTCCGGCTGTGCGCCTCCGGGGGCGAGCTGCGGCGGGCGCTCTCCGAGTGCGAGGACGGCGTGGCCATCCTCGCGGGCGGCCTGCCCAACGCGCTGCCGGACGAGCTCGCCACCGACTTCGGCGAAACCTTCCAGCTGCTGCTGATCGCCCGACCCGAGGCTTTGGAGGGCTGCGAATCCCCCCTGATCTTCAAGCTGGCCTATCCCTGTCCCGGCAGCGCGGTGGTCGGCGCGGTGGAGATGCTGACGCAGCTCCATTCCATGAAGATGCCCCGCCGGGCCGGTCGCGACAAAGCCCTGGTGGAGGACGCGAAGCGGCTTCTGATGCGTTCATACGCCATCGACGAACCCGAGGCCCATCGGCGCATGCAGCAATACGCCATGCGGCACAACATGAAGATGGTGGATTACGCCGCGGATATATTGAAGGGCAAAGGCGAAGAATGACGGTCCGGGGAACGGATTGCCACGTCGTCGCTTCGCGCCTCCTCGCAATGACGTCGTCCTGCTTCAACACCTGGTTTCTATAGGAATATCTCTTCCGTGTTTGTACTATGTCATTGCGAGGCCGCAGGCCGTGGCAATCCGTCTTCCCAGTCTCTGCTTACACGCTCAATTCCTCATTTCTTATTCCTAATTCCTCATTGATTCGCCAATGGAGGTGCGACCATGTTCGACCAACGTTACCCCCTCTACCACCCCGAATTGGAGCATGAATCCTGCGGCGTCGGCGCGATCGTCGATCTGAGCGGTCGCACCACCCACCGCACCGTGGACCAGGCGCTGACCATCGTGGAACGGCTGGCCCACCGCGCGGGCAGCGACGCGCTGGGCACCACCGGCGACGGCGTGGGCATCATGACCCAACTCCCCCACGAATTCTTCACCGCATGGGCGCGGGAGGAAGGCATAACCCTCGGCAAGCCCGGCGACTATGGCGTCGGGATGTTCTTTTTGCCGGAGGATGAGGTGGGCGTCAACAATATCTGCCGCATCTTCGACCAGCTGGCGGTATCGGAGGGCATGGCCGTGCTGGGCTGGCGGGACGTGCCCTGCCACCCGGCCCAGCTGGGCGCGGGCGCGCGCAGGACCATGCCCCGCATCAGGCAGTGCTTCCTGAAGCGGCCCGCCGACGACGCGCCGGGCGCGGACTTCGACCGGAGGCTGTACATACTGCGCCGGGTGTTTGAAAAGCAGGACACGGACACCTATATCTGCTCGCTGTCCTGCCGCACCGTCGTCTACAAGGGCATGATGCTGGTTTCCCAGCTGCGCTCCTTCTACGACGACCTCCAGGACGTGCGCTATGTGTCGCAGATGGCCATGGTCCACTCCCGCTTCTCCACGAACACCTTCCCCAGCTGGTCCAAGGCTCACCCCCAGCGGATGCTCCTGCACAACGGCGAGATCAACACCATCCGCGGCAACCACGACCGCATGAAGGCCCGGGAGGAGACCATGCGCTCCGCCGTCATGGGGGATTCCATGAAACGGGTGCTGCCCGTGGTGGACCCCGACGGCAGCGATTCCCAGATGCTGGACAACGCGCTGGAATTCCTGGCCATGAACGGCTTCCCGCTGCCGCTGGCGGGGATGGTGCTGCTGCCGGAGCCCTGGCAGGGCGAGCAGGAAATCAAGCCCTGGCACGCCCTCTACCGCTACTACGCCGCGATGATGGAGCCCTGGGACGGCCCTGCCGCCATACTGTATTCCGACGGCGACAGCGTGTGCGCGTCGCTGGACCGGAACGGGCTGCGCCCGCTGCGCTGCGCGCTGACGGACGACATGCGGCTGATCCTGTCCAGCGAGGCGGGCGTGCTGTTCGAGGAAAACGCCCACATCCGCCGCCGCTGGAAGCTGAAGGGCGGGGACGTGCTGATGGCCGACCTGCACACCGGCGAGCTGCTGGAATCGGAAGCTCTGAAATCCCATTTTGCCGCCGAGCACCCCTATGGGGAGTGGTTGAAGCAGATCGTCAGGCTGGAGGATCTGCCCGAGGCCCCCGCGGAAGGCAGGATCGAAGATGCGGAAACCCTCTGCAAGGCCTTCGGCTACGCTTACGAGGATGTTCAGGACGTC
>ONHI01000213.1 GCA_900317565.1 uncultured Eubacteriales bacterium
GTGGCCGTGCCACTCCAGCATCTCGCTGGGCACGTCGGAATAGTGCTGCAGGCCGTAGATGATGCCCGGCACGCTCCTGGGCAGGGCCACCTCGGAATAGGGCACGCCGTAGCCCATGGTGTCGCAGGCGCGGATCTTCACGGGGATGCCCGCGTCCTGGCTCATCTGCATCAGCTCGTTCACGAAGGGCACCACGAAGCCGTAGAAGTCGGCGCGGGTGATGTCTTCCAGGTGGCAGCGGGGCATGACCCCGGCGTCGAAGGCGTCCGCAATGGTCTTCAGGTAGTACTCCATGCACTGCTTGCGGCTCATCTGCATCTTCTTGAAGATGTGGTAGTCGCTGCAGGACACCAGGATGCCCGTCTCGCGGATGCCCAGGTCCTTCACCAGCTTGAAGTCCTCCCGGGTGGCGCGAATCCAAGTGGTGATCTCCGGGAAGCGATAGCCCAGGTCCATGCACTCCTGGATGGCCTGGCGGTCCTTCTCGCTGTATACGAAGAACTCCGTCTGGCGGATCACGCCGTAGGGGCCGCCCAGCCGAGCCATCAGCTTGTAAAGGTCCACGATCTGCTTGACCGTGTAGGGCTCCACGGACTGCTGGCCGTCCCGGAAGGACGTGTCGGTGATCCAGATGTCCTCCGGCATGCCCATGGGCACACGCCGATGGTTGAAGGCGATGCGGGGAATTTCGTCATAGGGGTAGATATCCCGGTACAGGTTGGGCTTGGCCACGTCCTGCAGGGAATACTTGTACTGCCGCTGTTCCAGCAGGTTGGTCTTGTTGGACATTTCCAGCATAGGTTCTCATCTCCCGTCGGTCGGTAAGCGCGCAGTGCGCGTTTGTCTGCATTATTGTATACAAAGATACATGTATTGTCAAGTGCAGGAATACAATCTTAACAAGGCCAACAACCCCTCAGTCACGCTTCGCGCGACAGCTCCCCTTGCACAGGGGAGCCGGGAGCGCCGTGACTGTGCCTCCCCTGTGTACGGGGAGGTGCCGACGCAGTCGGCGGAGGGGTTGTCAGATTGGATTGCCTATGGACAATCCCGCCCATTCTGTGTATAATATAAGTAAAGAACGGACCTGAAACTTAACATGGCACCATAAAGGAGGCATCCGACATGAAGAACATCAGCATCGTCATCGACCGCGAATACGGCAGCGGCGGGCGCGAGGTGGCCCGCATCCTGTCGGAGAAGCTGGGCATGGAGTTTTACGACGGAAACCTGCTGACGATGGCGGGAAAGGAATACGGCATCGACATCGGCGTGATCCAGGAGTTCGACGAGAAGGGCGTGGGCGGCATACTGTCCGACATCGCCATGATGTCCAACGCCACCGGCACCGGCTTCAAGATGGAGCAGGCCTACAGCGTGTTCTCCGCCCAGTCCCGGCTGGTGCAGCAGCTGGTGGCCCAGTCGCCCCGAATCTTCCTGGGCCGCTGCACGGCGCGGATCCTGAAGACCGAGGCCCACGTGCCCTTCGTCAACGCTTTCATCTATGCCAGCAACATGCAGGACAGGGGGGACCGCGTGCGCCAGGTGGACGGCGTAGACGCCGGCCGCATCGAGGCCTACATCAAGCGCAAGGACGCCCAGCGCCGCAACTACAACAAGTTCTTCGCGGACAAGGTGTGGGGCGACCCGAAGAACTACGACCTGATGCTGAACACCTCCGCCCTGGGCTACGAGGCGGCGGCGGACGCCATCATCGCCGTGATGAACGCCCGCGGCGAGTAATATTATACTCAATCTAAATTGCAACCATCTGCGGGCGCCTTTTCCGCCCTGCCGTCGCCTCGCTGCGGTTAACGATGCGCTGCATCGCCTCCCTCCGCTCTGCTTAGGCAGAACGAAAAATCCGCTCCGCATATGGTCACTTTTAGATTGAGTTTAATATAAACGCAGGGAGGAGACGCATGACCGTCGCAATCATCATACTCGTGGTTCTGCTGGCGCTGCTTGGCGGGGCGGGCTTCTATGTCTCCGGCAGCGTCGTGAACGGCAAGCGGCAGACCCTGGAGGAGGCCCGCGCCTGGCAGCAGGCCCACTATGACCTGTCCTGGTACGACGGGCTGGAGAAGGAGGACTACACCGTCGAAAGCTTCGACGGCTATGTGCTGCATGCCCAGTTCCTCCGCAACCCCGCGCCCTCTGAAAAGTATGTCATCATCTCCCATGGCTACACCGACAACCGCTTCGGTTCGCTGAAATACGGGAAGATCTACCTGGACCTGGGCTACAACCTGGTCATCTATGACCTGCGGGGCCACGGCCTGAACGCGCCCGCCTTCTGCACCTACTCCATCCGTGAGCGCAGGGACCTGGCCGCGATGATCGCAGACACGAAAAAGCGCCACCCGGACGCGGTGACGCTGGGCCTGCACGGGGAATCCCTGGGCGCGGCCACGTCGGTGGCGGTGCTGGAGTTCAAGCCGCCGGTGGACTTCGTGGTGGCGGACTGCGGCTTTGCGGAGATCGTGCCAGTGCTGAAGGGCGCCATGAAGGGCATGAAGCTGCCCGCCTGGCTTGCGGAACTGGGCGGGATCACCGCGAAGGTGCGCTATGGCTATGGCTTCAACGAAATGCGGCCCATTGACAGCCTCGCGGGGAACACCGTCCCCATGCTGTTCATCCACGGCGCGGCAGACACTTTCATAACGCCTGACCACAGCCGGCACATGCAGGCGGCCACAGCGGGGGAGAGCGAGCTGCGCCTGATCGACGGCGCGCCCCACGCCGCCTCGGTGCTCACCGCTC
>ONHI01000198.1 GCA_900317565.1 uncultured Eubacteriales bacterium
TGTAGTTCAGGTCCTCCTCGGTGTAGGGGATTGCCGGGACGATCTCATACAGGTCCGCGCCGGTCACGTTCGCCAGCTTCTCCGCCACGCCTTTGGTCGTACCGGTGCAGGAGAAGTAGATCACCAGCGTGTCGCTTTGACTGACGGGTTCGGCCAGCGCGCTCGCGCCCAGCAGCATGCAAAGAGCCATCAAAAACGCGATTGCCTTTTTCATCCTGTATTCCTCCTTCAGTCCATCCATATTTCCTTGGCCAGCCGGAACACCGCCCAGCCCTTGGGCCAGCCCACATACATCGTGGCGTGGGTGATGATGGCGGCGATCTCCGCCTTCGTCACGCCGTGGGCCTTGGCGTTCTGCAGGTGATAGATCAGCGACGAATCCGTGATGCCCGAAGCCATCAGCGAAACGACGGTGATGATGCACCTGGTCTTTGTGTCGATGGCCTCCTCGTTCCACACCTCCCCGAACAGCACATCGTCGTTCAGGTGCGCGAACATCGGCGCGAACTCTCCCAGCTGCTGCCGGCCGGCGGTCTGTGTGATCTTCTCCTTCATGGTGAAACCTCCCTGTTCAAATCTTCTGGTTCCCGGTGGTCCAGACGTGCTTTCCCTTCGCGTTCGCGGGCCTGTTCTGCGCCATGACCCCCGCCAGCGGATGGGGCACATAGGGCGCTTCGAGATACGATATTTCCTCGTCCGTCAGTTCAAGCTCAACCGCCTTCGCCGCGCCCTCGATGTGGTGGAACTTCGTCGCCCCCACCACCGGCGCAGTCACCTTCGTCAGCAGCCAGGCCAGCGAAACCTCCGTCATGCTCACGCCGCGCTTATCGGCGATCTCCGCCACGCAGCCGATGATGACCTCGTCCTGATCCTTTGTGGCATCGTACTTGAACCTGGCGTAGGCGTCCTTCTCCTGGCGATTGCTCGTCTCCCCCGGCTTGCGGGCCAGGCGGCCCGAGGCCAGGGCGCTGTAGGGCGTCAGGGCGATGTTTTCCTCGTCACAATAGGGTACCATCTCCCGCTCCTCCTCCCGGAAGATCAGGTTGTAGTGGCCCTGTACGGACACGAACTTCGCCCAGCCCTCCCGCTCGGCAATGGCGTTGGCCTTGGCAATCTGCCAGGCGAAGCAGTTGGAGATGCCGATGTACCGCGCCTTTCCCGCCCTGACCTGACGGTTCAGGCCGTCCAGAATGTCCTCAATGGGCGTCTGCCAGTCCCACATGTGGTAGATGTACAGGTCCACGTAGTCCATGCCCAGGTTTTCAAGGCTCTTGTTCAGCATCTTTTCGATGTGCTGCTGGCCGGTGATACCCGCGGCGATCTCGTCCTGCGTCCGGGGCAGGAACTTGGTGGCCACCACCACCTCGTCGCGCCTCGCAAAATCCCGCAGCGCCCGGCCCACGTACTGCTCGCTGGTGCCGGACTGGTAGGCGATGGCGGTGTCGTAGAAATTGACGCCCAGCTCCAGTCCCCGCCGGATGATCTCCCGGGAGTGTTCCTCGTCCAGCGTCCAGGCGTGCTGCCCCTGGCCCGAATCGCCGAAGCCCATGCAGCCCATGCAGATGCGGGAGACGTTCAAATCGCTGTTTCCAAGTCTTGCATACTTCATGGTCCAGTCAGCCTCCTGTTTATGCTCTGAAAATAAAATGACACCGTGTCAATCCATAGTGTACGCTATTTTTGACGCGATGTCAATATAATAATCTGTTAAACCGTTTTAATTTGATTCCAACAGCGTCCGGATGCAGCTGTAGGCGATATCATAGACGCTCATGTACACGAAATCCAGCCCTGCCTCCGACATGGCCTGGCGCTGCTTCGCGGATACGGTGGTATAGGGGTAGATGCCGTAGAGGAAGGGCAGGAAGGCGTACAGGAAGTCCTGCCGGGCCTTTGCGCCCATGTCCGGGAAGAACTTCACGAGGCAGCGGCGCACCGCCTCGATGGAAGCGCCGTATGCCCGCTTGAAATCCACCAGGCACTCCGGGCGGCTGTTGTCCTCCATGTCGAAGTGGTTCATGCTCAACAGCTTGAGCAGCATGCTCCGCTTCTCAAGGGAATGGGCCAGCATGCTGGAAAACGACTCGGCACTCATGGTGGTGTAGTCGCTGGCCAGGGCATCCAGCTCCTCCACCCAGCGCTCATATTCCTTCTGCATCAGGGCCAGGAAGATCTCTTCCTTGGTCTGAAAGTAATTGTAGATCGAAGTGCGCGTGAAGCTGGTGGCGCCGGCGATGTCCTTCAAGGTGATCTCCTTGAAGCTCATGGTCTGGTAGAGCTTTTCGCAGGCGGATATGATCTCTTCCCGGCGCGCGTTCGTCAATTCCACGGAACCTTTGGGCATGTCGCAACTCCCTTCGCCGCCCGGCGCGGCCCTTTGATATGCGATCATTTTAGCAGAATTGTGACGCCGTGTCAATAGCGTGAATGCTCATATTGACAATGTGTCATCCCTTTGATGCGCCAGAGAAAATCGTGCGTTCCCTGACGAAACGCACGATTCTGAGCGCCATTGCCGACACAGGGCCCGGTCCTGCGCCCGGACGCACCCAAACGCCGCCGACGCGCCCGGCCAGGCTCGGATCGGTCCACATGGATGTGGCTCCGGGGTCCGCGTCAACTGAAAAACATGAGGATTGCCTCCCAGATGGCGGAGAAGAATCCCAGAACCCGGTTTGTTGTACGGGTGTCTTTTTCCTGGAACTCCTTGAATTCTTCATCGGTGAGGGGATTGCAGGTCTCTTCTTTCAATGATGATTTTTTCTCTTCGTCGATCATTTCCACCGCATCCTTTTCTTTTGCTTGAATCCAATCAAGGGGCCTGCAATACCGTTTATGCAAGCGCCTCCGCCCCGCCATTGCAGCTTACCGATATTATACCATTTCACATCGGTCATTTGCAACAGGGATTCACGGGGAACAGGACAACCCGAACGCGCATATCCGGCGTCTCAGGCTGCAACTCTGTGTTGAAACCCTTGACAAGGCCTCAAAACCTGAAAAGGATCCCCACCGCCGCGGAGATGGCGATGAACGCGATCGGGCTCCACTTCAGCTTCCTCAGGCCGACAAAGATCAGCACGGCCAGGGCGATGGCCTTCCAGATGAAGAACCCGCCCAGGCCCGCGCCGGAGGTCAGCGCGGTCATGTCCACCAGCGCCACCCGGACCACGTTGAGCCCCGCCACCGAGATCATGGCGATGGACGCGGGGCGCAGCCCGTAATAAAACGCCCCCTCCACCAGCCGGTTCTGACGGAACCTGGCAAGGAAGCGGGCGATGATCAGCGTGATAATCACGCTGGGCAGCGCCAGGGCCAGACTGGCCAGCATGCCGCCCGGGATGCCCGCCGTGCGGTAGCCGGCGTAGGTGGACATGTTGATGCCGATGGGCCCGGGCGTCGATTCGGAGATGGCGATCATGTCCGCGATGTCGGCATGGGAAAACCACTGAGGATGGCGGTCGCTCATCTCATACAGGAAGGGCAGGGTCGCCAGGCCTCCGCCCACTGAGAACAGCCCGGTCTTGAAGAACTCGAACATCAGCCAAAGCAGCGTCATTTGGCCTCGCCCCCCTTCGCCGAAGCGCGGTTTTTGCGATTGGCCGCCAGGATGCCCGCCGCGCCGGAGAGGATCACCAGCGCCGCGGCGGGAATCTTATAGGGTAAAAGCCCGGATAAGGCGTGGAGCGCGAACACCGCCAGGTACAGCCCCAGGGTAAAGGGATCGACCACCGACTTCTTCCACAGCCGGAGCACCGCCTGCAATATCAGCACGCACACGCACACGCGGATCCCCGCAAAGGCATGCTGCACGATTTCCAGCTGGGCGAAGTTCTTCAGGAACATGGCGATGGTCAGTATGATGAGGATGGGGCCGGTGAGAAAGCCCGCGCTGGCGGCGACGGCGCCCTTCACGCCTCCGCGCTTTTCTCCGACGAAGGTGGAGACGTTCATGGCGATGATGCCGGGCGTACACTGGCCGATGGAAAAGTAGTCGCGCAGATCGTCCATCGTGGTCCAGCCGCGCTTGTCCACCAGCTCGCGCTCCAGGATGGGCAGCATGGCGTAGCCGCCGCCGAAGGTGACGCACCCGATCCTGACAAAGGTCCAATACAACTCCAGCAAACCGTTCATGGCTTCCTCCACTTCTTCCCTCATGCCGTCCCTGCCCCGTCCCGTCGGCGCAGGGGAAACGATGCCCACCATCGCAGCGATGCCCAGGGCGGCCAAGATGCCCGCCTGCTATATTATACTATCGGGCCTCGTCGCCTGCAACGGAAACCTGGATGAAACGCTCCGGTGGATGAAGCGGAATGTCGCGACGAACAGCGGGGTCCTTTCGATCTGCCTCTCTTCGGCGCTTCAAGGCTCAATACCGGTTGTGCACCTTCTCGGCAAAGCACAGCACGTCCCGGACGTCAATGGCCGTGCCGTCGTCCAGGATCGCCCGGTCGTCCAGCTTGTGCGCCGCTCCGTTCCAGAAAACCACGTTCTCCGTGGCGGCCTTCGTGTTGCCGAAGCCATAGCCGATGTTGAAGCCGAAGGCGCTGCCGTTCACGTCCGCGTTGCCGCTGCCCCAGTACCAGGTGTTGTCGTAGGTCCACACGCCCCGGCCCCAGTCCAGCGTGCCGAAATCGGTCGCGGGGTCGAAGGTATAGCGGACGCCGTCGTACTCCATCCAGCCGGAGGCCCGCATGCAGTTGATCTTCTGGTTGTAGTAGAAGTGTCCGTCCCTGTCCCAGGGCGTGGCGATGACCATGGAATCCATGTCCGGCTGGCGGAGCGTGATGTCGCAGTCGAACGGCTTGTCCTTCCAGAAGCGCTCAAAGTGGCAGGTGATGCGGCGCCTGCCGGGTTCGACCGTAAACCGCATCTGCAGCCGCTTGTCCTCGTAGACGGTATTGCCCGCGGAGGAATCCG